>JALZJL010000441.1 GCA_030859785.1 Acidobacteriota bacterium
GAAATTGCTGCTGCACCAGAGGCCATGCCTGTGACCAAAAAATCTCTTCGCTTCATCGTGACATTCCTTTCTCAATGAGAAAATTTATTATTCCCTGGACTCAATCTGGAATCAATGCGGCTGGTCATCGGAACACGTTCCCAAGCCCTCGACGCGAAGGATTTAACTCCGCTCTCCGTTGATTGAAGAATCAATGCCGCCGTGCCCTGCGTCGAGTCGACCAGCTTCAGCCCGCGCTGTGGGCCGAGCACGGTGACGGCGGTGTCGATGCTATCAGAGGTGATGCCGTCCGGCGCGACGACCGTCACGCTGCTCCGCCCGGTGAGGCCGAGTCCGGTGCGCGGGTCGACGATGTGCGAGTACCGCACGCCCCCGATCTCGACGTACTGCTCGGCGTCACCGGCGGTCGACACCGCGGCGTGTTTGAGAAGCAGGAAGTTCGCCGGAGCCTGTCCCGGAGTTTGTCCGGGCGCGTCAAGCGGCGCAACGCCGATAGTCCACCCGGCGGCGTCCGGCGGTGCGTCGCCGATTACCACATCGCCGCCCGCCGCGACGAGCGCGCGTGTGATGCCGTGCTGCCGCAAAACTTTAATCGCCTCGTCGGCTGCGTAACCTTTGGCGATGCCGCCGAGGTCAATCAGCATCCCGCTTTTTTCAAGTCGCGCCGTCCGCTTGCGGGGATCGAGATGCAGCTTCGCGAAACCGGTTAACTTGCGCGCCTCGGCCAGACGCCGTGGGTCAGGCATCACCTGCGTGCGGCGCGCACGCCGCCACAGGCGCACCACCGGCCCCATCGTCACGTCGAACGCACCATTCGTCTGCGCCGCGATCTTTTGCGAATAGGCGAGGACGTGAAAAAGGTCGGCACTGATCTCGACCGGCGCACCACCCGCCCGCTGGCAGAGCGTCATCAACTCGCTCGTCTCGCGATAGTCGCTCATGGTATTATCCAGCCGCGCCACGCGATCAAAGGCAGCTTTCGCCGCACGGTTTGCCGTTTCGACATCCGTCGCGTAGAGCACAACCCTGAAGCGCGTCCCCATGTGCGCCTGTGAATATTCAAACCGAGTTAAATCCAATTTGTGAGCGAGATGATGAGTTGCGGCGATTAGTAAAATGACGCATGCCGCGACTGAGTGTCGTCTCAAGATCATGTTTGAAAGTCTCGCTGGAAGGCAGGTCTGAAGCGCATGAGCGCGAATCATACCACGCCGTTTATAGATTGCACATCAAGTATTTTGGGGAGTCAAAGCCAGTGCCTCGTTACATCTTCACCGGGATTTGCTTAATTTTTTCCTCCCTGCTTTTGCTTTGGGAGATGCCGCGACATCATTCCGCCGGCGCCACCTCCGCGCAGCAGGCGAGCGCGCCCGCCGCCGACATGAGGCCTTACGTCGAGACGATGCCGGGCGCCAACGTTAAGTTTGAAATGGTTCCGATTCCGGGTGGCACTTACGCGATGGGTAGTCCTGAGAGCGAAGCGGGGCGGGGTGCCGATGAAGGCCCGGCGCATGAGGTCACCGTCCGCCCGTTCTGGATGAGCAAGAACGAAGTGACGTGGGACGAGTACGATCAATTCGCCTTTGCCCAAAGACTAAAGACACCACCGCCGACGACCGCGACTAATGCCGAAACGGACAAGTCCGCCGACGCCGTGACGCGCCCGACGCCGCCTTACGCCGACGAATCATTCGGCTACGGCAAGGGTCGCTTGCCGGCGATCAGCATTACGCACCATGCGGCGATGGAGTATTGCCGCTGGCTGTCGGCGAAGACCGGCAAGACCTATCGCCTGCCGACCGAGGCCGAGTGGGAACACGCGGCACGCGCCGGTACGAAGACGGCTTATTCGTTCGGCGACGACCCTAAGAAGTTGAGTGAGTATGCATGGGTCGGCGACAAAGAGTACGGTGGACCGCACGCCGTCGGCACCAAGAAGCCGAATGCGTTCGGATTGTTCGACATGCACGGCAACGTCGCCGAGTGGGTCATCGATCACTACGACCCGAAGTTCTACGCGACCTTCAAGCCGGGCGTGCCTGCTCTGTCGCCGGTCGTGTTGCCGACCGAGCGGCGCTATCCCCACGTCGCGCGCGGCGGCGGCTGGGATCAGGACGCGAAGCTCGCCCGCAGCGCCGCTCGTCAGGCTTCGGATAAGAGTTGGAGCCGCCAGGACCCGCAAGTGCCGCAGAGCATCTGGTGGCACACCGAAGCGACCAACGTCGGTTTCCGTATTGTGCGTCCGCTCGAAGAGCAGGAGAATTTGAAGGGCCTGAAGTCGAAAGTAGTTAAGACCAGTCCGAACTGATAGCGCATGATTTACGTCGGGGGCGATGCGAGACCAGTATCAATGTTGCCGCAAGCCGCCCTCCGGCCCGTCTCAAACACTTCAAGGGGCAGAGTGAAAACGTGAGTCGCCACTCGTGTTCCGTCATCAACAACTGAATTATTTAACGAAACGGAGAATCGCAAGATGAGCAGAAAGACAGACGATCAAAATCGCGCCGCACACACCCGCCGCGACTTTCTCAAAACCTCGACCGTCGCCGCGGTCGGGACGACGGTGGCGGCTCACATGAACATCATTCCCGGCGCGTACGCGCAAGGGAGCGACGAAATCAGAGTCGGCGTCGTCGGCGTCGGCGGGCGTGGCGCCGGCGCCATCAAGGATGTGCTGATGGCCGCACCCGGCGTCCGTATCGTCGCCATCGGCGATGTCTTCAAAGACCGCATTGACGAAGCGATGACGAAGTTCAAAGGCTTCGCCGAAGACCCGGAGATCAAGAAGCTCGGCAATACCGTCGCCGTCACGCCGGAGCGCACCTTTGTCGGCTTCGATGCTTACGAGAAAGTCATCAATGCGAGCGATGTCAACTACATCATTCTTGCGACGCCGCCGGGCTTCCGCCCGCAGCACATCAAAGCGGTGGTCGCTTCTGGCAAGACACTGTTCACCGAAAAGCCGGTCGCGGTCGACGGCCCCGGCATCCGAATGGTGTTGGAAGCTTACGAGCAATCGAAAACAAAAGGCATGCACATCGCCGCCGGGACGCAGCGTCGGCATGATGTCGGTTACAACGAAGCGATGAAGCGCATTCAGGGCGGTGCCATCGGCGACATCGTCGCGACGCGCGCCTATTGGAATCAGGGTGGACTGTGGAAGAAGGATCGACAGAAGGAGTGGAGCGACCTTGAGTGGCAACTGCGCAACTGGCTGTACTTCACCTGGCTGTCCGGCGATCACATCGTCGAGCAGCACGTGCACAACATCGACGTGAGCAATTGGGCGATGAACGCGCACCCCGCGAAAGCGACCGGTATGGGCGGTCGACAAGTGCGCACCAGTCCCGAATACGGCCACATCTTCGACCACTTCGCGATTGATTATGAGTACCCGAACGGCGTCCACATGATGAGCATGTGTCGGCAGATCGATGGGACGACCGGCAACGTGTCGGAAGCTCTGGTCGGTACCAAGGGCACTTATGTGTCGCAGTCGAACCGCCAACTCATCACCGGCGCGAACGAGTGGCGCTACAACGACAAGCCGAAGAGCGCGTACGTGCTTGAGCACACTAACCTGATTAGCAGCGTGCGCGCCGGTAAGCCGATCAACGAATTGAAGTCCGTCGCCGAGACCACGTTGACCGCGATCATGGGTCGCATGTCGGCATACACCGGCAAGACCGTGACGTGGGAACAGGCGCTTAACTCGCAGGAAGTCCTGATGCCCACCAAACTCGATTGGAGTTCCAACATGCCTGTACCGGCGGTCGCCGTGCCTGGCAAGACCGAGTTGGTTTAAGCGAATCAACCCATCAAAAAAAGCGAAGCGGGCGTGGTCAAACCTCGCCCGCTTTTTTGCGCCAGGGTTGACCGCCGCAAGTGTTCGCCTCTTTTGAGCATCGGAAACACGACTAACGTTTCCGATGCGTCCATACCCCGTCATACAGCGGCGCGCCCCGGCCTGATGCGATCAGCACCGTCCGCGATTGGATGACGGGAAGCCCTTGCAGCTTCGCCAGCGAGAACAACTCCGGCCTCGGTTCGTTGTGGATGAGGTAACCGCCCCGGCCCGTCATCGATTCGATGTTCGATAGCGCGAGCAGCAGTTCCGTCGTGTTGAAGTACGGAAAGACGTTGGTGACGATCACCAGATCGTACTCCGTCGAAGCATCGGCGCGCTTGGTCACGATGTTCAGTTGTTCGGCGCTGACCATCGCTGCCACGTCGGGGCGCACCTCAAGCGACGTGCTCAAATGGCGTTCGTATCGCCGAGGCAGTTTGTCGAGCGTCGACCGGGTGCCGATGCTCTGACCCAGTTGTTGAAAATAATTTTTGTACTCGGCGGAGAGCGGGCGTGCGTCTGTGTCGGCGACGCCCGACAGAATCGAGAGTCGCACCGGCTGACGTTCGCTGACTCGCTGAAGATGGTTAACGACGCGGTCGTTGATGTCGACGCAGTGAATACGCAGTCGCGCCGGGTCGCTCAGCTTCAACCCGAGCAGTGCGTCGGTGATGGCGAACGGTTGATAGCTCTGCGGCGCGAAGAGGTCAATCAAATCCGTGCGCGGCGCGAAGTCGAGGCCGGGGCCGACAATCAGCACGCTGTTCAAGCGCGTCGCCGGGGCCTGAGCTTTGATGACCGCGAGCGCGAGGTAGACGGCGAAGTTGGCCTCGATCTGCGTGTCGGTGCTGTGCCCACGTTCCTGATACAGCGGCGCGATGAATGCGGCCAGGTTCTGTGGGTCGCTGATCTCGCGCGCGACGAACTCCTTGTCGTAAAGAAACTTCATCGCTCGCGCGTACTGCGCGAACAGATACTGAAACAAAGATTCACGCGCGGGCTTTTCCCTCTCGAGGAAGCGACGAAAGTATGCGAGCCGTTCATTGGAGGCCGGGTTTTTTACGGCCTTGAGGAAGTCATTAATTCTTTCAGCGGCAGCGACGGGAAGTTTTCCGACGGGCGGAAGAAGCGGTGTGTTGCTGAGGTAGCGCGACTTCTCTTCTGGGCTCAACTGCTGCACGAATTCAGCGGCGCTTAAGGCCGGCTCAATGCGTGGTCGGCGCGTGAAGCGTTCAGACTGAAGAATGTAATAAATGAGATGGTCGTTCTCGCCGACCGTTTCGCGCTCCGTGGTGCGCCGGTTGAGCGAGGCGACATAAGCGTCGAAGTTGTTTTCACTAATGCCCTGTTTCGACAGCAAATTGCGAAGCTCACGCGGAACATCGCCGTACCGGATTGCCCTTTTGGCAACAACCATCTGAGCGGCGGCGACGACGACGCTGAACGCGAGGGCGACGCAGAGAAAAACACCGCGACAACACATTGAAGCAGGTCCGGCGACGAGCGCTACAGATGAGAATAGCCGGGGGTTGCTGATCGTCATCGCAATCAATCGCCCCCGGCTATCAGTGTGGTTTTCCGAAGCGGTTAGAAGTTGAACTTCACAGCCAGTTGAATCTGGCGCGGGAAGTTCGATTGCGTGGTCGTGATTTTGTTGATGCGACCGAACTGCGGGTCGTCCGGGTTATTGACGAAGTTGCGTTCATCGTACATCGGCGTGTTGGTGACGTTGAAGAATTCAGCGCGCAGTTGCACGTTCATTGATTCCCTGATGCGGATGCGCTTCGCGAAGTTCATATCGAACTGGGTGAAGGAAGGTCGCCGGAGGCCGGAGTCGCGGAACGCGGTGCGGCGCTCTTCAAAGTTCGCCCGGATGATGAAATTCGGCTCCGTGCAACCGAGGTTGACTGAGTTCGGAATAAGGGTCACGGTGCCGTTGTTGTTTCGCCGCCCGACGCACGGCGTGATGCCGAGAATGTAGTCCGCCGGGTTGAACTGATTATTGTTCCCCCGGAATTTCTCCGGGTCGGGGTTCTCCGCGTTCTTCACATACTCGGCATTGCCGGGTAAATCCCACGGTCGCCCTGATTGGTAGATGAACGACCCGGCGAACTCGATACCGCCGATGACCCGATCAATGAACCCGTTGGCATCCCCGAAGAGCATCTTCCCTTTCCCGATGGGCAGTTCCCACACGCCTGACGCGGTGACGCGGTGCGGACGGTCGGAGAAATAGACGCTGCGCTGGATGGTGCCCGCGACGTTGTCGAGAAAACCGTTCTCCTCAATCATCTTCGAGAAAGTGTAAGTGCCGGCGACCGTCACTCCGCGGGTCAGGCGTTTGTTGGCGACGACCTGCAGGGAGTTGTACCAGATGCGCCCGTCGTTTCTTTCAAATTGGGTAATCGAACCGAACTGCGGAAACGGGCGCGCCAGATCGTAGCGGCTGAGCGTCGCGTTGCTGAAGCGACTCGTCCCACGAAACGCTTCGATGCCGCGGAACGGATTCGGAAGTTGCTGGTCGCAGAAAGCGGGATTGCCCCCCTTCGACGGGTCGCACTGGTTGCGGAATGCAAGGCTCGGCTCGTTGTAACCACCAAACGAACTTTGCTCGTCGCGCGTGCGGCTGCCGACGTAGCTCACCTCCAAAACGGTGCTGAACGGAAGTAGGCGCTGCACGCCGAATGAAAATTGATGAACGTAAGGAATCTTGAAATTCGGGCTTGAAAAGTTAGGACTTCTCCCGACGAAAGTCAGCAGCCCGCCCGCGCTTCCGAGCGGATCAATCAAACCGTTCGGGAACGGATTCGAGAAATTAAAGTTGGACGTGCGCCCGCCGTCCGGGCTGACGTCGGAATCCGTCGTGCCGCTGAATCCGTTTCTCGTCGTCGTGCCGGTCGGGTTGAGGTAATACCGTCCGTATCCGCCGCGAATCACCGTCCGATCAGTTAACGAGTAGGCGAAACCGGCGCGCGGCTGGATGTTGTTCTTATCGAACTTATACGGGTACTCAGGATTGCCGTTGACGCCGGCAAAGCCGACTCCGCCTTTGACCTGTAGCCCAGGGAATCTGGTTTGATCAATCTGCGCCGACACCGGGTTGACGACGTTCGGATCGAAGCCGTAGTTGAGACGGTTGAAACGCTCTTTAATCGGGCTGTTAAAGTCCCAGCGCAAACCGATGTTGAGCGTCAGGCGGCGCGTTATTTTCCAGTCGTCCTGCACCCACGGCGCATAGTATTTCCAGATGAAAATCGGAAACACGTTATTCTCGACGAACACACTGGCCGGCGCGCCGAGGAGGAAAGAAGCAATCGAGTTGCCGCTGATTTCGGCGACTCCCGCAGGCCGGCCCTGGTTCTGGTCGTTATTGAAGTTGCGGCGCGTCAGGTTGCGGTTAAAGTTGAATTCGCCGGCTCCGCGACCGCTAAACAGTTGTGCGTACTGCGTCAGTCGCATGTCAAGTCCGAGGCGCGTCGTGTGGCTGCCGCGAATTAACGTCATATTCGGCTGGAAGCTGTAGACGTTCGTCGGCTCGCGGTTGAAGCCGCCGCGCCCGAGGTTCTGATAGTCGGCGAAGTTGAAGCGCGGGAACATCGGGATCGGGATGTCCGCTGCGTAAGACGCCGGGAAGCCGAGCGTCGCCGGGTCGAAGCCAAGCGCAATTTCAGTGCGCGCCGCTTCAATGTAACGGTTCGCGCCGACGCGCAAGTTGAGAATCGCGCTCGGGCTGAGGGTCTTCACATAATCAACTACGCCGGTGTAGTTAACGCGCTCGAGCGGCCCCTGCGAATCCTCCGCCGGATTACCGGAGATTCCGTTGAAGATGCGCGACTCGGTACGCTTGTTGTAGCCGTAGCGGAAGAACAGCTTGTCGCTGTCGCCAAAATTCTGGTCAATCTTAAAAATGTAATTACGGAAGGTATCCGCCGCGACGTTCGGCGCGAAGAAGTAGTTGTTGCGAAAGCGGTCGCTGCCCGATGGCGGTGTACTGTTCGGCAGCGGGTAGAAGTTCAGCAACTGCTGGGCGATTGCGTTGATCCGGTTGGCGGGGATGATGTTGCCCGGAAACGGGGTGCGGTTCGATCCGTCAGTGCCGGTGTTCGGATCGTAAATCTGGATCAGATTATCATTCGAGTCGCGCAGGTCGCTGAAATCACCGCGCCGCTGTTTCTCGTCCGGGTAAGTGAGTGTCGCCGGATTGGGCGTGCCTTCGTTGTAACCTTCGTAGTTGAACATGAAGAAGGTTTTGTTTTTGCCGTTGTAGAGCCACGGCGAACCGCCCTCGCCAAAGCGCGGCAGGAAAACGGGGCCGTCAATCTCGAAGCCGTATTGATCGAGGAAGTGAGCGGGCTTGTCGCGCGGCGGCTTCTGCGCTTTGAACGCCAGGTAGTTGGCGTCAAGCCATTTGCGCCGCGCGAATTCGTAGACGGTGCCGTGGAAATCATTGCCGCCGGATTTGGTCGAGACGTTGACGGTGCCGCCGGCGCTGCGACCATACTGCGCGTCGTAACCGTTGGTGATGATCTTAAACTCACCAACCGAATCAACCGGCGGAACATACGCGATGTTGTTGCCGCCCTGAATCGAGTTGTTCGGCGCGCCATCAAGCAGGAATTCATTGTTGCGGTTCTGCCCGCCATTGATCGACCAGTCGGCAATCGCGCCGTTGTCGAACGGGCGCTGGTAAATCGCCGGGCCGTTGTAGGTGATGCCGGCCGAGAGCGTGGACAGCATGAACGGGTTGCGCGCGTTCAAAGGGAGTTCGGTGATGCGCGTGTTGTCAATCACCATGCCGCGGTCGGCCTTACTTTCATCGAGCAGCGCGGTGTCGCCGACGACCGTCACCGTGTCCGCGATGTCGCCGACTTCGAGTTGAATATCAATCGTCGCTGTCTGCCCGACGGAGAGCACCTGCTGGCTGCGCGTTGACCTTTTGAAGCCGGACATCTCCGCGGTGATGTCATAGGTGCCGGGCTGAAGGAACGGGATCGCGTAGTTGCCTTCGCCACCGGTTGTGGCAGTCGCCGTCTGGTTGCTCTGTGTGTTACGCGCCGTCACGGTGACGCCGGGCATCGCGGCGCCCGCTGCATCCATGACGCGGCCATTAACGGTGGCGCGGAATTCCTGAGCCGACAGGGTGGAAGAGAAAACGCTTAACAAGCAGCAACCGACGAGCAACATCGATGCTCTGGAAATAAGAGTCATACATGCCTCCTTAAGTGGCGGGTCTGAATTGTTCAATCTGAAATCAGGAAGGATTCCTCTGCATGAATGAATGAAATCGCAATATACAACAAAAGATTCCGGACGTGTCAAACTTTTTCGCCGTGAGCCTTCTAACGGCCTCCGTCAGTTGCTCGCGGGTTTGCAGTGCAGCTATCATTCACACGTCAACCCACCTGGATCAGAATTCAAAGGGATGTATTTGAAGGGATATAACAAATGAAAAAGATTTCAATCGCTGTGACGCTGATGATGTTTGTGCTTGTCACTGCCTGCGTCGCACAGACTGCGGCGCCGGGCGGCCCGGTTAAATCAACGGCCAAATCGAAGGAGTGGCGACAACTCTTTAATGGCCGCGATATGGACGGCTGGCAGCACCTCGGCCCCGGCAGCTTCGTCATTGAAGACGGGATGCTCCGCACCGAAGGCGGCATGGGCCTGCTGTGGTACACGCGCGAGAAGTTCGGCGACTGCGTGATCCGCGTCGTCTATAAGGGAACACACGAGTCTTCGAACTCCGGCGTCTTTGTCCGCATCGCCGACAAACCCAAAGACGAATGGTTCGCGGTGCATCACGGCTATGAAGTGCAAATACTCGATGCGCAGAACGAGTATCACCGCACCGGTGCCGTCTACTCGCTCGGCAAGGCAGCCGCCGGAGCCAGCAAGCCGCCTGGCGAATGGAACACAATGGAGATCACCCTGAAGGGCGACCTCGTCAGCATTACGCTGAACGGCACTAAGATCAACGACTTCGACCCGAAGCAGACGCCGCCGGAGCGGACGAAGGAGTGGGAACCGGAACGTGGCCCGCGCCCGCCGTCCGGTTACATCGGACTTCAGAACCACGACGACTACGAACGCAGCACGCGCACCTCAGTCTACTTCAAAGAAGTCCGCGTGCGTTCTCTTTAGAGAGTTTGAGTCGCTTCATAAATAATAGAGGTCTCGTAAAAGCACTGAATCCGTTTAGAGGCGGGCTGCGCCCGCCGTGCATGGT
>JALZJL010000193.1 GCA_030859785.1 Acidobacteriota bacterium
GGCGCGAAGATCGGCAAGAGAGACGCGGAGAGCGCCGCGGGCGAGACTGGGATCGATACGACAACTACGGCGGCTCGTTTCAACTTCGGCAGACGGCCCTGAACGCGGGCTACAACAATGGTATCGAGGATGGCCGCAAAGACCGCCGTAACGGTGACCGCTTCGACTACCGTGATGAGGGCGACTACCAGAAGGCGACGGAAGATTACAGCTCACGGCTTGGTGACCGCGAATTGTACCGCCGGTATTTTCGCGAGGGATTCGGGACCGGCTATGAGGATGGCTATCGGGGTTACTAAAACGGATTGACGAGAGATAGTCATCAAAGGGAGTCGGGAACGATTTGGTTGCCGACTCCCGTTCGTGTAGGGATCATTACTTGGTGCTGAAAAGCCGCCATCAAACAGAGACCGATGCGCGAGCGGTGATCAACACTTCTTCCGATTCACCGCGGCCTACATGAAAGACCGCTCAGCACCTAACTTCAAAGAAAGAATTAAACAATGAAAAAATTTCTTCTGATGAGTGCCATCGCATTGCTTCTGGCAGGCTCTACCGAGGCGTTGGCGCAGAATCGCAATCGAGGCGGACGCTCTAACGACTATCAAGATCGTCAACGCGTTCGGCGCGGCGTCCGCTCCGGCCAGATCACGCGCGACGAAGCTCGTGAAATACGCGAACGCGAGCAGCAGATTCGCGCTGAGCGGCGCGGCTATCGTTCGGACGGTACAATGACTCGCGAAGAGCGGCGTGAGATTCGCAGCGACGAGCGTCAACAGGATCGCTACATTCGTAGCCAACGTCGCGATAACGACCGCCGTCCTCAGTATAATAACAGTCGCAATGATCGTCGACGTGGTAACGGCTATTATCGCCGCGGTGCCGGCTCGCGGAACCACCCGGTCTTTGCTCGTCACAACCGCTACTAATCTAACTTACGCACGGAATCGCTCCGATCATCGAAAGCCCGCGTCCGCCGAACGGACGCGGGCTTTTATTTGTCTTCGCAGGCGATCAAGACAGACAGTGCTGACTGCTACAGCAAGCTGGCGACGGGGCACGATCACGTCCGAATTGGATGAAAGCGGAAGGACAAAATGAGGGTGACCGTCTTGCGCTGTACGACGAGTCAGTCGCCCGCCGCTGAACACACCCGTCGTTCAACTCTTAATGGTGAGCGTGACGGCGGCGAATATCGCGATAACGTAGACGAACATCTGCAAACCTATGAAGAGCACGAAGAACGTCACGCCTTTGGTGATGGTGCGTCCCCACCCTTGCCAGTAAACGCGCCGCAACGCGACGATTGCATAGACTAGCAGCAGCACCATCGACGGCACGCCGAGCAACCAGTAAGAGCTATTCTCGGCGCGCAGATCGAACCACTGAATCGGTATCGCGCTCAACGACGTGAGCGCGAAGTCGAACGCGAAGAAGTGCAGGGCGAAGATCAGCTGCTCCACGTAATAACGCCGCGCGCCGTAGTACAAACCGGCGAGGAACAGCGCTGCGACGATCACGCTCGCCGCGCGCAGCAGCGGCAGCGCGGTCTTCAGCTTCGCCTTGAACTTTTCGTACACCAATTCGGGCGCGATGTTCTGCCGCACCGCGGCGGGTGCGAGCACGCGGTTCATCTCCGTCTGCCGCACGCCGCTCGCCGCGAGAAACGCCGACGCGCCGAAAAAGAAGAACAGCGCGCCCGCTGTCAGATACACGCGAATCGGGTTGACGTAACCGCCGCGCCGCCCCGCGAGGTGATCGGCGGTCAGCACGCCGGGTCGAAACAGCAGCGCGAAGATCGTGCGGAATATCTTGCCGTCGAGGTGGACAATCTCATGCGCGAGGTGGTGCAGGAAGTGTCCGACCGACCACTCGTGATGATCTATGCGTCGCTGCCCGCACTCGGCGCAGTAATGCCTTGTCAAACGCGCGCCGCAGTTCGGGCACGCCTCTTCAATCAATGCTGTGTGATCGTGGTGTTCCGTTGTCGTCGATGTCGCGCGGAGACTCGCTTCGGCGTTCGTAGCTTCTGCACTTATCAATTGTCTTCCTCCGTCGTAATGCTGAGGGAAATTCAAGTCGAATTGCGAGCGATTATAAGCTCATTCTTTCGCCGCGCAGAAGCGCCGAACCAAGCCCGCCCAAACCGCAATAGCTCTCATTCATCTCTAAGTACGCCGTGCGCCCTTTCCCGCTCGCCGCGCCCATCACGCCCGACCCTTATAGTTTAGTCAAATTAACAGACGCCATCACTAAATTCTTCAAATGACTTGATGGTGCTTGGCTGAATTTCCAATGGGATAGTCATTGCGAGTATCAGACGTTATGAAACGATCTCAATATCAAGTTCCGATTGCGGGATTGCGCAGTCCCGCAATCGGACAACAAAGGTCGTCGCTCACGTTGTGAGTCGTCACGAAGCTAAGATTCCAAGACAAAATACGCGGCCCATCAATGGCACACCGCTTTCTTAAACCGCAAACTAAGGAAAGTTTTGGGAAGTATGGGAAGGGGTGGCGGGGACCAGGGGTCGGGTGAACATCAGAGGCAACCGAACATCTGAATAGGTAGGCACGCGGTACTTATATGTTGAAGCCGGAGTAAGAGAATGTGCTTTAGCTGTCCCCCGGCCCCTGTCCCCCGGCCCCTGCCTGGGTTTGTAGCCACTCATCGAAGGCGACGAGTACCTGCATCTCGCCTTCATCCCGCAGACGCGCGAGGTAGTTCGTGAGGATGTCGCCGGTAAGCATCGGCACAGCTTGACTCTCAGTCGCCGGGACGTATGCATCTTGCTTGAGCAGATGAATCTGTAGTTGCTCGCCGTCGTAGCGCCAGACTTCGCCGACGCCGAGCGCCGCGTAGATCGGAAACTTGGAAATTGAGCCGTGATAGATATCAATCTCGACCGCGATGTCGGGCGGCGGGTCGGTGGTGAAGTCAAGCTGCATCCGATTACCGATCAGCGGTGCGCTCTGCACATAAAAACAAGCGTCGGGCTCGAGTCCTTTGCGCCGTTTCTCCTTTCTCATCGTCGGCGCGCCGAAAAAAAGGATGTTGATGCGCAGGCGGAGACTTAAAGTGCTGATTAGGCGCCCGATAAACCATGCGTACTTTTCGTGTTTGGATGAAACGACCATGATTTGTAGCTTCCCGTCACAGTAACTGGTGCGCACGCCGCGGCTCTCGCCAATCTGTTCGAGCAAGTCTTCGTACTCGTTCCAATTGACGTCGGGGAGGACAACGAAGCTGCCGGCAGGAAGACTCTCGATGATTGCGTGCAGATTGAAAGTTTGGGTGCTCATAAAGTTTTCGCTCGGCTTTTGTTAATCGGCGAGGGTGATTGTAGCGACTGCGCTGGCGGGTCGCAATCCTGGTTGTCGCGGACGAAGAAGAGAGACAAACCGACGTTGAGGAGTTGATATGCAGACACTCTTTCAAGACATGCGCTACGGCGTGCGGATGCTGCTGAAAAGCCCCGGCTTTACCGTCGTTGCTTTGCTCGCGCTGGCGCTTGGCATCGGCGCGAACACGGCGATCTTTTCAGTCGTCAACGCGGTGTTATTGCGTGCACTACCCTACCGGCATGCGGATCGGGTGGTTATGGTGTGGGAGAACAATCGCCCGCGCAGCCGCCCGCAGAACACCATCTCGCCCGCGAACTTTCTCGACTGGCAAGACCAGCAAGATGTGTTCGACGAAATGGCCTCATTTTACGACACGCGCGTCAACCTGACCGGCGCGGGCGAACCGGAAGAAATCGCGGGGCAAATGACGACCCCGAATCTCTTCGCGCTGCTCGGCGTCGAAACTGTTTTGGGTCGCGCGTTCACGCCCCAAGACGCGGAAGAAGGGCGTGATGACGTTGTGATTTTGAGTCACGGCCTGTGGCAGCGTCGCTTCGGCGCCGACCCTGACATCATCGGCAAGACGTTGACGCTCAGTGGTTCGGCGGTGACGGTGATCGGCGTGCTGCCTCCCGACTTTCGGTGGTTCATCAAGGAAGGCTCGCTGACGGGAAAGCCCGCCGAGATGTGGTCGCCGTTCAAATATACGGAAGCGTGGCGTGTGCGCCGTGGACGCTTCCCGATGGCGGTCGCACGCCTCAAACCCGGCGTCCCGCTCACACGGGCGCAAGGGGAGATGAACGGCATCGCCAGCCGCCTCGAAACGCAGTACCCGGATTTCAATAAAGGCTGGGGCGTCAACCTAGTGCCGGTGCGCGAACAATTCGCCGGTGAGATCAAGACGGCGCTCTTCGTGCTCTTGGGCGCGGTCGGCTTCGTGCTTCTCATCGCGTGCGCGAACGTGGCAAATCTTTTACTCGCACGCGCCGCCGGAAGGCGTCGGGAGATGGCGATCCGTTCCGCTCTCGGTGCGGCACGCTGGCGCGTCGTGCGGCAACTTCTGACTGAAAGTTTGATGCTCGCGTTCGCGGGCGGCACGCTCGGTCTGCTGCTCGCCGTGTGGGGCGTGGATGCGCT
>JALZJL010000015.1 GCA_030859785.1 Acidobacteriota bacterium
GATCAAAACTTTAACCGCAAAGCGCGCCAAGGAAAGCCGCAAAGCGCGCCAAGATGTTCTCCCCGGTTTGAGCTACTATCAGAGAGAGTTCGGCAAAGAGCATTCACAGTCAGCCGATAAGTCATGATAGAGGCAACGAAGTTCGATGTCAGATGCTCAAACCCAATGGAGGCCGTAAGCAACGATCACCGAACCGGACTTGTGTAGCTTTTCACTCGCGAAAAGGCGGTGGGTCGGCGACGACTTAAACCTTCCTGTCACGCTCTGAAGCCTGAGGCTTTCGTTGATGCGTTCAACTTTATTGAGGTCGATACTGACATCCATCACACTAGGCGCGCTCGTCGTGCCGCCGCCGAGCTTCGCACAAGATCAGACGCCCCCGCATCAACAGACGCGACCGCGCCGCATCAGCGACGGGAACGTAGTCAGCGAACAAGCCACGCCTCAAACCTCGATCCCTACTTCGACGTTAGCAACTAATTCTGAAACGCGACGCAGCACTGAGCCGATGATGAGAATCGGGCTGGCGACCGATGCGCGGGCGGCATCAATCTCGACCACCAGTCAACTCGTCACTTCGTCCGCTGACGGCGTCCCGTCGCAGACGCTCGACGTGGCGCGTGTGCGCATCGAACCTCGCGTGCTGTCGCCATACCCTTCGACGCGCGCGCCGGTAGACTCCACATCGGAGAGCATCACGCGGGCGAGTGGCACGCAGGCAGCAAGGGTCATCAGCGAACCGGCACGCACCGCACCGGCTCCACGTGCGTCAAAGGAAAGTAACGTGCGTCTGGCGGCGCGTCCCGCCCCGGCGCTGTTGATGCGCGCGGCGATGGTCTATGGCGGCGGGACGGTGCCGCTGTTGCAAGCGCGCGTGCCGCTGACATTTTCTTCCACCGACGAGCAACTGCATTCCGTCAAGTTCAATGACAAACCGTACCGGGGCCGCCTCGAAGTATTCGCCAACGAGCGCGGCACGCTGACCATCGTTAACGTCGTCGGCTTGGAAGATTACGTGCGCGGCGTTGTCCCGAATGAGATGTCGGCGGGCAACTCTTCTGAGATTGAAGCGCTGAAGGCGCAGGCCATCGCGGCGCGGACTTACGCAGTGAATCGCCGCGGACAGTTCACCGCGCAGGGCTTCGACATTCTGCCGACGATTCGCTCGCAGGTTTACGGCGGGCGGCAGACGGAACACCCGCTGAGCGACCGCGCGGTGTTTGAAACTGAGGGACTTGTCGCCACCTTTGAGGGCGAACCGATCAACGCGCTCTACACCTCGACGTGCGGCGGACGCACCGAGCACGCGGAAAACATTTTCGGTGGCGAGCCAGTTTTGTACCTGCGCGGGCGCGAGTGCGCATACGAGGGCCGCGATGCTTTCGCCCCGTTTACCGTTCGCACGTCACGGGAACATGCACACCTGCGCGACCCGGCGCACGCCACCAGTGCGCGTGACGCGGCACTTCTCGCCGTCCACAACTTTAAGCTGCCCGCGCGATTGACCGATGAATGGCTCGCCGCGCCAATCGGCAACGACGAAGTGCGCGCGTGGCTGATTGATGTCGCCTCACTCTCCCGTCAACGGGCGCCGGTAATCAGTGCCGACGTGACCCGTCCACCGGGATTCAGCACCGCGCTCGCCATCGCGGCTTATGGCGAGCGCCGCGGCGATGTGCTCTTGAACACTACCGATGTCGATTACACATTGGCTTTCCGCGACGCGGATGAAATCCCAGCCGCGCACCGTGCCGATGTGGCGCTACTGGTCCGCGACGGGCATCTCGCGCTTTATCAGGATGCGACGCTGCGACCGCGTGTGGCGATGTCGCGCGGGCACGTACTGCGAACGCTGGCGCGGCTGCTCGAAGCGCGGGGTTTTTTTCAATTACAAAAGGCGTTGGCGAGACCGGCGGTCAACGGCGCGCTGACGCTGCGCGACAAGAAAGCTTCGAGCGAGCGAAGATTCTCTCTGAGCGCCACGGCATTTCTGTTCCGCGCGTTCGGCGAGACTCTCTACGCGGCGCGCGAAGTGACGTTGGTCGGCGGCGAGCCGGTGACGTACCACCTTGATGCGCGCGGCGAAGTCGACTACCTTGAAGCTCGCCCTAATCCTGATGGAGCATCGCCGGAACGAGCATCGCCGCACGCCAACTGGACGGTGATTCTCACGCCGTCCGAGGTCGCCGCGAAGCTCGCTCGTGACAGCAGGCGCACGGGCGCCCTTGTTGATTTGCGCGTCGCGGCGCGCGGTGTGTCGCGGCGAGTGCTTGATCTGGAGATCGTGGGGACGAACGGCACTGCCCACATCGCCGGAGGTCGGATTCGTTCGGCGCTCGATTTGAAGGAGCAACTCTTCGTGATCGACCGTCGCTATGACGAGGGCGGACGCATCAGCGCCTTCGTCTTCACGGGACGCGGCTGGGGGCACGGCGTCGGGATGTGTCAGTTCGGCGCGTATGGGCTGGCGCGCGCCGGCATGAGTTATGAAAAGATTTTGAAAACCTATTACAGCGGGATCGACATCAGCAAACTTTACTGAATCAAGTGACGAGATTCATCAACCGTTCAAATGGCCGATACATTCTCATCAACTCAACCGCGCGTGACTCTTTTCGTGGTGCCTGATTGCCCTCTGTGTATGCGGGCGCGGGACTGGCTTGCGGGTCACAACATCCGTTATCAGGAGCGTGATGTCGCCGGAGATTTCGGTGCGCTGCGTGCGATGTATCGTCTGACCGGGCAGCGGCTCGTGCCTGTGTTAGCCATCGGCGACCGCGCATTGGTGCGCCCGACCGGCGAACAACTGACGGAGTTCCTCGCGCCAACGCCGTCGACCGGAGCGGAGCGATGAAATTTTCGCGCGCACAGATTATCGGGTCGCTCGTCGTGCTGCTCATCATCTGGGCGGTGATTATCATCCGCTTGCTCAACTCCCGCGTGTGACTCTCTCCAGCCAAACCCTACGCCCCGTCATCGCGTTGGTTGGCCCGACGGCCTCTGGCAAAAGCGCGCTCGGCATCGAGTTGGCGCTCCGCTTCAACGGCGAGATCATCAACTGCGACTCCGTCCAGGTGTACCGCGAAATCGAGATTGCCACGGCCAAAATTCCCTTCGACGAGCGGCGCGGAGTGCCACATCATCTGCTCGACTTTGTACCGCCGGACGTCAACTACACCGCCGGCCAATGGGCACACGCCGCTGAACAGGTCATCACGGATATCGAGGCGCGCGGCCGCGTCGCCCTGATCGTCGGTGGCACCGGCTTTTATCTGCGTGCGTTGCGTCAACCGTTCTTTCCGAGTCCGCCGACGGACGAAGCACTGCGCCGCCGTCTCACGATTATCAGAGAGCGTCATGGCGCGGAACATTTACACAAACTACTTCGACGCCTCGATGCGAACTCCGCCGCGCGACTGCACGCACGCGATTGGTCGCGCGTCCAGCGCGCCCTCGAAGTGCGCTTACAGACCGGACGACCGCTCTCCGCGCAGCAACCCGCGCGCGCCGCCGCATCGCCCTCCGCGGCGCGCGTTCACACGGTGGCCCTCGCTCCGCCGCGCCCGGAGCTTTACGCGCGCATCAATCAACGCGCCGAAGACCATTTCCGCGCCGGGCTGGTCGAAGAGGTTCAACAACTGCTGGCGAACGGCTTGCCCGCCACGTCGAACGCGCTCGGCGCGCACGGCTACCGTCGCGTCGTCGAATACCTGAATGGCGTCCGCGACCTTTCAAGCGCCATCGAACAGACCAAACTCGACGTGCGCCATTATGCCAAACGTCAACTGACGTGGTTCCGCCGCGAACCCAATGTTCATTGGTTCGAAGGCTTCGGTGACGATGCGCAAGTTCAACAGCGCGTCATCGCTCACGTCGCAGAAGTGATACGTAGTGAATGATGCGTCACGTGTCACGTATGGGGTGTAAATTTCCGGCACTGTTCTTTGTACTTCATGACGATTGATGCACCCGCGTTTTTAAAAACTTGTCACTGTTGCAACGGTGGTGTAATCTGCCACTGCTTTAGCGGTTCTGATGATTTGGCTTGATTCAGTGTGGAGCAAGCAGTGGACACGAAGTCTCCCCCCCAAAATATTCAAGATGCATTTCTGAACACGGCGCGCCGTGAGAGGGACACTGTGACCATCTACTTGATGAACGGTGCGAAACTCTCCGGGCGCATTAAAAGCTTCGACAAGTTCTCAGTGCTGCTCGAATCCGGCTCGCAAGAGCAACTCATTTTCAAACACGCCATCTCGACTATTCTTCACGCGCGGCGTTTGAGCGGTGATTTGCGCCCGCCGCACAACACCGAGCAGCCCGCCGCGGAAGCCACGCCGGAATCGCCCGGTCGTTCCTGACCACACATTTCCCATTTCACCATTCGTTGTCGGAGCATCTTCAGCTTGGCCCCACCTTTCATCACTTTTGAAGGCATCGACGGGTGCGGCAAGTCGACGCAGTTGCGTCTGCTGGCGAGCGAGTTGCGTCTGCGCGGGCGGGAAGTCGTGACGACGCGCGAGCCTGGGGGCACACCGCTCGGCGTGCGCGTGCGCGAACTGCTGCTCGACGCACGCCAGCAGGTCGATCCGCTCGCAGAATTGTTGCTCTACGCCGCCGACCGCGCGCAGCATGTGCGCCAACTGGTGCGGCCCGCGCTCGAGTCAGGCCGCGTTGTGCTCTCCGACCGCTACGCTGATGCGACGGTTGCGTATCAAGGGGCCGGGCGCGGCTTCGCCGCTTCACTGATTGATGAGGTCGTCGCACTCGCCACCGATGGCTTGCGTCCCGACTTGACGCTGGTCTTCGACCTCCCCATTGCAGAGAGTCGGCAACGCGCCGACCAACGCGCGCGACGCGGCGGGGCGATTCAGGATCGCATCGATGCCGAGGAGACGGCGTTCCACCAGCGCGTGCGCGAGGCTTATCTGCGAATCGCCGCCGCCGAACCCGACCGCGTGCGCGTCATCGATGCGAGCGCGGCCATCGAAGAAGTTCACGTTCATGTGGTGCGTGTTGTCACACCGCTCTTGAAACTGTAGACTCTCACGCCGATTCGCCATCAGTTCCGCTTTGACGAGATTTGATGTCTCGAACTCTTTTATCTGAGTTCTGCTTTTCTGCATTTATCTTGGCGCGAATCGACACTCGTCTATGTTTTCCGAAATTGTCGGCAACCAACAGGCGCAGCAGGTTTTGCGTCGGATGCATACGCAGGGGCGTGTTCCCGGCGCGATGATTTTCGCCGGCCCGGAAGGCGTCGGCAAAAAGCTTTATGCCCTTGAACTGGCGAGGGTGCTGAACTGCGACGCGCGCCGCGGCGACGAAGCATGTGGCGTGTGCCCGGCGTGCAGACGCATCTGGCGGCTTTCGCTGCCGACGGCGGACGATCAGGAAGCGGCGAAGCAGATTATCTGGAGCGGTCATCGAGATGTCGGGTTGATTCGCCCTGCCGCGCGTTTCATCGTCGTCGATCAGGTGCGCGAACTCGAACGCGAAACCAACTTCCGCCCGCAGGAGGGCGCGCGGCGCGTCTTTATCATCGACGATGCCGACCGGCTGAACGAGTCCGCTTCAAACGCGCTCTTGAAAACTTTGGAAGAAGCCCCGCCGACTGCTCTCCTGATACTAATCACCGCGCGTCCGTCAGGGCTGCTGGCGACGATCCGCTCGCGCTGCCAGATCGTGCGCTTCACCCCTCTGCCCGCCGCCGAGGTCGAAGAGTTTTTGATTAACCGACACCAGCGCTCCGGCGCCGAGGCAAGTCTGGCAGCACGTCTCGCGTGTGGCAGCATCGGCCGCGCGCTTGAATTAAACATCGACGCTTACCGCGAGCAGCGCGAGTCGATGCTCAGCGTGATCGAGGCTTTAACTGCCGGCGGCGGCGGTGACCGTGCGCGCCTGCTGCGGGCGGCGGAAGACTTGACCGACGCAAAGCGGAAGGACGAATACGAGCCGCGCCTTGATGCGCTGCAAACGCTGCTTCGCGACGTGTGGTTGCTCACGCTCCGCACGCCCGGTGCCGAGGTAATTAACGAAGACGCGCGCGAACGCCTGGCGCGATTAAGCGTGGGCGTTGAAAGCCGCCGCGTCGCCGCATGGATTTCACAGATCGAAGAGTTGCGCCAACAACTCGGCGTCAACATCAACCGCCGCGTAGCGACCGACTCGCTGTTCCTAACGATGGCCGCCGCCTGAATTAGTTTGCATTTGTCTTAAGTTCGAACAGAGACATGGTAGCCCAATCTCACCCCCAAACAACTGAGGAATCCATGATGAGCAAAAAAGTCTTAGTGGTTGACGACGATAATGATTTGCAGGACTTGATTTCTACCGCTCTGAAGCGCGCCGGTTACGACGTGCTGAACGCGCACGATGCGTTCGAAGGATTGGAGGTGCTCGAATCGCGAAGCCCCGACGTGGTGTTGCTCGACATCATGATGCCGGGGATGGACGGTCTCCAGATGCTGGCGCGTCTGCGCGAGCACGACAAGAACCTGCGGGTCATCATAATGACGGCGATGACCACGCCGCGCGCGGCCATCGGCGCGATGCGTGAACAGGCGTGCGACTTTCTGGCGAAGCCGTTTGACATGGACGAACTGCTGTCCGCCGTCAAATCTGCGGTCGAGATGGTGCCGCAGGAAATCTCTATTGAGGTGCTTTCGGCACGTCCCGAATGGATCGAGTTGCGCGTGCCCTGCACTCTGTCTGCCATCGACCCGCTCGAACGACTGATGTCGCAGCTCGAAACCGATTTGCCGTCCGCGACCCGCGACAGCATCTCTTACGCTTTCCGCGAAATGCTACGCAACGCCATCGAGCACGGCGGCAAGAGTGATCCATCGAAGTCAGTCGAAGTCGGCTACCTGCGCTCACCGCGCATCATCCTCTACCGCATCAAAGACCCCGGCGAAGGATTCCCTATTGCGTCCCTCTACCACTCGGCGATTCTCAACCCCGACGACGACCCGATGCAGCACGAGCGATACCGCGCCGAGATGGGCATGCGACCCGGCGGTTTCGGCATCCTTATCGCCCGCAACATGGTCGACGAGATGATCTACAACGAACGCCACAACGAAGTGGTGCTGATTAAGTATCTCGACAACAGCGAAAACGGCGCGAGCGGCGCGGCTCAATCTTGAGTTTGATCTTCACGTCTATTCTTTAACAGACCTCTTGCAAAAGTAAAAAAATCCGTTTGTTTAGAGGCGGGCTATGCCCGCCCTTGTCACATAAATTAACCATGCGTCGGCGGGCGTAGCCCGCCTCTAAACATAGCAATTGATTTCTGCAACAAATTAATTCTCTCGACAGAAAACGGCGCGGGCCGCCTCTTATC
>JALZJL010000017.1 GCA_030859785.1 Acidobacteriota bacterium
GAGACTCCTTCGGTTTGTGGTTTGGTGAAGGACAAAGCCGAAAGAGTTTTCCAGATGCTGGCCGCGCGTCAAGCCCGCCACTACTTTTTCAGATTTTCAAAGATCCTTTTTCTTGAAGTCTATAGAACTCGACCCGGTTTATTCAGAGGCATTAACGCCGGAGCGTTTTTTAGATGCCTTACAAAAGCGGGAAGAGGATATAGAATCGGTTAGGATTTCGCCCGCTAAGTTGGGCCGTCGCGGGTTCGGCCACATTGTGGTTAGATGGAAAACGCCTGTCTATAAGCACAGGGCGGGATACGTTAAGCAAGAGCATGAGTAAGCCCCCCAATGAAGAGGAAAAGGGGTTAACGACACAGCCCACAGTCGGTTCCACGCTCCGACAGTCAGCCATAACTCCGGGATCGACCCTACCCTACTTTAACAATTCTTAATAGTTGCCGAACGTGAAGCCGAGGCTCGGCTCGAAGAAATCAACGTTGAGAAGCAAGGACGAGCTGATGCACACGAGTATGCAAAGCTTGCCCTTAACGCTCAAGCTGATGATCGGAAAGACTTAAGATCGCATAGTAAGAGCGAACGGCGCGACAGGATGTATTTTGCCGGATTGATGATGCTTGCATTGGTCGCGTTTATAATAACTTTAATCCACCTAAATCAAGTTGAACTGGCGAGACAGATCGCAACGCACATTGGTGCGTTGATCGCGGGGGCGTATGGCGCTTACAACTATGGCGTCCGTAAGGGTGAAGAGAAAAAGGAAAATGATCGATAATCTTTAGTAGGTAATTGGAGTAGGGTGGGACTATCCCGCAACTAAGATGCTTGCCAGAACGTCAGTCCATTCTTCAACTCATACATGCTCTCGAATCGCGCTGCATAGATTGTGACATAGCAACTTGCATAGTGCTTCGTTATGTTTCGACGCACGTTGACTTTGCGCACACAATCCCTTACAAATTGGTTCGTTCTACCAACACAACAAACTTGCTCCGGCCTGTCCACAACAGGTGGCGGGTGACGACTGAGATTTCATCAGATGCCCTTCTTTCCTCCCGGCAGTTCAGATCATTTTCTCTTACCGACGGTCATCGCCGAGCCGCCCGCCGCCGTCCGCGATAAACTGGCGGCACTGTCAATTGACGAGCCTCTGCCGCAGACCTATGCGGGCGACATGATCCGCTTGCTTGCCCAATCGCCGTATAAACTTTTTCTTTATTGGAGCCACGCGCGCGACCCGTTCGCAATTCTTGGACGGGGCTTCGGAAACACCGCCGCGCAGTATCGGATGGCGGTGCGTTTAATTGATGTGAAGAGCGGTGACGGGAGTTTGGCTGAGGCGTCGGTGTTCGCACGCAACCACTGGTTTTCCGCCCGAGCGGGGAGAGCTTATCGCGCCGAGGTCGGGTTGTTCGCGCCCGGTCGCCCGTTTATCCGCTTGCTCACTTCCGCGGAGGTGCGCACGCCGCGCGCGAGCGTCTCCGACATCACCGATGACTCGACGCTGTTCGCCGCTTCGGCCCCGGAGTTTGCGCGCGTGCTGAACGAAGCGGGGTATACCAGCGACGCACTCGAAGTCACGCTCGAAGCGGCTGACGAAGCGAGTGACGGAACGGCGTCGGTGACGCGCGACGTGACGCGGCAGTTGACCGGAAGCGATTTGCCGGAAGGTGACGCGACGCTGCTGTCTGAGATGCGAGCGCTGCTGGCCGCGCTCGCCTTCGGTATCCCGCGCGAACGCTTGCAACTGATGGTTTCGCCCGCACTCGCGCGTTGGCTGAATGCCGTCATGGCGGAGCGCGAGGGTGCGCTTGATACGGCACGTCTGTTGGACATACTGCGTGCGACTCTCGCGCTCGAAATTGATGACGAGAGTTTGCTGAGCATCGAGGAACAGGAAGCGATGCGCCGCGTGGCGCGTTTCGTCGTCGGCGGAAGCGACGTGCAACTTCCGACGCAACGCCCGCGATTGTTGATGCCGAGTATGACGCCGGGTGCCGCGCCACCCACGTCCGCCCGCCCGCGCAAATTGTAGGTTTCAGCGTGGCTGTCACCTGACAAACAGACTAGACAGTTTTCAGTTTTGAGTTTTCAGCTCAAAACTGAAAACTCAAAACTGAAAGCTGTTCGCTCGCATAACTTAAACAAATATTGATTAGCGATTCCAACCGTGCCAACCGGATACTTCAGTCTCATCCTTCACGCGCACCTGCCATTTGTGCGCCACCCCGAATATCCCGAATTTCTAGAAGAGGACTGGCTTTACGAAGCAATCACGGAAGTTTACCTGCCGCTGATTTTCGTCTTCTCAAATCTGCACCGCTCCGGGGCGGCGCCGCGTCTGGCGATGAATGTTTCGCCGCCTCTGTGCGAGATGCTTGCCGATCCGCTGCTGCAAACACGCTACACACGCCACCTCAATAATTTGCTCGCCCTAACCGAAAAAGAGGTGACGCGCACGCGGGCGGAGGCGCCGGAGTTCCTCGCCGCCGCCGAGATGTACCACAAGAGCCTAAGCGCGGCGCGCGATTTATGGGAGCACACCTACGGGCGCAACATTGTGCGCGGATTTCGCGAGCTACAGGAAGCAGGCGTGCTTGAAATCATCACCTGCGGCGCAACACATGGCTTTCTGCCGCTCATCTCAACGACCGAAGCGCGCCGCGCGCAAGTCGAAATCGCGGTCATCAACTATCGCAAACACTTTGGGCGCCACCCGCGCGGCATCTGGCTACCGGAGTGCGCATACGAGCCGGGCATTGAACAGTTTCTCGCCGACGCCGGTATTGAATACTTCATCGCCGACACGCACGCGATTCTTTACGGCGAGCCGCGCCCGCGCTACGGCGTCCACGCGCCGGTGCGTTGCCCGAACGGCGTCGCTGTCTTCGCGCGCGACCTTGAGACGAGCCAGCAAGTGTGGAGTTCGGTCATCGGCTACCCCGGCGACCCGGCCTACCGCGAGTTTTACCGCGACATTGGATGGGACGCGCCGCTCGAATACATCCAGCCACACCTCCACGCTGACGGAGCGCGCCGTCACCTCGGCATTAAGTATTACCGCATCAGCGGGCACGACGTGGAGCAGCCGGAAAAGCTGCCCTATGACCCTTCCGGCGCGCAACAGCGAGCCGCGGAGCATGCCGGTCACTTCGTCAGCGAGCGCGTCACGCAGGCGCGTCGTCTGCACGAGACATTCGGCGGGCGCCCACCGCTTGTTACTGCGCCTTACGACGCCGAACTGTTCGGCCACTGGTGGTACGAGGGCGTGCAGTTCATCGACTTCCTGTTTCGCCAACTGCACTGGAACCAGGACGAGATTGCGGCCATCTCGCCCGGCGACTTTCTCGACAGCGGAATGCCGATTCAAACTCAGCAGCCGTCGCAATCTTCGTGGGGCGCGGACGGTTACTTCAAGGTCTGGCTCAACGAAAACAATTCGTGGATGTATCCACATCAACAGGCCGCTGAAATGCGCATGACGACGCTCGCCGACCGCTATCCCGCGCCGCCTGACGCATTGATGCATCGCGCGTTGAATCAGATGGCACGTGAACTGCTGCTTGCTCAGTCGAGCGATTGGGCGTTCCAAATCTATCAGGGCACAACCGTCGAGTATGCGACGCGCCGCTTTCGCACACACGTCCGCCGCTTCACCGCGCTCGCCGACGAGGTTGACAGCGGTGACATCAACGAAGAACGTCTCGCCGAAATAGAAAGCCGCGACAACATCTTCGCCGAACTCGACTACCGCACGTACCGCAGCCGGCGATAAGCGGGTCGAACAGTTTAGAGTTTTGAGTTTTCGGTTTTCAGCTTAGAACTGGAAACCGAAAACTCAAAACAGTTTACTGCTGCCTTCCTACGTAACTGCCTGACTGCTTTCTGCATACTTCCTGACTGGCTTAGATTTCCACTCTTCATCTCATGTCCCAGCCGCTCATCATCGGTCATCGCGGGGCGGCGGCGGTTGCACCGGAGAACACGCGGGCCGCGTTCGCGCTCGCTCTGGCCGACGGCGCGGACGGCTTCGAGTTCGACGTGCGACTGGCGCGCGATGGCGTCCCCGTCGTTATCCACGACGCGACACTGCGACGGACAGCGCTCCGCGATGGCGAGGTCGCGCGGATGTCGTCTGCCGAGTTGCAACACGTCGATGTCGGGACGTGGTTCAATGTCCGTTACCCGCACCTGGCGCGGACTGAGTTTGCTGACGCGCGTGTGTCGACGCTCGCCGAAGTCTTTGAAGTGTTCGGCGGAAGCTGCCGGGCGCTCTACGTCGAAATAAAATGCGACCTTGATGATGCGCACGCGCACGCCGCTGAAGTCGTCAGAACGGTTCGCGCACACGCACTGGTCGACCGTGTGGTGGTAGAGAGTTTTACGCTCGACGCAATCCGCGAGGTCTAGCGACTCGCGCCGGAGATTCGCACGGCGGCGCTGTTTGAGCGAAGATTGGCGCGCCCGTTCCCTTCGCGCCGGCGCATCATCGTGCAGGCCGTCGCGTGCGGGGCCGACGAGTTGGCGCTGCATTTTTCCCTTATCTCTCCGGGGTTGGTGCGGGCAGCGATGGACGCCGGGCTAAGGACGCTCGTCTGGACGGTGGACGACCCGTCGTGGATGAAGCGCGCGTCGGACTTGGGGCTGCACGCGCTCATCACCAATCATCCCGCGTCGATGCGTGCTGTGTCCGGTGCGCCGTCGACCTACTGAGATCCGCTCACCGGTTGAGCCTGACTGACTCTGCACGGCGCTATTATTCTTTCGGCAGGCGATCACTGATGACTGACACCGCCGTTCCGATTCAAAAGATTTTCGTGCATGCGCAATACACTGTGCATTACCGAAGGGCGCGACGCACGCATTGGTCGAGCGCGTCGCGTCCCGACTTTGTTCTCCTGTTCTTACTGCAAGGTCGTTGGCGTTGGGTGCGGGGCGAAGCCGCAGGCGAATCGAATGGCTGCGGCGAGATTCTGCTTGTCGACCCCGGCGCGTCTCTCGACCTTAGCAGCGACGCTCCGGAAACAGCCTCTCTGATGCTGACGCTCGCGCCCGCTCTCGTGCTTGACTGCGCCGTCCGCGCGCGCCTAACGCGCACCGACGCGCTGATTACATTTCGGACGCACATCGTCGAAAAAGATGGGCGGCTCGCGCGGCTCGCCGGCGACCTGGTTGATGAAATGCGCGAAGAGACCACCGGGCAGGAAGTCATCATTGCCGCGATCATCGAGCAAATCATCGTTCACCTGCTGCGGCGCTATGTTAACGTCCGCCGGTCGGACGAGATGGAACTGTCGCGCGCCGGCTTTGTCGACAGGCGCATTCGCCGCGCCGTCGAGTTGATGCACAGTAACCTCGAACGCGATTTACAACTCGATGAGATTGCGGCGGCGGCGCACGTCTCGCCGTTTCACTTCGCCCGCCTCTTTAAGAAGCTGACGGGCGCGACGCCTCACGCTTACCTCGCCATGCTGCGCGCCGCACGCGCCCGGACGCTGCTCGCCGAAACCGATCTCTCCATCACCGAAGTCGGCGCCCGCGTCGGCTATTCAAGCTCAAGCCATTTCGCCAAAGCCTTCCGCCAGGCGATGGGACTTTCACCCCGCGCCTTCCGCGCCGCCCTCGTCCGCCGCTAACACCTCCGCGCCCACAACAATAATGATGCAAGGCGCGAAAGCCTCGTCCGTTCTATTGGCCGAAGACATTAATGAGACGTCGGCGCGGAACTTTCACCGGTCGCCGGCGTCTAAGCAGTAAACTGTTCCAGTTACAAAACTCGGTCACCCAGCTTGAAAGGTTTTGCCATATGAAACGAGCAACACTCAGCATCACGGTCGCGCTGTTGACCTTCGTCGTCGGCGTCAGCGCCAGTACGGCATGGCTGATCAAGTCTCGCCGCCAACAAATCCTCTTCACCCAACCAACAAACAAAGCGATTCGGCCTGGAGTAACCGTCGACTCGGCAGGCAAACCGACGCTCGAAATGGTTTTCGTGCTCGACACGACCGGCTCGATGTCCGGCTTGATCGAAGGCGCGAAGCAACGCATCTGGGGCATAGTCAACGATGTGATGCAGACCCCTTCGCGCCCGAACGTGCGCATCGGACTCGTCGCCTACCGCGACCGTCAAGATGCTTATGTGACGCAGGTGCTGCCACTCACCGATGACCTCGACAAAGTTTATTCGACGTTGATGGACTACCGCGCGGAAGGCGGCGGTGACGAACCGGAAGATGTTCGCCGCGCCCTCGCCGCCGGTGTCCGCGAAGTTGGTTGGTCACAGACCGGCACGGAGCACGTCGCGCGGATCGTCTTTCTCGTCGGCGACGCGCCGCCACACGATGACTATGCAGATGCGCCGAGCACGGAGGTAACAGTGAGCGAAGCGGTGCGTCTGGGGATGACCGTCAACACGATTCAGTGCGGTAACAGCCCCGCGACGAAAGTGGCGTGGCAGGCCGTTGCGCGCGGCGGCGAGGGACAATACTTCGCCATCGCGCAGGACGGCGGCGTTGAAAACATCGCCACCCCATACGACACTCGACTCTCCGAGTTGGGAACGAAGTTGGGGTCAACCTTCCTCGCTTACGGCGGCGGCGGCGGCGCGGCAGGCACGAGAATCCGGCAGGATATCGCGGCAACTCAGGCATCACATGAAATGAAGGTCGCGCGAAACGCGTCCATGCCAGCGGCGGCTGACCGCGCGGTCAACAAGGCACTGAATGAGCGGGCTTACGCCGGTGATTTGCTACAGAATCTGGAGAACGAATCGGTGAAGTTGGAAGCCGTGAAAGACGAAGACCTGCCCAACGATTTGCGCAAGCTGTCCCCTGAAGCACGCCGCAAGGAGACCGACCGACGGCTCGACGAGCGTCGTCGGATACGTGCCGAGATCGTTTCGCTTTCAAAACAGCGCGACGCTTTTCTTGCCGCGTCGCGAAAGAAGCAATCATCAGACACGCGCGGCGGCTTTGACACTGCGGTAGCTGTCGCGTTGAAGGAGCAGATGGCACGCCGAGGGATTAAGTGAAGACGAGAGTTGAAAGCAAGATGTGAAAGTAAAACAGCGGAAGTAAGAGCGACATCGCTTCTTACTTCCGCCTTCTCCTTGTAATTACATCGAAAGCGCAAGCCATCGTCTGTTTTAGGCAAGATCAGACAAGACGCCGACCACACCCATCCGCTATCATCCGCGCCGATTCGCTTTCCTAATTTACTTTCGAGGAGCACACAACTTACATGGCAGTTGAAAAAGGCGCGGAGATTGCGCCGGCCAACGGACGACTAGGCGTGCTGCTGGTCGGACTCGGCGCGGTCAGCACGACCTTCATTGCGGGCGTCGAGGCGATCAAGATGGGACTCGCCGACCCGGTTGGCAGCGTCACGCAGATGGGCACGATCCGCCTCGGCAAACGGACGGACAACCGCTCGCCGCTCATCAGAGACTTCGTTCCACTGGCTGACTTGAAAGATTTAGTCTTCGGCGCGTGGGACATCTTTCCCGATTCGGCCTACGACGCGGCGATGCACGCCGGCGTGTTGGAGAAGGAACTGCTGGCGCAAGTGCGCGCGCCGCTGCAAAAGATCAAGCCAATGGCTGCCGTCTTCGACCAGTATTACGTCAAGCGATTGAACGGGACGAACGTCAAAGAGGGTGCCAACAAGATGGAACTGGCCGAGCAGTTGATCGTGGAGATTGCCGAATTCAAGCGCCGGAACAAGTGCGCGCGACTGGTGATGGTGTGGGCCGCCTCGACGGAGATTTTCCTCAAGCAACACGCGGTTTACAAAACTCTTAAATCATTCGAGCAGGCGATGCGCGACAACCACAAGGCCATCGCTCCCTCGATGATCTATGCTTACGCCGCGCTCAAGTCCGGTGTCCCGTTCGCCAACGGCGCGCCGAACCTGACGGTTGACGTTCCGGCGCTCGTTTATCTCGCCGACCAGAACCGCGTCCCCGTCTGCGGCAAAGATTTCAAGACCGGGCAGACGATGATGAAGACGATTCTCGCGCCCGGTCTGAAGTCGCGGATGCTCGGACTACACGGCTGGTATTCAACCAACATTCTCGGCAACCGTGACGGCGAAGTTCTCGATGATCCCGAATCATTCAAGACCAAAGAGGAGTCGAAACTGTCGGTGCTCGAATACATTCTGCAACCGGAAGTCTACCCGAAGTTGTACAAAGACTTCTCGCATGTCGTCCGCATCAACTACTATCCGCCGCGCGGCGACAACAAAGAAGGATGGGACAGCATCGACATCTTCGGCTGGCTCGGCTACCCGATGCAGATCAAGATCGACTTTCTCTGCCGCGACTCGATCCTGGCCGCGCCCATCGTGCTTGACCTCGCGCTCTTTCTCGACCTCGCGCAACGCACCGGGATGAAGGGTATCCAGGAATGGCTTTCGTTCTACTTCAAATCGCCGATGACGGCACCCGAACTCTACCCGGAGCACGACCTCTTCATTCAACTCATGAAGATGAAGAACACGCTCCGCCACCTGCGCGGTGAAGACCTGATTACGCACCTCGGCCTTGAGTACTACGACTAATTGAAAGCGCTTTTGATACTCCCGGCTGTTTGAAACGCGAACGGACGCGCGCTCATCATCGAGCGGCTCGTTCGCGTTTATTTTTTCTTATCTCGAAGTTCGTCTCGAAGTTTTTTTCGTTTACCACATTAATTGTCAGCCAACTGATGCCACAAATAATTGTCAGCCAACTGATGCCACAAATTGTCAGCAGCCTCACACACCTCGGCTCCCGCAAATCTTTTTACACTTAACGTTCTTTAATCACTATTTTGTGGTAAGGCTCAGCGCTTTGTCGTATATATAGTACGTTCAGCCGTGGCGGAGTCGCGCGGTCAGACAGTTTTTGAAGCGAACCGAGTGTGCGGGGAAAGCATCTATTAGTTTAGCGGTCCGCTCTTTGCGTGAGAGACGGAAGTGATAGCGGCCACAAGCGGGAGCCACCGCGAAAGTGCCGCCGCCAACTTCCCTCCTCTCAAAGCAAGACGCTCACCGTATCAATAATTTCCCTCGAAGAAAGTTAAGCCATGATTGCAGAGATGGAGAAACAGAAACCTACTACCGATACAGTCTTCCTTGACCCTGAGCAAAAGAGTCCGCGCGCGCAGGAGTTTGAAGAAAAGCTGTCGACGCGCATCGTCGGCCAGGAACGCGCAGTGCGCCGCATGAGTGGCCTGTATCAAATCTTCCTCGCAGGTTTAAGTCCTCTCAACCGGCCCGTCGGCACGATGATTTTCTTAGGCCCGACCGGCTCCGGCAAGACGCGCGTGGTCGAGGCCGCTGCCGAAGTTTTGTACGGCGATCCCGGCGCGGTCATCAAAATCGACTGCGCCGAGTTCCAGCACTCGCACGAAATCGCGAAGCTGATCGGTAGCCCTCCAGGATACCTTGGCCACCGTGAGACCAGCCCGATGCTGACTCAGGAAAATCTCGACCGCTATCACACCGAAGAGACCAAGATTTCGATTGTGCTGTTCGACGAGATCGAGAAAGCTTCGGATAGCCTGTGGCAGTTACTGCTCGGCATCCTCGATAAAGCGACGCTGACGCTTGGTGACAACCGGCGAGTGGACTTCTCGCGCGCGATTGTGGTGATGACCTCTAATCTGGGCGCGAGAGAGATGTCGGAGTTGATTTCCGGCGGCATCGGATTCGCCCCCGTGCAAGGCTCGAAGAATCCGAACGACACGGAAGTGGATCAAAAGATTTATCGCACTGCGGTCGAAGCGGCGCGGCGCAAATTCTCGCCGGAGTTTATGAACCGAATTGATAAGGTCGTGGTCTTCCGCTCTTTGAAGGAACATCATCTGCGACAGATTCTCGAACTGGAACTTCAGTCCGTGCAGGAACGCATCATGCGCTCCGCCGGCACCAAATTCGTCTTCCAGTGTTCCGACGAAGCGAAAGACATGCTCCTCAAGGAAGGCATCGACTTCAAGTACGGCGCACGACACTTGAAGCGCTCGATTGAGCGGTTCCTTGTTTACCCGCTGTCGAATTTGGTGGCGACCGAACAGGTTGGTCTCGGCGACCTGGTCTATGTTGACTTAAATCAAGGCAGCAAAAAACTGATCTTTTCGAAGCGTTCCGGCGGCGCGTTAATTAGCGATACGGCTGAGTCGTCGGACGAGCATGAGAAACCTGAAGCTAAATCCGGTGGCGTCGCGTTGCCGCTCCCGCACAGCAAAGCCGCACGCAAAGGTCAGGGGCGCGGCGAAAAGTCTGAAGGCTAAAAGTTTGAC
>JALZJL010000027.1 GCA_030859785.1 Acidobacteriota bacterium
CTACCAACGTGGTTCGCGATTGCCGCCGCCGCTGCTGCTGCCGCCGCCGCCACCGTAGCCGCCACGACCGCCGCCGAAGCCGCCGCCACCGCCGCCGCCACTGCGATTACCGCCGAAGCCGCCACGACCACCACCACCGCCGCCGCCGCCACGATTGCCACCGCGATCTTCGCGCGGTCGGGCCTCGTTAACAGTCAGGCTGCGCCCGTTGACTTCCTTGCCGTTGAACTGCTGGATAGCCGCCTGGCCCTCCTCGTTGGTGGACATTTCGACGAAGCCGAAACCGCGTGAGCGCCCCGTTTCACGATCTTCCACGACCGAAGCAGACTCGACCGTGCCGGCCTGCCCGAACAACTGCTGCAAATCCTCGCCCGAAGTCTGGAACGACAGATTACCGACGTAAAGTTTCATTGACATAGACGTATCCCTCTCCTTAGCTAATAGGAGGTATCTGAGAGAAGCTGCGAATTGAAGTGGCTTCGGTGTAACGGTAGGCAGCGAAGGCTTGCGTTCGGATGCTCTTAATAGGAGCGGCTTCTGAAGTTGAAATCAGCCTACTCTCGTATCATCCAAAACGCCGCCGCGAAAGACTAGCTAGTGTGGGGCGCATCACCGTTGATGCAAGAGAGAAGGAGTAACCGAGCGCTATGATGCACTATTTAGCGACCCGGTTGCAAGTTTACGCGACCCGCCAGGGACCGCCGCTGTGAGCCGGATGCGGCAATCAGCACCGATTTTCCGTCAGGCCGGTGCCACTCGTTTGCATCCGCCAGTTACTCAACAGCCACTGTCTACGAGGTTGGTCGTCCGTCACCCCTCGTCCGCGTTTTGTTTAGACCGGAAGACGGAGCCGCGCTCGGCAACCCGCTCTTGTTTCTCGATTCTCCAGCGTCAGCGTGCCGCCGTGAGCTTCGGCGATCTGGCGCGAGAGCACCAGACCGATGCCCGATCCGTCAGGCTTGGTGGTAAAGAACGGCACGAACAGATTTGCACTGTTGGCGAGGCCGAAGCCTTCGTCTTCGATCAGAACTTCGACGTAGCCGCCGCCCCGGGCCCAACTCGCAGTCACTGTCCCACCGGTTTCCAGCGAAGCATCTACCGCGTTGCGCAAGATGTTGATCAGAAGTTGTTCGAGTTGATCCGCGTCGGCCCGCACGACCGTCTCGGCATCGCTCGTCACGCGCACCGTCAGCCGCGTTTCGAGCCGGGCGACGCGCGTCACTAATGTCTTCAACTCCACCGCATCGAAACGCGGCGCGGGCAGACGGGCGAGCCGCGCGTAGGACTCCATAAAGCGGCTGAGGGATTCGGCGCGCGACGAAACAACATTCAAACCGCGCTGCATGTCGTCCTGCCAATCGGCGGGCCTCGCCTCGCGTGCGAGGAGTGTCGCCAAACTATCGGCGATAGACTTGATCGGCGCGAGCGAGTTGTTCAGTTCGTGGCCGAGCACGCGCACCAAGCGCTGCCACGCGCGAGCCTCTTCCTCGCGCAACGGGCGGCTTAAATCCGCGACTACCAGCAACAGATGCGGCCGACCGTGCAGACGGAATGCGCCACGTCGCACGCCCCATCTGCCGTTCGCATCACCCGGAAATGTTTTTTGCAAAGTGTAGATTGCGCCGGCGGCGTCCGACCCGTTGACGCCCGTCAGACATTCGTCCAGCCCCAACTGCGTGGCGGTGCGTCCGACCAATCGCTCGGCGTTTTGTGTCAGCAGGCGTTCGCCGGAACGGTTGACGAGGCGCAGATGCTTGCCTTCATCGAACGCGAAGACGGCAACGTCGATCTCCGCCATCACGGTGCGTAAGAGCGCCGTCGCCTCCAGCGCGCCGATCCGCTGCTGACGCAAAGTTTCGCTGAGCGCGTTCACTTCACGCATCACTTCGCCGAGCGCGTCGCGGTTCGCCGCCCCGCGCGCGCGAATCGAAAAGTCGCCTTCGCCGAGGGCGGCAAGCAGGTTCGAGATGGTTTGCAACGGGCGCACCACACCCGTTTGCAACGCGAAAGAGAAGCCGAGCCAGCAACCGACGAGCAGCGCCGCAAGCGTCAGGCAAACCTTTAATGTGTAATCGCCCGTTCCGAGCAACGCGAGCGCGACGATCAGCGACGGAAGTCCCGCCGCGAGCGCCATTAAAAGGACGCGCCGCTCGTGACTTAGTTTTCGCTTTCTCTTTTGATCACCTGTCACTTCTAAAGTTCATACTTCCCGATGCGGCGATAGAGCGCACTCCGGCTGACGCCGAGAGCTTCCGCTGCGAGGTTAACGTTCCCGCCAAAGCGCGCGAGCGCTTTTTGAATCAGCAGCCGTTCGACCTCTTCCAGGTTCATCTCTTCCAACCGGCTATTCACGTCGCGCGTTGCTTGAATGCCGAGGTCGCCGGTTTCGACCAGATCGCTACGGGCCATCAACACCGCGCGCTCGACGAGATGATCCAACTCGCGGACGTTGCCGGGAAACGGATGAGTCGCCAGCGCGGCGAGCGCCGCCGCATCGAAGCCGGAGAGGATCTTGCGATATCGCTTCGTGTACTGGCCGAGGAAATGTTCAGCGAGCAAGGGTATGTCTTCGGGCCGCTCACGCAAGGGGGGCAGGCGTATCTCGACGGTGTTGATGCGGAATAGCAAATCCTGCCGGAAGCGTCCTTCGCCGACCTCCCGATTCAGGTCAGCGTTTGTCGCCGACAGCACGCGCGTGTCGACACGCCGCGTATGCGACGAGCCGACGCGCTCGAACTCGCCGGTCTCGATCACGCGCAGTAGCTTTGGTTGAAGGTTGGTCGGCACGTTGGCGATTTCGTCGAGAAAGAGCGTGCCACTGTCTGCTAACTCGAAGCGCCCGACGCGCTCCATCTTCGCGTCCGTGAACGCGCCGCGCACGTGGCCGAACAGTTCACTCTCAAACGTCCCTTCGGAGAGCGCCCCGGCGTTGACCGTCACCATTGGGCGCGCGGCCCGCTCCGACAGCATGTGTAGCGTGCGCGCCACGACCTCCTTGCCAGTGCCGTTCTCGCCTGTGATGAGGACGTTTGCGTCCGACGGCCCGACACGCGCAATCATTTCCAGTACAGGCTGCATCGACGGCGACTTCGCGATTAATAACGGTCGGGCTGCCGCGCCTTCAGTCCGCAGATACTTGTTCTCGGCTTCGAGCCGCGCGCCTCTGCGCAGAGCCTGCGCGAGTTCGATCTGCGTGCGCAGGATCGACAGCAGACGTCGGTTGTCCCAGGGCTTTTGCACGAAATCCTTCGCCCCGCGCCGCACGGCTTCGACCGCCAGTTCGACGCTGCCCCACGCTGTCATCACCACGACGGGAAGCGTCGCATCGGCGGCCTGGATTTGCGCCAACAGGTCTAAACCCTCCTGGCCCGACGTTGTGTCGCGCGTGTAGTTGAGGTCAACCAGCGCGACATCGTAACTCTCCTTCGCTAGCGCCTTCAACACATCGCCCGGTCGCGTCACTGTCGCCGCTCCGTAACCTTCGCCTTTCAGCAACAGGAGCAGAGCTTCGAGCACGTCGCGGTCATCATCAGCAATAAGTATTCGCACCATAATCGAACCGCACTGTGAGCGGTTGGTAGTTCAGTTCAGAACGGTTTCTCATGTTCAGGATTTAAACTTTAATTTAACCCACGCTTAGCGGCGTGGACGCGACCTTGCACGGTTCTTCTTCGCTCATCATCCCGTCTCACTCATACCGCAGAGCCACCATCGGATCAACCTTCGTCGTACGCCGCGCCGGGACATAGCATGCCAGAAGCGCGACGCCGGTCATCAACAGCGCGATGACGGCAAAGGTCAATGGGTCGGTCGCGCTCACGCCGAATAGTAGACTCGACATCAAGCGCGTCAGCACAAAGGCCGCAGCCAAACCAACCGACACGCCGATGAAAGCCAGCATCATGCCATGCCCGACGACCAGACCGAGCACATCTTGAGCTTGGGCACCGAGCGCGACGCGGATGCCGATCTCGTGCGTGCGTTGCGCGACCGTATACGCCGTCACGCCGTAAATCCCTGCCGCGGCGAGGATCACCGCCATCGTCGCGAACAAACCGAGCAGCAGCATACTGAATCGTCTCTGCGCGACCGCATCAGACAGAAATTCATTCATCGCTCTGACGTTGAAAACCACCTGGTTCGGGTCAAGCGCCTGAAGCTCGCGCCGCACGCTGTTGGAGAGAGTGCCCGGCTCAGTCGAAGTGCGCATCACAAAGTTCATGATCGGGAGAGTGGCGTGTTGCTGATATGAAACGTAGAACGCCGGGAGCGAGTCGGCTTCGAGTCCGCGATGCTTAACATCTCCGACCACGCCGACTACCTCACCGGAAGGCAGAAAACTTCCGCCCGACATTCTTTCACCAACCGGGTCGCGCCCCATGAAATAAGTGCGAGCAAACGATTCGTTGATGACATAAACGAACGGAGTCTGTGAAGTGTCCCGCTCGGTAAAGATGCGTCCGCGCTTAACCGGGACGCTCAGCGTCTCGAAGACCGCCGGAGTGACCACACGATAATCAGCAATCGTTTCATTGCTTGCGGAGACAGATTCACGCCCTTCAATTCTGAAACGCATTTGCATTGTGCGGCCACCCAAAGGCAAATGAGAAATCGCGCCGACTTGTTCGACTCCCGGCAGACTCGCCAGACGATGAAGCGCTTGCCGAAAAATAATCTGGCGGCGCGGATCATCGTTCGGATAGTCGGTGAAATTGAGCGACAGTCCCGCCGTCAGGATGTGTGTTGAGTCAAATCCGGGATTGAGTGATTGCAGTCTCCAAAAACTGTTGACGAGCAGCCCCGCGCCGACGAGCAGCACCAGTGCCAGCGCGATCTGAATGACGACCAACATGTTACTGAAGCGGTTGCGTTGCGGCGCGATGGTACCCGACCGGCCCGTGTTTTTGAGCGCCTGATTGACATCGGACTGTGACGCTTGCCAGGCCGGCATGAGTCCGAAGAGAACGCTCGTCAACACGGACAACGCAGCGGTGAACCCGAGCGCCTGCGCATTGATCATCGCTTCCTGAATCCGTGGCAACGAATCAGGCCCCAGAGCGCGCAACCCTTCAACGCCCCACATCGCGAGTAGCACTCCGACAGCGCCCCCGGCAACGGCCAGAATCAAACTTTCAACCAGCAATTGTCTGATGATGCGCGCTCTTCCGGCTCCGAGCGCGAGCCGTACCGCAATCTCTTTTTGTCGCGACGCGGCGCGCGCCAGTTGGAGGTTGGCGACGTTCGTGCAGGCAATCAACAGCACGCATCCGACGGCCCCGAACAACAGCGGCAGAGCGACGCTGGCGCTGCCGAACAGGTGCTCGCGAAAAGGTACGACATCCACTTCCCAGCCGGCGTTGGTGTCGGGGTAGAGACGCGCCTGGGTCTGAGCGATGACATTGATTTCCGCCTGCGCTTGCTGAATCGTGACGCCGGGTTTGAGCCGCGCGATGGTTCGATTGTTGTGTGCGCCGCCGCGTTCCGCATCCGCCCGGTCATGTTCATACGCCGTCCAGAGATCGACGCGCGCGGGGAAGCTCAACTCCGCCGGCATCACGCCGACGACGACACTGGTTGGCGTTTCATCCGCCCCTCTCCCCAATTTAATCTTTCGTCCAATGACATCATGAGCGCCGCCGAACTGCCGTTGCCATAATCCGTAGCTGATGATGACCACACCGTCGTTGTTTGCTGTGCCGTCAGACGAAGAGAAATCGCGCCCGAGCGCAGGCCGCACACCGAGCGTCTGAAAGAAATCTGTCGTGACATAGATGCTCTCCACTCGTTCGGGACTTGTCGCACCCGACAGATTAAGCGGAACCGTTCCCCATGAAGCGACCCGCTCGAAGCTCTCTGCCTGCTCGCGGAGGTCGAGGATATCCGCCGGGTTAAGAAATGTCTGGCTGACACCGAGCACGGTGTTCTTGTTCGACAGCCACACCAATCGGTCGGCATCATGATAAGGCAGGGGGCGCACCATGACTGTCATCACGACGCTGAAGATCGCTGTGTTCGCGCCGATGCCGAGCGCCAGAGCAACCAATGCGACGAGCGTAAAGCCGGGACGCTTCCATAACATCCGCACGCCGTATCGGATGTCGAGCCACACCGTTTCCATCACATCACCTCTCTTGTGATTGAATGCCGTCAGCGGAAAGTGCAAACCTGTTTGCTGTGATCCGAAGATTCGTTCGTCAAGCGCCGTGCCATCACGATGGCGATGATTAATTGGTTAGATCATGCAGGTCGGTGAGGAAGGCGAGGGCGTCTGTGGTCTTGCGGTGTTTGCTTCTGGGATTATCTTTTCCCAAAATCGGGAAAGAAGCACTGAGTACTGATTGCTGAGTCAAAAAGCTGCTTCAACTCAGTACTCAGTACTTCTTTAATTCTTCGAACAGGAGAATCGATTCGACAGCCGGCAGATCAGACTCAATCATCTTGAGCGTAATCGGCTAAGGCTCAACATCGTAGCGCACGAGGGTCGATGGTTTGATGTCTGCGCTTTGATCGTCGATTAGAAATAAATCCGTTTCGGCACGGATGTCGGCGGCGCTTAACTTTTCGTAGGCCGCCCGAATTCGTTGAAGCCTTCGGGATCGCGTTCAGGAGAATGCTCGCGCACGCGGTTGAAATACGCGAGCTTGATATCGCCTTCGGTGGCGATTTCTCTCGGCGGAGCGGGTGGCTTTGAACAACTCGCGCCCGACCCGTCGAATCTCCTGCGACAAATCTTCCAGCGCTGCGGTCTCCGGTTGGTTGCTGACTTGTGTTGGCGCTTCGGTTTCCGATTCGGTTTCAGGGTTCACAAGTGGGTACATCATAGCAAGACGTTAATCGTGAGTTCCTTGATCTTCAGCCGCCGCTCCCGCACAAAACTTCAGATAGCTGTCTGCCAGCAGACTCGATTTTATCGTGAAGTTATCCAAAGTTGTTGCCGAGAGCTTAATTCTCTTCATTATTAAAGACGAGACTACAACAGTCAGGTAAAAAGCCGCGAAGTCAGGAAGCAGTGGGCAGAAAGCGAACCGCAGCTTTGTTTTTGCTGCATACTATTGCTGATGACAGTCCCCCAACAATCAAACACCTCGAAGCCAAACTGTGCACTCTTTCCTCCCAACGCTGCGGCTGCAACCACAGGGCGTCCATAAACGCACCCGTGCTGCGGCGCAGCAGATCAAGTTTCGTTCGCCAGTCGAGCCGCTCCCAATCGCTGAGTAACGCTTCACGATGCTGAAGCTCGGCTTCCCACTCCTGCCGCCAGCCAGAACGTAAGCGACGTGGCACGATCAGGCCGATAACATTGATCAACTGAAAGTAAGGCTTCGACAAAAACTTTCTCGTGCGGCTGAATGTCGGCATCAATTCATCCCCGCTCGCGGGACGGCTTAGATTTGCGAATCGTCTGTGGTAAGAGACGCTCCAGATTCCGATAGCGGCTGACGGCTTCGGCCAATGCCGCCTCGCCGTCGGGCGTGAGTTCGTAATACTTCCGCGCAGGTCGCCCGTCGCGCTGGGCGATTCCATCCTTCTCCCACTTGGAACCCACCAGCCCTGATTGCTCCATGCGGCGTAGCGCCGGATAGACCGTGCCGCTCGGCAGGCCCGTTACATCCATCACGTCAAACCCATATCGGTAATTGTTAGCTAGCGCCTGCAAAATCACCGCCGCCGAATATGAGAGGTACGCCTTCGGACTCATCCTACTTCCTTACGCTCTAACGTAGTTTACTGTTTATATAGTTTCCTACATAGCCTTGTCAATCTATAATGATGCCGGACGCGCTGACCCTCTATCAATTGCATGGTTTCGAGTATGACAAGCAGACGAGCACGCAGTTCCCTGCGCTCAAGCTCGGACTGAAACTGTGGGACGGCGTCTTCGAAGGCAAAGAATCGACGTGGCTGCGGTGGATTGATGAGCACGACGAAATCATTCCGACCGGCAGGGAGCGTGCCGAAGAGGAACGTCAGCGCGCACAGCATGAACACGAACGTGCTGAGCAAGAACGTGAACGCGCTGAGCGTGAGCGCGCCGAGCAAGCTGAACAAGGCGAAGCAGCACAGCGTCAGCGAGCGGAGCAGACGAAGCAACTTCTGAAGCAGGAACAAGAACGCCTCGCACGCTTGGCTGGGTTGCTGCGGGAATTAGGCAGAGACCCGGACCGAATTTGATCTCCCGGAAAAATTTGGGCAATAATATACTTGACTCACCCAGGTTTTAATGCTATAAATTAGGGCATGGAAACAAGCAAACACAGCCGCACAAAGAAGCCGCGCGAAACGACCTTCCCGCAAACTCTGCAAGAGATCATCCTTTATTTCTCCGATAAAGAAACTTGCACAACCTTCATGGCGCAGATTCGCTGGCCTGAGGGCGTTACTTGCCCGATGTGCGAGGGAAAAGAAGTGTCTTACCTTTCGACGCGCTACATCTGGAAGTGCAAGGCGTGTAAAAAACAGTTCAGCGTGAAGGTTGGCTCTATCATGGAAGATTCGCCCATCGGCCTCGACAAGTGGCTTGCTGCGATGTGGTTGATTGCCAACGCGAAGAACGGCGTCAGTTCCTATGAGATTCACCGTGCGCTCGACATCACTCAAAAAAGCGCGTGGTTTCTGCTTCACCGCATCCGCCTCGCCATGCAGACCGGAACTTTCGAGAAGAAGATGAGCGGCGAAGTTGAAGTTGACGAGACATACATTGGCGGCCTTGCTCGGAACATGCACCGAGACAAACGGCACGCGAAGATCACAGGCACGGGCGGGAATGGCAAGGTTGCCGTGATGGGACTTTTGGAGCGCAACGGCAAGGTAAGAACAAAGGTTATTAACGACGCCACGCAACTGACGCTGCAAGCCGAAGTGAGAAACAACGTCGAGCCGGGCGCGGAACTCTTTACAGACGGATGGAAGTCGTATAGCGGTCTTAGTGCCGATTACATCCACCAAGTAATTGACCACGCGGAGAAGTATGTTGATGGCAAGATTCACACCAACGGAATTGAGAACTTTTGGAGTTTGTTGAAGCGCAGCATCAAGGGAACGTATGTGAGCGTAGAGCCGTTTCACTTGTTCCGCTATCTTGATGAGCAGACTTTTAGATTTAACACCCGCAAAGGCAACGATGCCGACAGGTTTCTTGACGTGGTAAAGGCCGTTGCTGGCAAACGTCTCACCCATGATGAACTGACGGGGCATCAAATATGCCACTAAAGACAAGGCACAGCCGCGACGCGGTAAGAAGAAAGGTCGTTGAATGAAAATCATAAAAATATCACTACCAGAACCCGCCGCACGCCAGCCTTTTGAGAACTTCGAGAGGCTGGCAAAAGACTTAATGGCCGTACCTAAGAAAGAACTCGATGAGAAGATTGCCGAATACGAACGCGACAAAAAGCGTCGGAAGCGGAAGAAGAAAACATGAGCGATATCTTCCACAGTTCAAAGTACACTTTGGCGCGAGCAAAGCATCACATCCATGATTTTGAACGGCAAGTTGCTGAGTTCTTCGACACTAACCCATACAGAACAGTCATTGAGACTGATCCGAACACTGCCGAGGAAGTTCATAAGTTCAAGCTCATCAAGCCCATGCCAGTAGCTTTGCCCGGCATCGCTTCCGACGCTATTAATAACTTGCGCAACGCGCTCGATCATGCCGCTTTCGCTTGCCTCAAGACCGGGAGACACGCTAGTTTCCCGTTTGCCGACAGTGCAACGAAAATTGAGAATGTCATCAAGGGTCGTTGCAAAGACATGCCCAAAGAAATCGCTGACCTCATGCGCGCGTTCGAGCCATACAAAGGAGGGAATAACCTTCTGTGGGCAATGAACCAACTCTGTAACTCCAATAAACACGCTATCGTTTGCCCCGTCGCTACGCGCTCTGGTGGCATCTTTTATCGCCGCGTGGTGCTGACCGAAGGCGGGTCGCTGAATACTTTCCCTGTTTGGGATCGGACGAAGAATGAAATGGAAATCTTCCGCGTTAGTCCGGGAGGCGCATCTGAGGCGAATTTCGATATCGCCACGTGCATAGCGTTCCGTGATGTTGAGTTTGTGGACGGCCAACCAGCGAACACTCTCCTCAACGAGTTTGCTCGCATAGTTGAGAGCATCATCATGGCTATCGAAGCAGAGATGCGCAGGCTTAGTGTCATCTAGCATCAGGAGTACCTCCCCCTGGGTGAGCTAAGTATATTATTGCCAAAATTTGCCCTCACTCGTACCTGAGTGCGACCATCGGATCAACCTTCGTTGCTCTTCGTGCCGGGATGTAACAGGCGAGAAGCGTCACGACGCCGAGCAAGAGCGCCACACCCGCGAACGTCGCCGGATCAGCAGCCGCCACGCCATAGAGCATTTCCGGCAAGCTCTCTAGATACTTGGTCAGCGCGTAAGCGCCGAAGAGTCCCAGCACTACGCCGAGAGCCGCGAGTGTCATGCCCTGTCTGACGATCATCTTCAACACATCACGCGTCTGCGCGCCCAAAGCCATACGGATGCCAATCTCGTGCGTGCGCTGTGCGACCGAATAGGCCAGCACCCCGTACAACCCGATGGCGGCGAGGAGCTGTGCGAGCAGGCCGAAGAGACTGAAGAGCTTGGCGAAGAGTCGCTCCATCGCCAGCGTCTCGTTCACCTGGTCGATCTGCGTCCTGATGTTGATGAGCGGCAGGTTCTGATCTACATCGCGCACTGCTTCGCGCACACTGGTGACGGCGGCAGTCGGATCACCCATCGTGCGGACTTCGAAAGTCGCGCCCCTGAATCCAGCCAGTTCCTGTGCCCAAGGTGTATAAGCGGTCGGCGGAATCTCGTCGCGCTGCCGCGCATACTTTGCATCCCGGGCTAAGCCGACAACCTCAATCTCGCCGGGCTTCTTCGAGCTGAAGCTGAATCGCTTGCCAACCGGGTTTTGGTTGGGGAAATACTTGTTAGCGAAAGTTTGGTTAACGACGACTACTTTGGGGCCACGCTCATCGTCTTGCGTGGTGAAGCGGCGACCGGCGAGGAGCGGAATCTCCATCGCCTCGAAGAAGTTTTCGCGCACTTGATGGATGTATATTTCGCCGTCCGATTTGATTCTGCCGTCAGCCCCCGCCGCCGCACTTGGCATATAGAAATCCCGGGTGCTGTGTCCGCCCGACAGCAAAGCATTGCGTGAAAACGTGACCACCTGCACGCCGGGCACGGCTTCGAGCCGCTCGGTCATCTGCCGGTAGAGCTGCGCCAGCCGCTCCTCCTTGTAGCCGATCATGCCCGGCACGACGTTGAACAGCAGCAGGTTGCGTGTGTTGAAGCCGGGCTCGACGCGTTGCAGGTTAATGAGCGTCCGCACGAAGAGGCCCGCGCCGACGAGCAACAGCACCGACAGCGCCACCTGTACCACAATCAGTGACCTGCTCAACAACGAGCGCGAGGCGGCGCTCGAACCGCGCGCTTTATCCTTAAGTGCGGGCGTCATGTCAACGCGCGTTGCACGCCACGCGGGCGCGAGACCAAACAGCACGCCCGTCAGCAGCGACAGCCCGAAGGTGAAGCCGAGCACGCGCAGATCAAGCTGGGGTTCGAGCGCGATCATGCGCGCGACGCCCCAGTCCCCCGCCATCAACAATCCGTCTTTGATCCAGAGCGCGAAGATTACGCCGAGCGCGCCGCCGAGTGTCGCCAGCAATACGCTCTCGGTGACAAGTTGGCGAATCAAACGCCAGCGGCTCGCGCCGAGCGCCAACCGCACCGCAATCTCCTGCTGCCGCGACGAGGCACGCGCTAAGAGCAGGTTCGCCACGTTCGCGCACGCGATCAATAGAACCATCCCGACCACACCGAGCAGCAGGTAGAGCGTTCGCCGGTAGAACTGTCGGGTGTTCATCTCACCCTGACTGCCGGAGACAAGCGCGAGGCGCGGATAATCTTTCTCTTCGGGCGGCTTGATCGGGTCTCCGCCCTGCGCCTGCGTCTGCCGCGCCGCGCGGTGCTCGGCGACGGATTGCTGATAGACGCCCTCCAACTGAGCGCGCGCCTGCTCAGGCGTCGTGCCCGGCTTGAGTCGGCCCATCAGTCGCAGCCACGCCGTCCTACGCTCCATCTGCGAGCGCTCGACGCTGACCGCCGACTCGCACGCCAGCGGAATCGAGATGTCGAGCGAAGTGCCAACCTGCCCCGCTCCCTCGAAGCCCGGCGGGGAGACGCCAACGACGGTGAAGGCGACATTGTTGAGGTTGATCTGTTTGCTGACGACTGACGGGTCGCCACCGAACCGCCGCTGCCAGTAACGATGGCTGAGCACCGCGACCGGAGTCGCCGCTGCCTTATCATCTTCGTCCGTCAGCGTGCGCCCGATGAGCGCCGGCACGCCGAGGCTGGCGAAGTAATTGCCTGACACGGCTTGCCCTCTGGCAACATCGGCCTGCCCGGCCGCCTGCACGTTCAGACCTACGTCGCCGAAAGCAAAGATGTCCGACAGCGCGCTTTCACCTTGCGCCCGCAACTGCACGAAACTTTGATAAGGGAAGGAGGTCATCGCTTGCAGCCCCGTCGCTGGGTCGGGGCTGGTGCTGCCGCTATAGTTGCCGTAGCTGAACTTCTCCTGCGCCAGCGCCTGAAATAGCACCAATTGGTCAGGTTCTTTGACCGGCAATTTTTTCAACAGCATCGCATCCACGACCGAGAAGAGCGCCGTGTTCGCTCCGATGCCTAACGCGAGCGTCATCACGACCACCGCCGTGAAGCCGGGTTTCTTCACGAGCATTCGGACGCCATAACGTATGTCTTGCCACAGTGTCTGCATATTAGCTCCCTCAGTGTTGGTTTATCTCTTTTTCGTTGTCATCAACTAAGATTGCGGCTCGCCCTTACTGTCGTTACAATCACTCGCTGACTCTCAAAATCAGGCGATAACTTTTATGAGCACTCAAACTTTGAATCTGCACGAGATCGTCGAACATCTTCCGACCGATAGCCGCCTCACTCTTTACGGCATCGGTTGGGACGAATACGAAGCGCTGCTCAATCAAGTCGGCGAAGCCAGAGGTTTACGCATCAGCTACGACGACGGAACGCTGCAAATCATGACCACTTCCTCCGCGCATGAAAACTACGCATGGTTTATTGGGAGCCTTGTTGGCGCCATCAGGCTTCGACTACGCATCAACATTCGCTTTTTCGGCTCAGCCACGATGAAGAAGCAGAAGGCGCGCAAGGGACTTGAACCCGACGCCTGTTTCTACGTGCAGAGTGCTCCGCTGATCGGCAACCGAATGCAGCTTGATTTCACCTCTGACCCGCCGCCCGATATCGCCGTCGAGATTGATATCCATCACGGTTCAATCTCCAAGTTCCCCATCTACGCCGCGCTCGGTGTGCCTGAAATCTGGCGCTACGACGGCGAGCAACTGACCATCCATCTTCTTGAACAAGACTCTTACGTCGCCACCGAAACGAGCCGCGCGCTACCGATGCTGACGAGCCACGTCCTGATAGACTTTCTCACGCGTCTGAGGGAAGAAGGCGAGTTCCAAACCATCCTCGCCTTCGACGAATGGCTGCAAACCCAGCAGTAGGGCAACAGTGCTGAGTGCTGAGTAAAAGACTGCTTCTAGCTTAGCACTCAGTACTTCTTCATTCGTGTCTAAGCGCGACCATCGGATCAACCTTCGTCGCCCGCCTGGCCGGGACATAACAAGCAAGTACAGCAACGACCATCAACAACGCAGCGACGCCGACGAACGTTAACGGATCAGTCGCGCTCACGCCGTAAAGTAAACTCGCCATCACGCGCGTCAATGCGAACGCTCCTACTAACCCTATGCCGACACCCACGAGGGCCAGCACCATTCCCTGCCCGACGACCAACTTCAGCACATCACCTGTCTGTGCTCCTAAAGCCATGCGGATGCCGATCTCGTGCGTCCTCTCAGCGACGAAGTAGGCGATCACGCCATAGAGTCCGACTGCCGACAGGAGCAAGGCCACCACCGCAAATACTCCGATCAGCAACAGATTGAAACGCGGCTGCCAGACTGCATCGGCAATCACTTGTTCCAGACTCGCAACACTTGCGACCGGCAGGTTTTTATCAATCGACCAGACTGTGTTCTGCACCGCTGTGGTCAAAGTGAGCGGATCGGTCGCCGTCCGCATGACGATTGTCATATATGATGTGTGACGGCCCGCCCCTTCCACGTAACTCTTGCTTTGCAGGAATGGAAGATAAACTTCAGTCGACGGCTCGCCCGCCCAAACATCCTGCTTAACATCTTTCACGACGCCGACGATTGTTAGCCATTCCGGATGCTCCTGCGAATCGCCAATCGTGAAGCGCTTGCCCAACGGATCATCACCCGGCCAGTGACGCCGCGCCGCCGTTTCGTTGATGATCGCGACGCCCGGCACGCCCATCACATCGCGGTCGGTGAAATCACGTCCCCTTTGAAGTGACATGCCCATCGTTTGAAAGTAGTCGGGCCAGCAGACACGATAAACCGCCCTGTTCTTCTTCCCCGGAGATGGAAGCGGACGACCTTCAATAGCGATGCTGAATCCCCACACGTCACCGGCCAGAGGCAAGTGATTGATCGCGCTCGCGGACTGCACACCCGGCAGCACTTTGATCCGCTCAAGCAGCCCACGATAAAAAGCTTCTCGCTGCAGCCCCACATACTGCTTTGCTCCGGCGAGCGATACCGTGAGGGTTAAAACGTTACTCGGATTGAAGCCCGGATCAATCGCTCGCAGACGCAGAAAACTTCGCATCATCAGCCCGCCACCGATCAGTAAAACGACGGCGATTGACATCTCGGCAACGATCAGCGCATTTCGCAGACGCTGCCCGCGACGCCCCTCAGTGGCACCGCGCCCGCCTTCCTTGAGCGTTTCGTTGACATTTTGTCGAGAGGCTTGCAGCGCCGGGATTAAGCCAAAGATCACGCCCGTCAATAGCGCCACGATGAGCGTAAAACCGAGCGTCGATAGATCAACGCCGATTTCATTAAGACGAGGTACTTTGACGGCGAAGCTGGTGGTGTTGCCTTCAAGCAGCTTTGTCAGCAGATCAATAATCCAGAACGCCAGAAGTAAGCCTGACACGCCGCCTGAGAGCGCGAGCAACACGCTTTCGGTGAGCAATTGCCGAATGACACGAAAGCGGCTTGCGCCGAGGGCTGTGCGGATTGCCATCTCCTTCTGCCTTGTCGCCGCGCGCGCCAGGAGGAGGTTGGCGATGTTCGCGCACGCAATCAACAGCACCAGACAGACCGCCCCCAGCAATATTAAGAGTGCGGGCCGAATGTCTCCGACGACCTTTTCATGTAACGGATCGACACGGACGGTGACGCCGGTGTTCGTCTGAGGGTATGCCATTTCGAGTTGTTTGCAGATCGCGTCCATCTCGGCCTGCGCCTGCTCGCGCGTAACGCCGTCTTTAAGTCGACCAAACACGCGTAGCCAACTGGCGTTCCGTTGGTTCGTCTGATTGGCTAACACTAAGGGCGCCCACATCTCGGCTCGCGTCGACCAGAAAGGAGGGAACCCGAAATCACGCGGCATCACGCCGATCACCATGTAGCTTTCGCCGTCTAATGTGATCTGGCGGCCCAAAATGTTTTGATC
>JALZJL010000028.1 GCA_030859785.1 Acidobacteriota bacterium
AGCACGAGGCCAAAGATATAGAAGGCCGGAGCGAAGTGGACGAGCTTACGGTAATCGGTAAGGCCCACGACCAGCATCGCGACCAGCGAGATGCCGAGACCGATCAACTGCTTCTTCCAGTAGTTGGCCTCAGGCTGCGCGTTATGAATCTGCCACGTCCCGAAGATGGCGATGCCTACCGCCAACAGCATCAGGAACCAGTCGAGGTCGCGGAAGCGCCGCTTCTCCAAAATGGTAGACATGAAAATTCAACCGCTGACTTAAACGTGGGACGCGGGCGACAAGTGTGTGAGCGAATCGGTCAGCCTCGCCGCCGCTCACTCACCCGTGCAGTTCTACTTTCGTGCGATGAGCGCCGGCGTCGGCTCGGCGTGGCGCGTCTTGCGATAGTAAGCGTCGTAGACGGCGCGCACCGTCGGAGCCGCGTGTGTCCCGCCGAAGCCGACATTTTCGATCAACGCAATTGCGGCAATCTCCGGCTTGTAAGCGGGCGCGAATGAAACGAACCACGCGTGATCTTTGTTTGCGCCGACATCCTTGCCGAGGCTGGCGACCTGCGCCGTGCCGGTCTTGCCCGCGATTTCAAAGTTATCCATCTTGATGCGCCCACCGGTGCCGCCGTTGTTGACAACATCGAACATGCCATCTATTACGAAGCGGTGATTCACCTCAGAAAGCGGCACGATCTTCGGGTCGGGGCGGTCGAAGGCGTATGACGCGAGCGCGGCGAACGGCCCCGTCGCGCTGACCGCTTTCGCCTCCTTCAAAATGTGCGGCACGTAGAGCTTGCCGCCGACGCTGATGCCGGCGACCGCACGCAGCATCGCTATCGGAGTGACAAACTCGTGAACCTGTCCGAATGATGCATACACGGTGTCGATGTCGCGCCAGCCGGGGTCGCGCGGGTTGAACCGCGCTTTGAATTCGCGCGACGGCGTCCAGCTTCGCAGTTCGCTCGGAAGGTCAATACCGGTGCGCTTGTTGATGTCGAAGTCGTCGACCATCTTCATGATGCCGTCAAGTTCCATCTTCAAACCCAGGCGGTAAAAGTATCCATCGCATGAAACCTGAATCGCATAACGCAGCGCCGGCGAGCCGTGGCTGCCCATGCAGCGCGTGAATTTGTTGCCGATGGTGATGCCGCCACCGCACGCCAGGTTTGAATCCTTGACCGTGATGGCGCCCTGCTCGAGTCCGGCCATGCCCATCGGAATCTTCCACGTCGAGCCGGGCGGGTAGCGGCCCTTGATCGCGCGATTGGTCAGCGGTGTCCGCTTGTCGAGTAGCAACGCGCGAGCCTCGGCGCGGCCCTCCGGCGTCGAGATGCGTTGTGAAAAGAGATTCGGGTCAAACGTCGGGTATGACGCCATCGCCAGCACCTCGCCGTTGTTCGGGTCGAGCGCGACGATGACTCCGCGCTGCGTCACCGAGTTCCGCAATTGATCCTCGGCGGCCATCTGCAAATCAAGATCGATGGTTGTGATGAGGTCTTGGCCGGGTTGCGGCTGCACGACATCCAGCACGCGCTGAATGCGCCCACGATTGTCGACCTCGACCTTGCGGTAGCCGTCACGCCCGCGCAGCAGATGGTCGTAGGTCGATTCCAAACCCGCCTTTCCGACGACATCGCCCGGTTTGTACGGCTTCTCTGTGTTGTCCCGATACTTCGGCAGCTTCAACTGTTCGGGACTGATCTCGCCGACGTAGCCGAGGACATGCGCCAGCACGCTGTCGTCCGGATAGCGACGCTGCGGTTGCTTCTCGATGCTTAGCTCCGGGAACTCCAACCCGTGCGCCTCGACCCACCCGATGTCATCCTGCGAAGCGTTCTCTTTAACTTTGATGTACTGAAAGGCGGGCTGTGACTTGACCTCTTCGAACCGCTCGCGCAACAGCACCGGGTCGAGGCCTAGTCCTTCGGCGAGCGGCTCCGTCAGCGAATTGAAGTCACGTCCGCGCATGTCCTCGCGCGAGAGAATGATGTTGTAGATCGAGCGCGAATCGACCAGCATTTGGCCGTCGCGGTCAAAGATGGTACCGCGCGGCGCGGGGATCGGCAGCAGTTTGACGCGCTGGTTCTCGGCAATCTCGGCATAGCGCGCGCCGCCGACGACCTGCAGGAAGTAGAGTCGTACGCCGAGCACCGCCAGCAGCACGAACACCAATCCCTGAACCACGTTCAGGCGCATCCGTAAGTTTTGCGAATCGTCTTCGAATTTCATAATGTTGATATTCAGATGCGGCGATGTTCAAAAGTGACAGGTGACAAGATGATTGCGGATTGCGGAATGGAGGCAGCACACACAAGCATCGCGGCTTGGTTTGCTCATCCGCAATCGCGAGAGCATTGTCCTGTCACTTATCACGATTTACCTGTCACGGCTGAGTACTTACCTGCGTCGGCTGATGCTGCGGCGTGCGATCCGCCGCCGAAATGCGAACTGCCGGCGCTGACTTGTTTGTTCGCTGAAGAATCTGTCAAAAGCATAGAAGATGAACGTGCCGACGACCGTTGTCCAGATCATTTTGAAGGCCACCGTTTCGGCGAACGGGGCGGCCAGAGATTGACCAAACAGGCGGTGCAGCAAGACGTATACCAATTCGTCGAGCGCCGCCGCACTCGCTAAGACGGGAATCCGCAGCAACGGGTTGTCAAGCGCGATGCGTGTCACCAGAGAGGCGATGAGGTAGGCCGTCAGTGTCTTTGAAAAGCCGTAGGCGCCGAGCAATCCCACGCTCAGCGCGTCGGTCGCCAGTCCCGCCGCCGTCCCGATCACGACCGCCTGCACGGGGTCGCGGCGGAGCGCGAAATAAGCCACGATAATCAGCGGCAGGTCGATGTGCCCGAGGGGGGGCCATACCTTACGCAACGTCGATTGCAGCAGGACGGCCAGCGTGACGCTGAGGACGATCTTCAGTTTCATAAAAACAGTGATGGGTGGTGGGTGACGAGTGACGAGACAAGATATTAAGACTTACGTTTTTAACTCATCACTTTCTCCCCTTATCCATGTTCGGCAGTGTCTTGGTGGGCGGCGTGCGCGGCGGCGGCTTGTATTGCAGCACCGCGACCTCTTCCAGCGAATCAAGCCGCGCGCTCGGCCTGATGCGAATGCTGTGCGGCGTCGTCGCCGTGCCCGGCGATAACTCAACCACGGTGCCGACATTTAGACCGGGCGGATAGATGCCGTCCTGACCCGTCGTCACAACGTAGTCGCCCTCTTTAACCGGCTCCAGTCCGGAAACGAAATTCATCTCCAGCAACCCTCTCCGGTCGATCCCGCGTACCGCGCCGAGTGCGTTTGACGCGCCGAGTTGGCCGACGACCGCGCCCGCCGCCGCCCGTTCGTCAGTCAGCAGCATGACCTGCGCCGTCACCGGGCTGACGCTGACGATGCGCCCGACGATGCCCTCGCGTGTAACGACCGGCATTCCCGTATCGATGCCCGACGTCGTGCCGCGGTTGATGATGATGGAACTGAACCAGACCGATGGGTCGCGGGCGATAACGTGCGCCGGAACGACGCCGTAACCTGCTTCCTCTTTGAGTGCGAGCAGCCCCTTCAAACGCTCGTTCTCGTCGCGGGCAGCGCGGGTTTCGTGCAGTTCCGTCTCGATCTCGGCGACGCGGCGCTTTAACTCTTCGTTCTCCGTGGCGGCTTGGCGAAGGCTGCCGATGCGCCGGAAGAATCCGGTGCTCGCGCCACCGACGGTCGCCACCGGGCGTTGGAACAGAGATGCCGCCGCCTGCGCCCAGGCACGGATCACGCTCTGCTTCGTCACCTCATCCTGCGCGTAAAAAGACATCAGCCCAAGGTTGAGCGACAGCAGCCCGACCAGCCACCACGGGGCGCGCTGTCGAACCTCTCTCTGCGTGCGCATCGCTGACATATCAGTGAATGGCGGAAGGCATTTGGCTGACGGCTCAAAGGACAACCATCCGCCGCTCGTCACTGGTCATCGGTTACCGGCGGCGGATTGTCGTTACATTCCGCTGGACAATGTGTTGTCCCACCTGACTCGCTTCAACAGGTTGAAGTCTGAAAGCATTTTGCCTGCGCCGAGGACGACCGATGAAAGCGGGTCATCGGCCACCGAGACGGGCAGCCCGGTTTCAATCGATAAGCGCCGGTCTAAGTTCTTGAGCAGCGCGCCGCCGCCGGTCATCACGATGCCGCGCTCGACGATGTCGGCGGATAACTCCGGCGGCGTCCGTTCGAGTGCGACGCGCACCGCATTGACGATGGTCGAGACCGAGTCGGCCAGCGCCTCGCGCACTTCGTCATCGGAGATGGTAATCGTCTTCGGGATGCCTTCAATCAAATTGCGCCCGCGCACGTCCATCGAGAGCGGTTCGTCGAGCGGGAACGCCGAGCCGAGTTCGATCTTGATGGCCTCGGCGGTGCGCTCTCCGATCAGCAGGTTGTACTTACGTTTAATAAACTGCGTGATCGCTTCGTCCATCTCGTTGCCGGCGACGCGCACCGCCCGCGAGTAGACGATGCCTGAGAGTGAGATGACGGCGATGTCGGTCGTCCCGCCGCCGACATCGACAATCATGTTGCCGTGCGGTTCGGTGATCGGCAACCCCGCCCCGATGGCGGCGCACATCGCCTCCTCGACTAAGTAGACCTCGGACGCCTTCGCGCGATAGGCCGAGTCTTCGACGGCGCGCCGCTCGACCTGCGTGATCTCACTGGGGATACCAATCACGACCCGCGGGCTGACCCACGACTTGCCATTGTGCGCCTTGCGAATGAAGTGCTGAAGCATTCTCTCAGTCACTTCGAAGTTGGCGATGACGCCGTCCTTCATCGGACGGATGGCGACGATGTTGCCGGGGGTGCGACCGAGCATCTCCTTGGCTTCCTTGCCGACCGCCTCCGGCAGGTTGGTCACTTTGTTGATAGCGACGATGGACGGTTCGGAAACGACGATGCCCCGGCCCTTGGCGTAAACCAGTGTATTCGCTGTGCCGAGATCAATCGCGAGGTCACTTGAGAAAAGACTGAAAAGAGATTTGAATGCCATTTAGTTCCTGTCTCTACGTTAAAGTTGTTGGCGTGCCGGACTTGGTGCCTGACGAACCCACCAACATACACCGAAGCCGCGCTGCTTTGCTATCCATGAAACCGGAATGCCGGAGTCGACTAACATTCACGAATGTTCGGCTCCTCGGTTTTACCGCCCGGCGAGACCCGCGACAAACGAAAGTCTGTCGGAAAGTAACGTCGAAGATCAAGGCGGCACTGACCCTCGTGCCGAATAGTCGTCTCGTGTGGAGTATCGAGCTGTGATGTACGTGCTGATGAATGGTAAGGGGGGTGCTCTTGTCTGCCGAACTTGCTCAAACCGCTTGAATGCTTTACCGCATATCGCTAAAAAAGTCTATTGAAATCTTCATTGAACGTTGACGGGGGAAGGGATCGACGCTAAGCGGATGCAGTTCTTCCGTGCATTCTTGGCGTCGTACATCGCCGCGTCGGCACTGGCAATCAATTGCTGCGGCGACTGTGCGTGCAGCGGAAAGGTGGCGATGCCGAAGCTCGCGGTCAGACGCAGTTGCATGCCGCGTCCACCCGTGAAGAAATGGCCGGCGATTCGTTCGCGCATGCGCTCGGCGACGCGCACGGCTTGCTCTAACGGAGTCTGCGGGAGGATCGCCACGAACTCGTCGCCGCCATAGCGCGCAACCATATCTGTGTCGCGGACCGACGTAAGAATCACGGCGGCCGTTTCCATCAACACGTGCGAGCCAACCAAGTGGCCGTGCCGGTCGTTGATCTGCTTGAAGTTGTCGAGGTCGAGGAAGACGGCTGAGACGGACGAACTGTAGCGGCGCGCGCGTTTCATCTCGCTGATGAGATATTGTCGGAGAAAGCGCGCGTTGTTAAGTTTGGTAAGGTCATCGGTGAGCGATAGTCGTTCGGCCTCGGCGAGCCGCTGAGTATTTGCCAGCGCCGCCGCGAGTGGGTGCGCAAGGGCCGCGAGCAACGTCGCTTCGGAACCGTCGAAAGCTCGTGCGTCGGCGCCGTCGCGTACGGCTTCGAGGACGCCGAGAACGCGCTCGCCGCTGACCAGCGGGACGGCGACCGTATATTGCTCGCCCTCCTGCCGGTACGCCGGCTCGACTTGCTTGAAAGCGTCGCGCGCCGCCTGTGATTCGCCGCCCACCAGCGCCAGCGCGCTGCCGAGCAATGCACGCCGCCAGTCGCCGTCCGGCAACGCACGCTCGCGCGCCGTCACCCCATGCACCGCCAGTGGTTCGAGTCGGTCTGCCTCCACTGTGCTATCGACTTCGCCCGTAAGATAGATTGACCACCGTTCAGCATGGACGAGCGTGGCGAGGCCGGCCAGGGCACCCACCGCCGCGCTCTTCTGATCGGTCGCGAAGTGGAGCGCCGCTACCGTCTCGAACGCCGCGCGCAAGCGGTGAGCGTCGATACTTTCCGGCAACGCCGGGGGGGCAATTATCGGCGCGTCGCCGGCGACCACCGGCGTCCGCCAGAATTTTCCTGCCACAGCATCGTTCTTCTTCAACATGCGCAGCACGGTCGGCAGTTGCGATGACCCTTCGGCCACGGCACGGAAACCGAGTCGCGCCAACGAGTCGTCATCAATTCGTTGTGGGCGGCGCATCCGCTCACCGACGAGCGAGCGACGGCAAGCCACCAGCGGCGCATTCGGCCAGACCACGCGTGCCCGGCTGACGGTCGCGTGCATCCCGACGACATTTGCCACCGGAGCAACCTCGTAGAGCAGCGCCAGCGGCGGCGCGCCGGCATCGGGCGCACTCTGCTCCGCTTGCGTCAGGTCGGCGTCACCGACTAGCGTCGCAGTGACGCCGGCCTCGTGCAAAACTTCGAGTAGCGACGGCGACGGTGGGTGTTCGTCACTACTAAGAACGATCACGTATTTCATAACATCAACCGCAAGTGGGCACTGGGCAAACGGGGCAAGGGGACGGTGGGGTGGCGAGTAACTGTTCAATGTTCGCTCGGTGACGGGTGAGAGGCGCACTCTCGGCCCTGATCTTTACCGCTGCGCCGAGTTGGGCGAGAAGGGTATCCGGTAACTGTTCCGGTTCCCGCTCGGGTCTTCGGCCTCGACCGTCAACTCGCTCGTCCGGCCGGGCGCCGCGATTTGTAATTGGAATGCGCCGCTTGAGTCGGCCAGGGTTTCACGCCCGTTGATGCGCACCGTATTGCCCGGTTGGGTGCGGCCCCGCGTCACGTAGACACTGCCGCCGACGTATTCGAAATTCATGTCCGTGATGGTCAGCATCTCACCGCTGCCGGCGCCGACGATAATAAATTTCTGCGGCTCGCTCCACTCGCTGGCCTGTCCCGACGGAGCAAATGCCCGCACGCGCCAGAAGTAGTTGCCGGGACGCATGTCGCCGGCGCTAAACTCGGTGGCCTGGAGTTGGTCACGCTCGATGACCTTGCCCGCCGCGACGAAGAAGGGCGAGGTTGCCACCTCGACGCGGTAATGCGCCGCCAGCCCCGAAATGGGTCGCTGCCAGCGGAGCGGGATGCTCATCGCGCGGCCCGCAACCGCCGTAATCTTTTCGAGGTTGCGCGGAGCCGTCGGCGCGGGAACTTCCAGCAACTTCTCACGGCTCTTAATGCTGCCCGATTGGTTGAGGGCGATGTACTCGCCGCCACGCACCGTCACTTTCTCGCCGCCGCGGGTGTTCGTCTCGATGCTGCCCGAAGCTACCCGAATATCCTCCGTATTGTCTTCACGCACCGCGAAACTCGAAGCCGTCTGCGACGCCACACGGTTCTCCGTTAACTGCGTCTCGACGACGTTGCTGGTGCCTTCCGTCTGCTGTTCGGTGCGAACATTGACCTGGCCGCGGGCGACCGCGACGCGCACATTGGTGCTCCCACCGCCTTCGGCGGTAGTGTTGTCGCGCACCGTAATCACGCTGTTCTGTCGCACCACGTATGCCGAACCGTCGATAAACGAGATGCGCGCCCGCCCGTCGGCGCCGGTCTGGACGGTGTCGCCCGGGTAGAGTTGCGTGTCGCTGCGGACGGTGATCGTCTCGCGCGTCTGCGCACGCACCACACGCACGTCTCCCTCGAATGAATCGAAACGCGCTCCGGGTGGAGCGGACGTCGCCTGCTGGCCGCCGCCAAGCGGATTGCCATACATCCAAAAATAAAAGGCCGCGCCGCCCGCCACCGTGCCAAAAATGATGAACGCCGCGATGAAATAGATCAGCCGCTTTTGCACCGCCAGCCATTCAATGCTGGCGAAAGATTCGGATTTGTCGCTCATAGATTTGGCGGAGGTGTGGTTCTCAAGGGAGGTTACTTAAGGAGGTGTTGCGCTTAAACTGCGGGGCGGGAAACTTGACGGTCAGTCAAACGAAGCGAATCGAGTGGTCAAGTTTTTCGGCTGGTGAGGAACATGCCGTAAAACTTCTGACCACGAATTTAACACAATGGGATAGGCCCGTTCAAGAAGCATTTACAGAGGGTGACCCGCATCTGCGCGTGAGCGATGGTTCGTGAGTCCGACGAGCTTCGGTTTATCAGAGCTTTCTTGAACGTCAAACTGAGAAAAACATTTCAGCCACGAACGACACGAATCAATTCATTGGCAGCAGTCACGCGGGGAAACTATCGCGATGATGCTGTGACCTGCCTTCCCGGTCAGAATGTTTCATTCGTGCAATTTGTGTAATTCGGGGCTCACTCTTCTTATTGAAGTCGATAGAAACAGCCTCAGGCCACGCGCGTCTCCGCAGAAAGTCTCACCGACGACCTTAACGCTTGGCCGTATCGCGCCGCTCCTCCGATGGTTGAGAGCTTGGCTGCTCAATGAATTCTTCGGCTCCGAGTCGACCATCATCGTTGTCGTGTGGCGAGCCGAAGCCGGGCGGCAGTTCCACTTCGATATGCGTCTCGATGTTCTTCGGCCACAGCAGCGAGGCTGCGACAGAGCCGAGCAGGACGACAGCGACGACGCCGAGCGAGATGCCGATCAGCGTCTCTTTGCTGATGTAATTGCTGACCAACGATTCGGTCAACATCTTGACACCGACAAAGGTCAGCACGATGGAGAGTCCGATCTTCAGGTAATGGAACTTTTCCACGACGCCGGCCAGCAGGAAGTAGAGCGAACGGAGGCCGAGGATGGCGAAGACGTTCGACGTGTAGACGATAAATGTGTTAGTCGTGACGCCAAAGATGGCCGGGATCGAGTCGACCGCGAACACCAGGTCGGTGACCTCGACGATGATTAACACCAGCAGCAGCAGCGTGCCGGTGCGCCGCCCGTCGACGGTGGTAAAGAACTTTTCGCCCTCGTAATGGCGCGTAATCGGGACGAAGCGCGTCACGAAACGAACCACCGGGTTCTGCTCGGGCTGCAAGTCGGTCTCCTTCTGGAGCATCATGTTGACGCCGGTGTAAACCAGAAACGCGCCGAAGACATAGATGATCCAGTGAAACCGGTTGATCAGCGCGGCCCCGATGGCGATCATCATGATGCGCATCACCAGCGCGCCGAGGACGCCCCAGAACAGCACGCGGTGCTGGTACTTCGCCGGGACTTTGAAGTAGGAAAAAACGAGCAGGAAGACGAACAGGTTGTCGACCGATAGAGACAATTCGATCACGTAACCGGTCAGGAACTCCAGCCCCGTCGTGCTGCCAAGCTGCCAGAAGACGCCGCCCGCGAAAAGCAGTGCGAGCGTGACCCAGACGACGCTCCAGATCACCGCTTCGCGGTAAGTCACGCTGTGGGCTTTGCGATTCAGGATGCCTAAATCCAAGCTCAGCATGAGCAGTATGAAAATAGCGAAACCCACCCATGCCCAAATTGAGTATTCCAACATATCCGTAGATATAGCATAAATCAGACGGCGAAGGTTAGAGGCCGGAGGCCGGTTAAAACCCCTGTCCTCCGATTCAACTGATCATTCAAGATGGCGGCTCAAAATCTCGTCGTCGACCGACGCCGTTCGCGGTTGCCGCATCGTCCGCGTCTCCGCTACAATCCACTCTCTGCGGAAGGGTCTCTCTCTCGCGAGCGGTCTATCAATCACTCATCAATTTTCGTCAACGCAATTTATGACTTCCATATCGCCATCATCTCGTTAACCTCTGGAAGGTATCAAAGCATGCTGAAACAATTTAGCCGCTTAGAGCGGACGCGCAGTCTCGTCATTGTGATCTTCGCCCTCGTGATGGGGCTGAGCCTGATCTTTTTCTATGCGCCGAACCGCAACAGCGCCACCGCGTCGCCCGCGACGAGCCGCGAAGCGCTGGCCCGCGTCGGCGGCGACACGGTGACGGTCTCCGACCTGACGCTGCGCAAAGAGAACGTCCAGCAGATGTACGGCGGGCAGATCAACCTGGCGATGCTTGGCGGCAACCGACGCTTCCTCGACGGTCTGATTCAAGAGCGGATCGCAACGCGCGAGGCCGCACGGCTCGGACTTTCCCCGTCGGACGCCGAGGTGCGCGAGGCAATAGTCAAGCAGTTCACGGATGCCGGAAAATTCGTCGGGATGGAACGCTATAAAGAGTTTGTGACTTCGAGGTACGGCGACGTGACGCGCTTCGAGGGACAAATTCGCGACTCGATTGCCGCTGAAAAGCTGCGCGCATTTGTCACCGCCGGAGCGCGCGTCTCCGACCAGGAGGTACAGGATGATTACGTCCGCCAGAGCACGGCGTTCGATCTGGTTTACGTCCCCGTCGTCGCCGACCAACTGGCGAAAGCCATCAATCCGTCGGACGACGAGCTAAGTAAATACTTCGACGAGCACCGGGACAACTTCCGCATCAACGAGCCGCAGAAGAAAATTCGCTATCTGTTTATTGACCAGGCGAAGGCCGGCGAGAAGATTCAGATTTCCGACGAAGAGTTGCAGAAAGAGTTCGCCGCGCTGAAGCCGGAGAACAAGCAGGCGGGCGTCCGCGTGCAACAGATCGTGCTGCGAGTCGCGCGACCCGACCTTGATGAACAGGTGCGCGCCAAGGCCGACGAACTGATCAAGCAAGCGCGCAGCCAGGGTGCGACTGTCAGCGAAGAGACGTTTGCCGAACTCGCCCGCGGTAACAGCGAAGACCCGACCACGGCGAAGGGTGGCGGCGCGCTCGCCGACGTCGTCAGAAAGAATCCGAACAAGCCCGACGACCCGCTCCAGACAACGCTCACGATGGAGCCTGGGCAGGTATCTGAGCCGATCAAGTACAACAACGCTTACTACATCTTCAGGCGCGGCGACACGGTCGAGAAAACATTCGACGAGGCGAAGCGAGAACTACTCGTCTCGCTGCGCAACCGCCGCTCCTATAGTGCCGCCGCCGAATTAGCGAAGCGCGCCGCCGACCGCCTCAAGGAAGTTAAGGACCCGACGCAGGTCGCCGCCGAGTTGGCCGCCGAAGCCAACATGAGCGCCGCCGAGATGATCCGCGAGACGCCGTTCATCAAGCCGGGCGACGAAGTGCCGGAGATCGGTAGCTCGCCGCAGTTCGAGCAGGCCATCGAGCCGCTTAATAACGCCGGCGATGTCGGTGACCGCGTAAGCATCAAGAACGGCTTCGCTATTCCGACACTCGTTGAGAAACGCGACCCGCGCGTTCCCGAATTCGCGGAAGTGCGCGAGCAGGTTTTGAAAAGCGTGCGCGAAGAACGCGCGAAGGCGCAACTTGAACAGGCGGCGCGTGACATTGCGGCGAGTGCCGACGGCGCGGGTGGCATGAAGGCCGCCGCCGAAAAGCTTGGCTTAAAGGCTGAGACCGCCAACGCCTACAAACTCGGCACGCCGCTCGGCCAGGCCGGCACCAGCCCCGCCGCCGACGAAGCGATCCTCGCGCTGAAAGCCGGCGAGGTCAGCCGGACGCCAATCAAAATCAACGATGCGTGGGTGGTGGTCGGCACGACAAAACGGACGGAGGCCGACATGGCGGAGTTCGGCAAGCAGCGCACGCAACTGCTCGATCAGGCGCTCAGCGCGCGCCGCACGCAAGTCTACGCTGACTACCTCGCCAACGTGCAAGAGCGGATGGATCGTGACGGCGACATCGAAGTTTACGAGGAAGCGCTGGCGAAACTCGCCGCCGATGAACCTCCTGCCGCCGCGCCGTTCTCGCGCCCGCCGTTCAATGTGCCGCCCGCACCGTAAGTGACGCGGGTCAGGGAAAAATCTTCGAACCACATTCAGAGGCCGTCGGCAACGTTGCTGTCATGATGATTGATGTTACGCAGTGTGTCCCGAAGGGACTCGGAGAAGGTAGCTAGCTAGTGGTCATCTCTTCCGACCGCACATCCCACCAATTGTGTTCAGTGTGGTGACGATAAACGGTTGGCTGGATGAAACAATAGGGCCGGTCAAGCATGAGTAATGAGTGCCTTAGATAAAAGACGCGCTGCCCATCACAGGCATAAACATCTCTCACTACCGCATGCTATCCAAGATCGGTGCGGGCGGGATGGGCGAAGTCTATCTCGCTGAGGATACCCGACTGCATCGTAAAGTTGCCCTCAAGTTCTTGCCCCCCGACTTGACCACCAACAAAGATCGGCTCAACCGTTTCGAGCGCGAAGCATTTGCCGCTTCCTCGCTGAATCATCCGAATATCCTGACCATCTATGAGGTTGGCGCTGAAGACGGATACCATTTCATCGCTACCGAGTTCATTGATGGCGAGAGTTTGCGCCGGCACACAAGGAGCGCACGCCTTGAGTTGCGCGAAGTTTTAGATATTAGTATTCAAGTCGCATCGGCATTGGCGGCAGCGCATGCCGCAGGGATCGTGCATCGTGACATCAAGCCGGAGAACATCATGGTGCGCAAAGACGGCATTGTGAAGGTGCTGGACTTCGGGTTGGCGAAACTGATCGAGCAACAACCGGCCACGATTGATAGGGAAGCGCCGACGAGAGCGTTTACTAAAACCGAGGCCGGCGTGATGATGGGGACGGTGAGCTACATGTCGCCGGAACAAACGCGCGGGCAAGATGTTGATGCACGGACGGACATCTTCAGCCTGGGCGTGGTCTTGTATGAATTGATTGCGGGACGCACGCCGTTTGAGGGCGACACAACGAACGATGTGATCGCGGCGATACTGAAAACAGAGCCGCCAATTCTAACCAGATATGCGCCAGACGTGCCTGCGGAACTTGAACGCATCGTGACGAAGGCGCTGCGTAAGGATAAGGAAGAGCGTTATCAGGTGGTCAAGGACCTGGGGCTGGACTTGAAGAGTCTAAAGCAGCGTCTGGAGTTTGAGGCAGAACTTGAACGGGTCTCCCATCGCGGGCAGCCCGCGATGGGTGCCCTTGAGCGCACGGGGACGCCGGAGGGAAACAGCGAAGCACAACGGGCGGCGATGAGCGGCAGATCGAACGCGGGAATAACGCAGATCGCGGCGGTGCCGCAGACCAACGCGAGCAACGGCATCCACACAACATCGAGCGCCGAGTTCATCGTCAACGGGATCAAGCAACACAAGCACCGCGCATTATTAATTCTGGCGACGCTGCTTGTGGCGACAGTTGCCGCCTCTTACTTCGCCTATTCTGGCTATTTCGCCGGAAGCCGCAAGGCAGGTATCGCTTCCATCGCGGTCTTGCCCTTCACGAACGCGAGCAACGACCCCGAAACGGAATACCTCTCCGACGGCATCTCTGAGAGTCTCATCAACAGCCTCTCGCAACTACCCAGCGTGAAGGTCATAGCCCGTAGTTCCGCCTTCAAGTACAAGGGCAAGGATGCAGACCCGCAGGAGGTGGCGCGGGCGCTGGGCGTCGAAGCCATCCTGACCGGTAGAGTCTTGCAGCGCGGCGAGAATCTCTTAGTTAGCGTCGAGTTGATGAACGCGCGCGACGAGACGCAGGTGTGGGGCGAGCAGTACAACCGCAAAGCATCAGATTTGCTTGCCGTGCAGACGGAGATATCGGGAGAGATTGTCGACAAACTGCGCCTGCGCTTGACCGCTGGTGAGCGGCAGCAACTCGCCAGGCGCGAGACGGCAAACCCGCAGGCTTATGAACTGCTGCTCAAAGGGCGCTTTTATGGTAACAAGGGAGGGACGGAGAACTGGAAGAAAGCCGTCGAGTATTTCCAGCAGGCGATCAGTATTGATCCTGCTTACGCGCTCGCCTATGCCGAACTGTCCCGCTTCTACGTGAATCTTGTCGGCAGTAGCACCCTCGACCCGAAAGAGTTTACGCCCAAAGCGGAAGCGGCAGTTCGTCAGGCGCTGGAACTTGATGAGAGCCTCGCCGACGCGCACCTTGCGCTGGCAAACATTAAAATAAATGATTGGGATTGGGCGACTGCCGAGCGCGAATTCAAGCGCGCCATCGAGTTGAATCCGAACTCTGCCAGAGCGCACAGCGGTTATGCCGCTTATCTCAGCCTCACGGGGCAGCACGAGCAAGCCATGACCGAGATCAACCGCGCCAGAATGCTTGATCCGCTCTCGACCATCGCCAGCGCGTATGTCAGTTTCGTTCTCTATTATGCGCGCCAGTACGATCAGGCGATTGAAGCCTTGAAGGAAACCCTCGAACTGGATCAGAACTTTCCCGTGGCGCATTTTGTCCTCGGCTATTGTTATGCGGCGAAGGGGATGTACGCAGAAGCCATCGCCGCTTACCAAGAGGCAATCATGCTGGGTGAAGATAGTCCGAGCGTACAAATATATCTGGGTTACGCTTACGCCAAGGCAGGAGAGCGCGAGCGTGCGCAGGCGATCCTCAAGCGGTTGAAGACGAGCGAGGGGTACGTCTCGCCCAGCGAGTTGGCACTCCTCTACGAAAGCTTAGGCGAGCGGGAGCAGGCGTTCGTATCGCTGGAGAAAGCCTTCGCCGCGCACGACCTCCAGTTGCAGTATCTGGGTGTTGAACCGACGTTCGACCCTTTGCGCGCTGACCCGCGCTTTCGAGATTTGCTGCGCCGCGTCGGGTTTCCGCAATAAACGCGCCGATGTGAGGGCGTGTGCGGCGCTTTGATTTTACTCCGTCCCAGTTGCCCGGCAGTGATCGTTAGCCTCCCATGTCCTTGCATTCTAAATCTAAGTCGAAACAAGAAACGAAGGATTCTGCTTAATCAAATTACCGGGCTTGCTCCTGCCCTCGTTGTCACGAGCCGCGCCACGGAGAGTCACTTTCGTAGATGGTCTAAAGACAGATCAGTGTTCTAAGGAATGTCTATTAACTGGTTCTGGTATTCTTCGGCTTCGCTGGCTTCCCAATACAGCATCAACCATTCGGCAGCTTTCCCGACGTAAAGCTTTCTGGAAGCGATAAAGACGTCCGATGAATCTTGATGCGATGTTCGATCACCAGCGCGCACAACAAGAACTTGGCGCGAGCCTTTTCGCTATCGGCCCGGCTTTTATTTTCGGAGTGACCGTAGATGAATTTATCGCGCACTGGCAGATCAAACGCGACTTGACCCGACACGGAATCGTTGAAGTAGTCTCGGAGATTGGGAAATAATTACGAGCGATCAGGAACTACAAGGTACGCAAGAGCGGATTGCCTTCTTCTACCGTGTTCTGGCGCAGATGCATGTCGCCGCGACGCCCGCAGAGTATCGCCTGTACTCGAATAGCTATCTGGCTGAGATTGATCGAATGCACGCGGAAATCATCAAGTACCTCAAGCGCCACGCCAGCGAGACACAACCAGCCGAAGCCGCCTGAAACGATTCAGACAATCACGCGCGCGCAGGCGATCCTGCACCGCGCATGATGCCCAACTGCAACGTCTCGAAGTTGACGCGCGCCTCGACCCTTTGCGAGACGACCTGCACTTTCGGGAGTTGCGGCGGCAATTGGGCTTGCCGCACTAAGACCGAAGATATATACAGTTTCGATTGGTCGGCGGACGGCAAACAGCTTGTTCTCGCACGCGGCCCGATCACCTCTGATGTCTTCCTCATTCGAGATTTTAGATGATTGCCAACGGAACAAAATTCGGACATTACGAAATCCGCTCGCAGATCGGCGCAGGCGGAATGGGCGAGGTGTATCTGGCCGAGGACTCGCAGCTTGAACGTTTGGTGGCGCTCAAACTGCTGCCCTCTGAGGTCGCTTCAAATCAAGAGCGCATGCGTCGTTTTGCGCAGGAGGCGAAAGCCGCAGCCGCGCTTAATCATCCGAACATCGCGCACATTTACGAAATCGGCGAGGTGGAAGGCATTAGCTTTATTGCCATGGAGTATGTCGAGGGCGTCAGTCTGCGCGACAAGATTCATCGTGAACGAGTTGATCTAAGAACGTTGCTGAAATACTTAGGGCAGGTCGCCGACGGTTTGACGAAAGCGCACGCGGCGGGAATCGTGCATCGGGATTTGAAGCCCGATAACATTATGGTTTCCCGCGACGGTTACGCGAAGATTCTGGATTTCGGGTTGGCTAAACTCATCAGGTCAGAAACCGTCCTGCCGCAAGCGGACGGTTTCAACGACGACAACGGATCAAACGAAGCCGCGACCGCCATCCTGCCGCAGCCGCTTTCAACGCCCGGCATGATTATGGGAACAATCGGTTATATGTCGCCGGAGCAGGCGCAGGGCAGACGTGAGATAGACGGGCGTTCCGATATTTTCTCGTTCGGCTGCGTCCTTTATGAAGCGACCACCAGGCAGCGACCATTCGACGGCGATTCGGTGGTTGATTCCTTGCACAAAATCATTCACGCGCCCGCGCCGCCGATTCGAGACTTGAATCCGGATGCGCCGCATGAGTTGCAGCGCATCGTGCGTCGTTGTCTGGCAAAAGATGCGGAAGAGCGTTATCAAACAATCAAGGACGTGGCGATTGAACTTAAAGAATTGCGCCGCGAGATGACGACGGAGGCGGAACTTCATTACTCCACATCGCCAACATCGGAAAACCTTCCAGACAAGACAAACTCGCTGGCGTCTTCGACCACAGAGCAAGCGGCTGGAGACATTCATTCGACATCAAGTGCGGAGTACATCGCCGGTAACATTCAAAAACACAAGGCCGGAGCACTTGTCGCGCTGGCGTTATTCGTCATTGCGCTGGCGGGCATCGGCTACGGCGTCTACAGATTGACCGCGAAGGAAGACAAACCCGAAATATCGCTTCAAGCGGCGAAAATCACGCGGCTGACGACGACGGGCAAAGCGTCGGGCGTCGCCATCTCACCCGATGGCAAGTACGTCGTTCACGTTCAGAACGACGGCGGGCAGCAAACACTCTGGATAAGGCAGGTCGCCACGCAGAGCAACGTGCCGATTGTTGCGCCCACCGCCGTCGGCTACTACGGTATGACCTTCTCGCCTGATGGCGATTACATTTACTACATCGTTTACTCGCAGGATTTTCCGCAACACGCGCTCTTCCATGTGCCGACGCTCGGCGGCACACCGAAAAAGCTATTGGAAAATATGGAACCTTTCCCCATCGCTCTTTCCCGCGACGGCAAGCAGTTCGCTTTCATTCGGGTCGCGCAGGGCAAAGAGTCGGCGTTGATGATTGCCAATGCGGACGGCACGCAAGAGCGGAAACTCGTCGCGGTTAATAATCCGCCCGAAGCCATAGTTGCTCCGGCGTGGTCGCCGGACGGGAAGACAATCGCTTACGCGGTGCTGAATTTTGACAGCAACGACTCTACGATATTTGAAGCACAGGTCGCGGACGGTTCGACCAAATCTCTGACCGCGCAAAGGTGGCTTAGGATTACCGGGCTGGCGTGGATGTCGGACGGCAACAACTTGTTGATGCGCGCCACTGCGGGACAGCAATTCGTCTATCAAATCTGGCATTTTTCCTATCCCAAAGGCGAAGCGCGTCGGCTGACTAATGATCTGAACGATTACCGACTATCAATGAGCCTAACGGCGGCCTCCGACACTCTGGCGGTCGTCCAATCAGAGACGGAGTCGAGCATCTGGATCGCGCCGATGGGCAACGCCAGCCGTGCCCGACCCGTTACGTCCGGCTCAGGAAAAGCCGACCGCGGTTCTGCATGGACACCGGACGGAAGAATCGTCTATCACTCGAACGCAGGCGGCAACGACGACATCTGGATCGCGGGCGCGGACGGCGGCAACCCGAAGCAATTGACGAGCAACGCCCGCGTCAACCGAAGCCCGACGGTCTCACCCGATGGACGCTCCATCGTGTTCCTCTCCGACCGTAGCGGCACGCCGCACCTTTGGCGGATGAACACTGACGGCAGCGACCAGCGGCAGTTGACTAACGGCGCAAACGGCGAAGATAGTCCGCAATTCTCGCCCGACGGACGCTGGCTGGTTTACCGCACGTCTTCAGGCAAACCGACCGTATGGAAGATACCTACCGACGGCGGCGAGCCGGTGCAACTCACTGACAAACGCTCATTCTCGCCGACCATCTCGCCCGACGGCAAGCTGGTTGCCTACATCTATCTTGATGAGAACGCCCCGTTGCGCATTGCCGTCGCGCCGCTTGATGGCGGCGACCCGCTCAAGACGTTTGCTGTTCCGATAATCTCTTCGATCCCGCTTCACTGGATGCCCGACGGTCGCGCCCTCGCTTACATTGACACGAAGAACGACGTCTCGAACATCTTCGCCCAACCGCTCGACGGCAGCGCGCCGAAACAGTTGACCGACTTCAAAGCTGACCGCATCTTCTCGTTCGACTACTCGCGCGACGGCAAACAGCTTGCCCTTTCGCGCGGCACGCAAAAGAGCGATGTTTTCCTGTTTAGCGATTTCAAACGATGAAAGGCTGAACACGTTTTAGTTTCGATGAAATTTGCGCGAGTAGATTTATGACGGACATTGAAACAGCCCGACATGAAGACGGGCGCGTCCGCGTTGAAAGCGACGAGCATCAAGGCAAGGCTGGCGACGGACAGTTTTTGCAGCGCGGAACTTGCGTCAATAGTTGAGCGATAATGATTTATGTTTTGATG
>JALZJL010000056.1 GCA_030859785.1 Acidobacteriota bacterium
CCCATGATGAACGCGACGCGCGCGAGCAGAACAAACGAGCGGTGGAAGCGGAGTTCGCCGACATCTTGAATGACGATAAGGAAGGGATCGCGCCCGACGGCGGCGAAGAAGCGGCGGCGGATGATGCGGCAGACGGCGATCAGAAAACCGGGCGGTTAAAGCGCGTGCTCGTCGGGATGGGAGTGATCTGCGCGTTTCTGTGTGTCTCTGTTCTGGTCGTCTATCTGTGGCTGCTCGGCGGTCGCACGAGCGACGATATGTCTTTGCGCGTCGGCAACGCGAATGAGACTGAGCGCAGCGACCAGAGTTCAAGCCATCAACCGACCGCCGAAGAGATCGCCCGCGCACTCAACGGTCAGGACAAGGCGAACAATCAGACGACAGGAGCAAGAAACGGAACGACGACCGTGCAGCCGAATGGCAATGTGCCTGTCACCACGCGACCACCAAGCGACATCTTCTCGACCACAGTGCCAGACCCCCTCGCTTCCGCTTCGCCTTCTATGAACGGCGAGCGCGCCGGCGCACAAACCGGAGCGACCTCAACGGACGTTTCGACAAACGTCGCTCGCAACACGTACGAAGCAAGACGAGCCATAGATTCGACAGCGACTCGATATGCGACAACGGGTGCGAGCTCCGAGCGTTCGATTCGTGCCAACCCGCCCGCAACACAAAGCGCGCCGCCAAACGAGCAAGCCTCTTTACCCCTTTCATGGGAAACCGCGCCGACTGTGAACGAAAAGACGATAACAAGCGAAACGTCAACCGGCGAGCGCACCACAGTCGCGCTCCCACCGCTGGGCACAATGCTTCCCGTCCGCACGCTCGGCGCGGTTTACACCTTACGCTCGGAAACGCTCGTCCGAATGCAACTAACGCGGGCGATGAGGGGCGCGGGTTGGTCACTGCGGCGCGGCACGGAGCTTTACGGCACGGTGCGCGGCTCCGACTTCGAGGTCGGGCGTGCCTACATCGCGCTCGTCGGCTTCATTGATGCTGAAAGCGGACGACTGGTGCGGCTCGAAGGCAACATCTTAGGCGGCGACGGCACGGACGGCTTGCACGGCAGAAAGCACCGCCTCGGCGGCGGTTGGTCGCGGGCGTTACGGGTGGCAGGCGCGGGCGCGCTCGACGCCCTCGGCGCGATAGCTGGCAGCCTCGGGAGACGACCCATAGTTGTTGCTGACGTTTACGGCAACGGCGGGGTGAATCCGATGATGAATGAGATCGGCGGCATCTCGTATCGCAACAACCGGAGCGGCTTCGTCGAAGTCCCTGCCGGATCATCGGGCTACGTGCTGGTGATGCAGATGCCGCGCGATGTGCAAGGCGTGGATGCCGGAGCGAGCTTAGGGAATCTTAATTCACCGGAACTCGAACGGCTCGCCGATTCGTCCATCTCAAGAGCGGGCACACAACTAAGCGACGAGCAGCTCGCCGCGCTGATCACGACGGGAACGCCGGAACAGATTCGCGCCGGGATGCCGCACATGAGGCCGGAGATGCGCCGAATCAGTGAATCAGTTCTCGCTTCAATGGGGAGCGGAGGGAAGGGCAGATGATTCCGCCGCCGAAACCGCACTTGCCGTCGCTCAATCCGCGTGAGCTGTTAGCCGCCGGCGGCGTTGATCGGGTAGCCGACGCTCTCGCTTCAACCGGCTACATGATTCAGCGACAACTGTTGAGCGATCTCATTCAAGCGTTGCGCTCGGGTCGCCCGCTGCTCATCGAAGGCGAAGCCGGTGCGGGCAAGACCGCGCTCGCTTACGCACTCTACGAAGCGTGCAATCTCACGCTCTTTCCGTTGCAGGGTATGGCGGAACTGGGGCTCGCCGACATTCTCTACGAGTGGGATAGGGAGGCGCAGAATCAATGGGTGATTCAAGCCACCGCGTCGGGGGCGGCAACTCTCGAAGCGGCGCAGGAGGCGCAATACACGATGCGCTTCCTGAAACTCGGTGAAGCTCTGAACGCTTACTACTGGGCCGCACAAACGGGCAGCGTTCCGCTTTTTCTGTTCGATGAAGTGGACAAGCTCCCCGAACATTTACAAGACATGTTGTTGCAGCTTTGCGAGTGCGGCTTCGCGCACGTCCCGCGCTTCAACCAGCCAGTTGGCATCTACGACGCGGAGACAGGCGCGACTGACCGCACGCGGCACCCCGTAGTCATTTTCACGTCGAACAACCTGCGCCACAAACTTTCCGAGCCATTTCGTTCGCGTTGCTACTACTCATGGCTTGATAGTCCGACGCCATGCGAAGAAGTGAAAATCTTGCGTCGCCGGGTGCCTGACGCGTCACCGCAACTCGTGATGGCGGTCGTAAAGATCAACGAGTGCATCAAGATGATTCCGGGCGTGGGGAAGAAGCCGGGACTGCGCGAATTGATTGACCTGCTCGGCGCGCTTGTGCGCGACCGCGTGCCAGGAGTGAACGAAGCGGTGCTTCATGAATACGTCGGCTATCTCGCCAAGCAGAAAAGCCACATCAAGAGTTTGCGCGAAGCACTGGCGCGTGTTGAGCGTCATCTGGAAATCGAAGACCGTCGGGTTGATGAATGGGTGGCGGAAGCGTTTGCAATTGACGGCGCAGTTCTGGAGATGGCGGCATGATGAGAGAAGGGAAGCCCAAGTCCACGCAGGGCATTACCATCTCGCCAATGTTCGTGACAGGCGCGGTGGCAACAATCGTGCTACTCGTGCTGCTTGGCGGCGGGCACATTCGACGCGCGTTCGTCGAGCGACTCAATCCACGCATCACGGTCGAGGCGAGGAGGGCACCGGAGCGTTCGAGAAATGAAAGGGGCGAACGAAACGCTCAGGCGTCAGCGGCGATCTTCGATGGAGAGGTTTACCGCACCGAAGCAAGGTTGCGCGAGGCGGGCGCGCTGGCGATTGCGACGGGTCTTTACGGCATCAGGGCGATTGCCGAGCGTCGTCCTGTTATGAGCGTCAACGAACTTCTCAACGGAGTCACAGGGCGCAATCTAGTGCCGCCGGGACTTACGCTCCTGCCCGATCAAGCGGCTTTCGCTTCCGCGCACGCCACGCTGCACGTTCGCTTTCGACCGCAGCCCTTCGGCGTCGAAATCCTCTCTGTGCCGCGCGAACGCGCAGACGGCGCGTGTTTGCTCGTGCGCGTCCCCGATGTTGATGGTGAGCGCGCCGCGAGCGCGGATACGCGCGTCAGGTTCTATCAGGCGATGCGCCTCGAAGGCGTGCGCCTGCCGCCGCCGTTTGCGCTTACATCAGAGATTCAAGCGCACGGTTGGACGGTCGAGACGATGCGCGCAACGCTTCCGCCAGACGCCGATCCACAAAAACTCGCAACGTGGCTGCGAGGATTGAACGCACATCAATAATCGCCCATGTCTTTCACGAACCGCATCGAACACTTCGACGCAGACTACGGGATCCCGCGCCGCGCCGATGAGCCGTACCTTCCGGCGTACTATGCTTTCTTGCGTTGCTCGCAAGATGCGGTTCAAATCCTTGTTCTCATCGCGCTCGGCGATCTCTCTGATCTTTTCCTGCGGCTGGCAGCGACGTACTTTCTGTTCGGTCTTGTCGGGCAGTTGGTCTTTCTCGCCCTCGCCGTGTTCGCCATCGGCATCGCGCTCGCGGAAGCCGCGCAAGTCTTTCTCCCCTATCATCGCTTCAACCAACTGTTGACTTACGGCACGGCGAACTGGGCTTCTCCGCTTCACCTGGAAGGAGCGGGCTTTGCGCGCCCTTCAAAGGAATCGCTGGGGCAAGGCGAATTGCAATTAGGCTCGCTACCGCGCCCGTTGCGTCGTCCCTTTCGCTTCATCTTGCCGCCGCAGACGGTCTTAGGCTCGCTCGTCTTTTTCGGTCCGCCCGGGGCGGGCAAGTCGGTGCTGTTGATGAACTACTTGCAGGCGTGGTCACAAAACGGCTCGGCGATCATCCTCGACCCGAAAGGCGAGCTCTACGAATACTGCGCGAAGTATTTTCGCAAAACCTATCGCCTCGATTTTCAGAACCCGGAATACTCGGATCGCTGGAATTTCCTCCCCTTTTGCAGAGGCAACAAAGAGTACGCGCACATGATGGCGACGATCATGCTCGGCCTCGAAGGCACAAAACACACCGGCGCTGATCCGTTCTGGGGCGAAGCGGAGCTGGCATTACTGACCGCCATCCTGTTGTACCTGCCGACGATTGTTGACCGCCCGACGCCGGCGATGGTCAGTGAATTCATCGCGCTTCGCTCGTTCGAACAGTTGTGTGAAGAACTGGGGGCGTCGAAAGAATATGATGTGAGCGTGCAGTGGGGAACGTTCACTAAAGCGCCGGAAGCGACACGCGGCAGCGTCTTCACCGGACTCGCGGCGAAGATCAATCCGTTCACGATTGATGCCGCGCAAGCGATCACCGCGACGATTCTCAAACGCGAACACCAAGCGGGCGCACGTTACATTGACTTCAACCGCTTGCGCGAACCGGGCGTTGCTATCTTCGTCGTCATCCCGGAAGGCGCGGCGTCCCGCTACAAAATCCCGCTCATGACGTTCTTGGGGCAAGCGGTCGAGACGCTGCGCGAATCAATCGTCAAAGAAGACACCACGCCCGTTTTGTTTGTTTGTGATGAAGCGGCGAACATCCCTATCGTCAACTTGAAAGAGATCGCGGGCGTCGGGCGCGGACGCCGTTTCTCCGTCGCCCTCTTCTACCAGAACTTGAGCCAAGGCTACGACCAGTACGGCGAACACGGCTTCAACGCAATCTTAGGCTCAATCACGACGAAAACATTCTTGCCCGGCTGTGACGACGTGACCGCGAGTTACGCCGCGCGCCTCGTCGGGCAAACGACCGTCTGGGGACATTCTTTCGACGACGCGCCCGGCACGCAGTACGACAAGACGCGGACGACCGAAGCCGCCCGCCCGCTCATTGATCCGGCGGAGGTGCGCCAGCTTCTTAAACACAAACAAGCGATCACGATTACGGAGACGATGCCGCCGGTGAGGTGGACGTTCCCGCCGTCGGCTAAACGGCCGCCGCGCAAGCTGCCGCCCCTGTTCGGCTATCCGCGCATCATCAATCTTCCGGAAGCTGAAACGCTCACCGCCGCCCGCGAACTGCGCGACGCGAATGCGAAGCGACAAGGTGGGGTAGCACAAATTGAAGCGAAAAATTACGCAGCGAGCGAGAACGCTCCGCCGGACGTTGCCGCACCACAAACGGCGACAGAGAACAACAGTACAACGGCGAAAGATTCAGCGAATAATGAGCAAGCTAATTCCGCGACGAAGCTTGCGCTAGACGCAAAGCCTGACGCGCGGACAACAGTTGACGCGATACGGGAAGCGAAAGCTCAAACGTCGTTGACGCTTACACGAGTCGTCACGGGCGAGCAGGTGGTCGAAGCGGCTGCCGAGAGAGGTTTAAATCAACTTACGGCGAGCGTCGGCACGCGCCGCGACCGCACGGAGAAATACCTAAACCAGCCTGCTGCTTGAAAAGCATAGGTCAGCCGGTAATGAAGAAGTCTCTCCGCGAAATGTCACAAGACGAACTACAAACACTATATGAGACGGTCAAAGTTGCCGATGACGCGCTTCTCACAGAGTTGTTCGGCAATGGTGAGTCTGTACGTTACAAAAGGGTTCAGCGCACCTCTAATAGCTACTTCGATGTGACCCGCGCGGATGCCGCCTACGCGGAAGTTGAGCGCATGGAAGCGCGATTGACCGAAGAAGAACAAGAGCGTTTGTTCGGCATCGGTGAAACGGACGTTTATGACCTCGATGAAATTCGGGCAGAGATCGGTGCGCGCTGATGAGCAATCGTTCCATGCAATCCGCAGCACCTCAACCGCAGCAAGCATCGCGCGGTAAGCTGCGATTGACTTATCTCATTTTCATCGGTGCGCTTCTGTCGCTGATCGTGAGCGTGTGTTACGGCGCGTACACGACCCATCAAAGACTTGAATCTCAACTGCCGCGCCCGAATCTTGAAACAGTCGTGAGAGACTTACGGCAGTTTCACCAGCAGACGGGACGCTTCCCGCATGACTTCAGCGAACTCGACGAGCGTTTGTGGGGGCGAGAAAAGCGCGAGCGCATCTCGAATAACGGAAAATCTCTTTTTTCTCCCTCCGGCAATTATCATTACACCCTGCACACTGTCGCATCCAGGCGGGCGTGCATCTGGGCTGTTCCCGTCGGCGCGCGCGCGGAAGAAGCCGCCACGCATTTCTGGACTGTCACACCGCAGCGCATCGAGCGATGGATGGGACCCGCTCTCAGGATCGAACAAGTAAGCGTCGTCAGAGACGTGCCTTCAGAGTCGCAATTGGCATTACTGGCGATGACGAAACAAACGTCCTCATCCGGCGCACGAGCTTCGTCCAATGATGGAGCATTTTCCATCTTCTCGCTTCTTGGTTTCTAAGCAGCGAAGAACCACAGAACAGCCGCAAGCCGATGAGTTGGCATCAGCGAGAGAGCGTCAGTTGCATGACTCTTTCCTTGTGCTGACTGTTTTCGTGTGCCTGTGATGGTTGATTGCGGTTGTCGTGGACCGGGGGCGTGAAGTGACGTGGTTGAACGGGATGGGCA
>JALZJL010000064.1 GCA_030859785.1 Acidobacteriota bacterium
ATGTTTACGCCGGAGCGTGTCCGCGCTGAATGCGTGCGCGGGCAGTATGGCCGCGGCTCGATAGCCGGCAAATCTGTTCCCGGCTATCGCGAAGAGAAGGACGTGGCACCCGACTCGACGACCGAAACGTTCGCAATGATTACGATGTACTTCGATAACTGGCGCTGGTCAGGCGTGCCGTTTTACGTCCGCTCCGGCAAGCGTCTGCCAAAGCGCGTCACCGAAATCGCGATTCAATTCAAGGCCGCGCCGCTGCAACTTTTCGGCGAAGAGATGCTGGAGGGAGTGACACCGAACCAACTCGTGATTCGCATCCAGCCCGATGAAGGCATCACGATGCGCTTCGCTGCGAAGGTGCCGGGACAATCGACGCGCATCAGAAGCGTCAACATGGATTTCCGTTATGGCGCTTCGTTCGGCGTCAAACTCGCCGAGGCCTACGAGCGTTTGATTCTCGACTGCATTCTCGGCGACTCGACGCTGTACGCGCGCAACGACATGACCGAGCGCGGATGGGAACTTGTGATGCCGATTCTCGACGAATGGGAGGCGGCGAAAGCAGACGCCGGCTTCCCGAACTACGAAGCCGGAACGTGGGGTCCGGAAGCGTCTCACAAACTCATCGAGAATCAGAGTCGTCACTGGCGCAGGCCGTGAAAGTAGAAAGGCAAAAGTAAACAGTTTTAAGTTTTGAGCTCAAAACCGAAAACTCAAAACTGAAAACTATTTAGCGGCATCGATATGGAAACGCAGGAACATTCCGTCGCGCTCTCGGCAGCGAAAGGAATTGAAGTCGCGCGGCTCGAAAAGGAGTTGACGGCGATGTGGTCGACGGCGACCGAGGGCCGTGATAACGACGAGGGCCGCGAGGATGCGGCAGCATCGGGCGTGACGCGTGCGTGCGTGCTGAATCTGGTGGCGTGTACGCTGCACCCTGATAGCCGCGCGAAGGTCGACGAGGTGCTCGACGATGTCATTGAGCAGCACCCCGCCCGGATGCTGGTGTTGGTCATAGACCAGGACGGCGAGCCGAAGCTGGATGCATACGTCTCGACACGTTGCCAGTTGTCGAGCAAAGGCGCGAAGCAGATTTGCGGAGAGCAAATTACGATTGAGGCCAACGGTGTCGCCGGAGAGACTCTGGCTAGTGCGGTCGCGCCGTTGTTGATTCCAGACGTGCCGGTCTTTCTGTGGTGGAAGGATGTGCCTGACTTCGACGACAAACTTTTTCAGCGACTCGCCGCGACGGCGGATCGGGTGGTGATTGATTCAACTTCATTTGTTCAGCCGGATGAGAATTTCCTGCGTCTGGCGGAAGTGATTAGTGCGCCACAGACGAAACTGAAACTCAGTGATTTAAGCTGGGGGCAACTGACTGCGTGGCGGACGCTGCTCGCCAGTTTCTGGGACGTGCCGGAGTACCGGAAGCATCTCGACCAAATCGACCAATTAGAAATTATCTACGAACAGCCTGGTGCTTCTTCGGGCGCGATTACGTTGCGGGCGCTACTCATCGTCGGGTGGTTGAGCGCGCAACTTGGCTGGCAGGCGGAGCCGTTGGAAGTGGTCAGAGAGGATGATGCGCTTCGCTTCACGATGCAGACGGGCGCACATCGTCCCGTCAGCGTTCGGTTGCGCGCGACGCCAACCGGTGAAGCTGGCGAACCCCGTATCCTCGCCATCTCGCTGACCTCCAGCGCGGGCGCGGAGGCGCGGTTTCACGTCGCGCTCAGACCCGAAGGAACGAAGCTTGTGACCGGAATCAGCATTGGCGGGGAAGAGTTGGCGGTCGGGCGTGTGTTGCCATACGAAGTGCGGCGTGAGGGAGAGCGCCTCAGTCGAGAGTTGAGTTTTCTGGCTCGCGACGCAGCCTATGAAAAAGCAGTCAAGGCCGCTGCTCATCTTGTCGGCGCGATGCGCCAGCGTCAGATTACAATGAAACATTAATGCGGCCCTGATGTGGTCTCTGGCCGATGCTTGTTTGGAATTACGAATTAAATAACTTCGCCGAATTTCACCGCAGAGAACGCGAGAGGGCGCGGAGAAATTAAAGACAGCATCAATCAGGTGCATAGCTGTGTGTTTGCTCGGCGTGCTCCGCGGTGAATGTATTTTGTCCTTAATCCTTAACCGTGGATTGTCGGCGGTGGGGAGGCATGGCGGTTGAGTGTCAGACTGAGGTTGAGCGGGATGAAAACTTATGATTATCGCCGGGGACATTGGCGGCACCAAAACGAACATCGCCCTGTTCGAAAGCGACGGGCGCGGCATCGGTTCCATCACCACACTGGAAAGTTTTCCGAGCAGTGAATATGTTTCACTCGACTCCATTCTCGACGAGTTCGTGTCAAAGCACCGGCCACGTTTGACGCACGCCTGCTTCGGCATCGCCGGGCCGGTCATCGGCGGGCACGTCGACGCGACCAACCTCGCGTGGGCGGTGAGCACGGAAGGTTTGGCCGGGGCGCTTGGCGTCAAGAGCGCGGCTTTAATTAACGACCTTGAAGCGATGGCTTATGGTGTCGAGACGCTCACGCCGGCGCAGTTGCACACGGTGAATCCAGGCGACAGTCCACAACGCCACGGTCATCGCGCGCTCATCGCGGCGGGCACCGGGCTGGGAGTGGCCGGCATTTTCTGGGATGGTGCACACTATCATCCGATGCCTTCCGAGGGCGGCCATATCGACTTCGCGCCGCGCACCGCGCTTGAAAGCGATCTGCTCGAATGGCTGACGGAAAAAGTCGGCGATCACGTCAGCTACGAGCGCATTTTGTCGGGGCCGGGGCTATTGAACATCTACTCATTTCTGCTCGACAAAAGGTTCGCCGGTGAGGTGCCGGAACTCGCGAGGGAGATCAGGGCAGCGGAAGACCCTTCCGCCGCCATCTCGAAGTCGGCACTGGCGAAAGAGTCGGAGTTGGCGATGGAGGCGCTCGACATGTTCGTGGAAATCTACGGCGCGATGGCCGGAAATCTGGCGCTGATTCTGAAGTCGGTCGGAGGCGTCTTTGTCGGCGGCGGCATCGCGCCGAAGATTCTCGAAAAGATGAAGGACGGCGCGTTCCTCAAAACATTTCTGGACAAGGGACGGATGAAGCATCTCGTGGCATCGATGCCGGTGCATATCATTCTCGACAATAAGACTTCGCTGTACGGTGCGGCGCGGTGCGCGTTAAATCAGGGCCGGGTGGATTGATGAACAGGGAAGACACATTCGCTGCCGTGCGGGTTCGTGACGATGCCGAAAGTGTCGCGCGGGCGGTCGCCGAGGTATTCGTCGAAAAGGGTCGGGCGGTCATCAATCGAAGCGGGCGTTTCAACGTCGTGCTGGCCGGTGGCTCGACCCCGAAGCGGGTTTATGAAATGCTCGCGGGCGACGACTTCCGACCAACGCTCGATTGGCGGAAAGTACATTTCTTCTTCGGCGACGAGCGTTGTGTACCGCCCGATCATCTCGACAGCAATTACCGGATGGCGAACGAAGCCTTGCTCCGGTACCTCGACGTTTCACCGCAACAAGTTCACCGCATGGAAGGCGAGCGTGAACCGCACGAGAGCGCACGCCGATACGAAGATGACTTGCGCGCCTTCTTCGGCGACACGACGTGGCCGGAGTTTGATTTGATTTTGTTGGGAATGGGCGATGACGGTCACACGGCGTCACTTTTTCCCGGCACGCGCGCACTGGATGAACAGACCGTGTGGGTTGCTGCCAACCAGGTCGAAAAGTTCAACACCTTTCGCCTCACGCTGACGCTGCCGGTCATAAACCACGCCGGCGATATCATCTTCATCGTCACCGGGGCTGCCAAAGCCGAAACGCTGGCGCGAGTTTTTGGAGCCGTCGATGATAAAGTTGCGCTGCCGGCTCAACTCATCCGTCCAACCGCCGGCACACTAACGTGGTTTGTGGACCGAGCCGCCGCCGCCCTACTGCCCTCGAAGCCGGTTCCCGAAGCATCGACGAAATAACTATCTCGTCAGTCAATTTTACATCCTGGAATTTTGAATGCGTCGCGTAAATGACTGACACGCATCAGTTTGTTGTTCATCAATAATTTCATCTGCAATCTTGACGAAAAAGTAAGGTATTGCTTATACTGACTTCGTTCCTTGGACATGCGGTATTTGTCGGTGGGACTTCGATATGAAAGTTTCAGCACAGGAAGAGTACGGCTTGCGGTGTCTTGTGCAACTGGCCCGCTTGCGCGAAGGCGAGTTTTTAACGCTCGCGCAGATCGCGGAGCGCGAAGGCATTTCGGTTGCAAACGCCGGTAAGCTGTTATGGATTTTGAACAAGGCCGGCCTGGTCAATTCGATTCGGGGAACCAAAGGCGGCTACCAACTGGCGCGCCTGTCATCGGAAATTCACCTCAATGAAATCATTAAGGTGCTCGACGAAGACGTGTTGGATGGACATTGCAAAAGCTACACCGGGGTGCTGGAGCAATGCGTCCATACCGGCGACTGCGGCATCCGCCCGGTGATCGTCGGGCTGCACGAGATTGTGCAGAGCGCGATGGCCGGCATCTCGCTGGCGCAATTGGTCGGCACCGAAGCGAATGTTGATCGGTCTTTGTACCAGATTCACGGTTCGCGGACGCGCGGAGTTGAACCCGTGACACCGGTCGCCAAGCTGGTTAGATCGTAAGCAGGTTTTTGTCGCGGCGTCGCCGCAGGATTCGTCCAACGTGCTGTCCGAATAAGGAGACCCGATGAGCATGAACGAAGACACCACACGCGAACTGCCCGGCGCGACACCGTTCGAGCAGCGCGTCTTGGCAGAGTTCGCCGCGTTGCGACAACAGGTCGGCACGGTTGGGCAAGAAGTCGCCACGTTACGACAAGAGGTTGGTGCGTTGCGACAAGA
>JALZJL010000088.1 GCA_030859785.1 Acidobacteriota bacterium
GCGCCGTCAGCGACAATAAAGGGTTCAGTGTTAATCTGCCGCACCGAAAATCATTCAGCCCTGATGCGGCTTATTACACCGGGCGACCGATGGGCGCTGAGTTTTTTGAAGGTGCTCCGGTTTTTGCCGCGGAAGTGCGCAGTAAAAGTGACTACAAAAGTGACTACGGCGCGAAAGCTGAGAACGAGATGCGGCAGAAGCGTGCCGACTACTTTGCGACGGGCACGCTCGTCGTGTGGGACGTGGATGTGTTGCGAGGTAACGCCGTAAGAGTGTACCGCGCCACCGACCCGGATGTGCCGCAAGTGTTCCAGCGTGGCGAAGTGGCCGACGCCGAGCCTGCCGTGCCGAGATGGCGGATGCCGGTCGATGATCTGTTTGAGTAAGAGGTGAGGACATGAGCACAAAGGTTGAAGCGACGATTGATGACCTGATGCGCGTTGAAGGTAAGGCCGAACTTGTAAACGGAGAAATCGTACCTATGCCCCCGACGGGAGGATTACCGGGCTTCGCAGGAGGCAAAATTTACCGTAGCCTTGATGATTACCGAATGCGCGCAGGGCGTGGCTATGCTCTGCCTGACAATGTTGCTTATAAGGTAAACCTACCGCACCGCGAAGCATTTAGTCCGGATGCTTCTTACTACACGGGTCAGCTCACGATGAGCTACCTCGTCGGCCCGCCGGTCTTCGCCGCTGAAGTGCGCAGCGAAAACGATTATGGCAAAACTGCCGAAGCAGCGATGGCGGAAAAGAGGCGCGACTATTTTGCGACGGGCACGCTCGTCGTCTGGGATGTTGATTTGCTCGGCGCTGATGTCGTCAGGGCGTATCACGCTGCCGACCCAGATGTGCCGCAAGTGTTTCGGCGTGGCGAAGTGGCCGATGCCGAACCCTCCGTGCCGGGGTGGAGAATGCCGGTTGATGATCTGTTTGAATAATCTTTGCGTCATGATATCAGCTTCGGATTGGTGAGGTCGTGCGCGGGATTGAAGAACATTTTGTTAAGAGGCTGTTAGAGGAAAAGATGCGGAGGACGTATCCTTAAATATCAGAAGGTTCATTCATAGATTTCTCATCGCGCTGGTGACGTTCGCTGTTGGTTCCGGCATGGCGGCGGTGTGGCTCCGCTCTCGAGTGCTTCCGCCCGGCGAGCCACGCGGCGTTAGTGTCAGTCCGGTGGTGACGAACAAAGAAGAGTGTTTGAAAGAAGAAGCGAACCCGTATGAGTGGCAGCGGCGCATTGCTTTGGTGCTGCCGAAGTTGTCCGACGAGTTTGAAAAAGTGGCAGCGGCGCCGACCGTCAAAGAACTGGTTGCGATTGATGCTCAGTTGAGACAATTCTATAACGACCATCCCGACTTTTACCCGTGTGGGGACGACGCTAAATACTATCAGCCAAAGTATGCAAAGATGGGCGTTCACTTGGGCTATTGGCATGATCTTGTTTACACCGGCAAGTTGCTCGTTGATGCGCATTGGATGAACCCGAAGTCCGCGTATAGAAAGCACACTCTCTTCTCAACAATTATGGGCGTCAGGACGGCGCATGGTTTAGGGGAGATGCCCGACATCGCGGCGGCGTTCCGCTACTTCAGAGAGTTTCCCGACGGCCCTTTCGCTGAAGAGACATCGATGATTATTGCCGACTTTCATAAAGACCTATTTGCGGTGCTGCGCGACGACCTTCACGATTACAAGTATGATTGCTTCAAGCCGTACATCACAGCAAAGCTTCGCTCCGGCCAAATGAAGCGCGCGAAAACCATCGCCGTTTCACACTACGAGCGAGTGCTTAACGGCAACGCGTCGAACGCCCGCGCCCGAAAAAGCCTGAACGAGATTAACGACGGCACGATCAACAGTTGAAGTTTCTGCGCCGACTAAGTTGCTGGCGCTCCTGAATGTAACTTTCAAGCGGTCTGGTGCACATAAGATTTTTAATCGTTACGCTTTCACGCCCCTGAATCAGAGAAAAGCATAATCATGGAAGACAAAGTATTTTGGGACTTACTCGAAGACGCCTGCGAGATGGGCAAGTTTATTGTCGCGGTGCCGAACAGCGCGGCGTCTGCGAATATCGTCGGCAAGATCGAGCTTGGGCGCGATGGCAACGAGCGGGTTTTGCAGAAGCGGAACCGCCCGAATTATCACGTCCATTTCAAGCTGGAGATGATTTCCGAGTTCGCCTTCGTCCATCTCGACACCGGCCACGGGTTGGAGCCGTGTCTTGAGGTTCGTTCGACCGAGGGCCAGCCGGTGCTCAGGCTTTACTACAAAGGCAAGCGGGCGACGGGGCGTTACGATAAATTCATGGGGAAGAATTCCGAACACGCCGCCTTCGTCAATGGATCGTGGGCAAGACCGAACGATACACAGGGCGGGGAAGTGCCGAACGGTGACGCTGCACCCACAGAGATTTTCGTCGCCCCACACGCATCCGATGACGAAGAAGAGATGCACATTTCTTAAGCACGCCAACGCCATTCATAAAGTCACGCTATTCATAAAGTAAGGAGTTGAACATGAGCACAAACAGCATCGGGACGAACGGCAACAGCAAGCATGTGAGCGAGGAGGAGGCGCGCGGGATCGGCGGCAATGTCTCCGGCGGTGGCCCGTCACCGGAGAGCGAGCCGGGGTCGGTTGTCGCGGGTGGGGTCGCGCCGCCGCCATCGAAACTGACCAAGGCGGATTTCGTTTCAGGCCAGGAAGTCCGTTGGTGTCCCGGTTGCGGCGACTACGCGATTCTGAACAACGTGCAGAAGGTGATGCCGGAACTCGGCATCCCGCGCGAGAAGATCGTGTTCGTTTCCGGCATCGGCTGTTCGTCGCGCTTTCCTTACTACATGAATACCTACGGCTTCCACTCGATTCACGGGCGGGCGCCGGCGGTCGCGACCGGCATCAAGGCGGCGAATCCAGACCTCTCCGTATGGGTCATCACCGGCGACGGCGACGCGCTCTCCATCGGCGGCAACCACTTTATGCACGCCATCCGCCGCAACCTCGATTTGAATTACATCCTCTTCAACAACCGCATCTACGGCTTGACGAAGGGGCAATACAGCCCGACTTCCGAACTCGGCAAGAAGACGAAGTCAACGCCGATGGGGACGATTGATTATCCGCTCAACCCGCTATCGGTCGCCATCGCGAGTGAGGCAACGTTTGTCGCGCGCTCCATCGATATTGATGTCAAGCACCTCGGCGTGATCGTGCAGGCGGCGGCGCGGCACAAGGGCGTCTCGTTCGTCGAGGTGTATCAGAACTGCAATATCTTCAACGACAATGCGTTCGATTACTTCGCCGAGCGCACCGTGCGCTCCGACAATGTGATCTATCTTGAGCACGGCCAGCCGATGATCTTCGGGAAGGAGCGCAACCGCGGCATCCGCATGAACGGCGCGCGTCCCGAAGTCGTCAACATCGGTGAGGGTGGCATCACGGTGGACGATCTGCTCGTGCATGACATTTATCAGAAAGACCCGTCGGTCGCCTTCATGCTGGCGCGGATGGAGTACCCGGAATTTCCTCAGCCGGTCGGCATCTTCCGCACCGTCGAGCGCGACACCTACGAGGACATGATGCAGGCGCAGATTGACGCCGCGATTACGAAACAGGGGCGCGGTAGCCTTGAGAAATTGATCCACAGCGGCGACACATGGGTCGTTGAATAAGATCAAAGTAAAAAGGTGAAGGGCAAAAGTATCGCGGAGAACTCTTCGCCTCACTTTTGCCTTTTGTCATTTGGCTTTCGCTAAACCTTCCGCCTGACAATGCCGTACTGCTAATGGCGATGAGGTTATGCTCGTTTGAGAACCTTTGCTCGTGACCGCCGGTTCCGGTTGAGATGGCGGTCACGAGCAAAGCCTTCTACACAATCGGTGTTCTGATGGCATGCGACTGCCAATCGCGATCACGCACGTGACTATTGTTCCAATCCATCAAAATTCAGGAGAGTTAAATTCTTATGTCTTGGAAACGATATTTGAATCTCGTTCTGGCGTTGCTGGTCTTTGTTGCCAACACGGTCGCGCCCCTGTCTGTCGCGGCGTCAACTCAGGAAGCAGCGAAACAGCAGGCCGCGACAACTCCGTCCGCGACCGATCTGGCGACTCGTCTCGCCGCCATCGGAAAGATTGTTGATGCGAAGCGCAAAGAGTGGAGCATTCCCGGCGCGTCGCTGGTGATTGTTAAGGACGACAAGGTGATTTACATCAAGGGCCTCGGCGTCAAAGACTTCGAACGCAACATTCCGGTCACGCCGGACACGTTGTTTCCCATCGGCTCTTCGACCAAAGCTTTCACTGCGATGACGGCGGCGATAGCTGCCGACGATGGGAAACTCGCGCTCGACGACTCGCCGAAGAAGTTCCTGCCGTACTTCAAAATGCGCGACCCGGAAGCGGACGCGAAAATCACGATCCGTGATTTGCTGTCGCACACTTCCGGCCTCAACCGCACCGACCTGGCGGTGATTACAGGGAAGCTCAATCGTGCGGAATTGATTCAGGTCGCGGGACTCGCGAAGCGCGCCAAGGAAAGACGCAAAGTGCGCGAAGAATCTCTCCCCAGTTCGAGCCACTACCCACCATCGAGTTTACTTTTGTTTCGTCTTGGCTTGCCGTTGCTTGAAAACCTTTTCGCCGCCTGACTGTCCCTGTGGTTGGCCGGTTGGGATGGCCGCCGCGGTCGAGGGCGAAACATCGCTCGGCGCTTCGCCGTCGCTGCCCACCGCCTGCGATGATGCATCGGCGTAGAACTTGCTCGCCGCGCCGCGCCGCCCATTCATCGCTGGCGTGTCTTCCTTCTCCTCCAGAGATTGGGATTGCTGGCTGCGCTCGTCGCCCATCTGCTGGCCGCGCCGCTGCTCTGAGATTCCCGCTTTGCTTTGTGCTTTCCTGCTGACCATCGTTTTTAATCCTCCTTGATTTGATTGTGTAGTGATGTTTGAAACGCGGCCCGGAGAACAGTTTTGAGTTTTCAGTTTTCGGTTTTCAACTGAAAACTCAAAACTGTTTACTCTTCGGTCTCGCGGGCGGCGACGGCGGGCACGCCGATGATTGTCTCGCGTGGCAACTCGCGGCGCGCGAGTGCCCACTTCATCGCGGGCGGTGTCACGAGTGTGGTGACGATCACCATGATGACAACCGCACCGAACGTCGCCGCGCCGATCACCGGCTCGCTCACCCCTTGCGCGTTCGGCAGCACGAGCGTCGCCCCAATGCCGGCGAATATCAAACCGACCTCGCCGCGCGGAATCATGCCGAGGCCGATGGCGAGACGGTTGACGCCGCGCTCGATGACCGCCAGTGAGCAGACCTGTTTGCCGATGATTGCGACACAAGTCAGCGCCGCCGCGAAGCCGAGCACGTCAAGGCGCGCGAACACTCGCAAATCGATTTTCATTCCCATCAGCACGAAGAAGATCGGCACTAGGAGAGCGCTGACCGGCGCGAGCAATTGTTCGAGCGGCTGCTCGCCGCGTTGCAGAAAGACTTCGAAATGCGCCTCGTCAAGCACGAGGCCGGCGGCGAACGCGCCGACGATGGGTGCCAGACCGACACCTGCCGCCGCCCACGCCATGAAAAAACAGAATGCCACCGCGAACGAAACCATCACGCCGCGACTTTGCAGACGGCCCGCGCCGCGGAACAAGTGCGGCACGACGTACTGCCCGACGAAGATGGCGCCGACTAGAAAAGCGACGGATTTCGCCGCGATCAAAAGAACGTCCGTCATCGCGAGGCTCCCGCCGACCGCCGTCGCTCGAATCGCGCCGGCGACGACGGCGAGAATCAACAGCCCTATCACGTCGTCGATCACCGCCGCGCCGAGAATGATCTGCGACTCGCGCGTTTGTAGTCGACCGAGGTCTCTCAGAACACGCGCCGTAATCCCAACGCTCGTTGCGCACAGCGTCGCGCCGATGAAGATGTGGCCGAGCCGAGCTTCGTCAGGAATGAAATACGCAGCGACACCCCAACCGAGAAAGAACGGCGCGACCACGCCGGCGGTCGCCACCAACAGCGACGACCATCCGACCTCGACCATCTGTTTGAGATTCGATTCCAGCCCGACCTCGAACAGCAGAATGATGACGCCGATCTCGGCGAGCGCGGCGATAATCGCGTCGGCGCGCAGCACATCGATCACCCCCAGTCCGAATAGCGAGAGGCCGCCGACCGCAATCCCGCCGATGAGTTCGCCGAGCACCGCCGGCTGTTTGATCTTAGTAAATATCTCGCCACCGAGTTTAGCGACGAGAAGCATCACCGCTATCGCGGCCAGCACCACCGGGTCAAGGCCATGCGCCGCCGCCGCGCCGCCCGTCGCCGGCTCTGTCGACACTGTGCCACCCGCATCGGCCAGGCTCGTCTGTGCAACCGATAGAATCAAGCCGGAAGCAACAAGAGATGACTTGATAATCCGTCGCATGAATCGGTTTTTACCTGCCACGTTTCAGAAATGTAAATGCTAGTGGCGAGCAGCATATCACACGTCGCACGCGCTGATTTTTGTCGCGCGCAAGTATTCAATCCGGCGTGGATTATTTGATGGGGCGAATCGTCGTTGGCACGCGGTCATGAGTGTGATTGCGTTGATGCGGGGTGCGGTCGTGACGTGTCAATCCAAAACGCTGACCAGCCGCGCTGGTATGAGCAGGGCGGCTGGTCGGGGGCGACAACGTCGTTCGCAACGTTGCACTGGGGTGAGTCGTTTGGGCGTCACGGTTCGTCTGTATGGAACCGTTCTCGCGCGCTTAGATCAGGCTCCGGGCGAGTAATGCTTGCAGGTAAATTCAGTGAGCACGTTTTTAGTGATTACGCTTTGCGGAGTCTCATCGCTTCGGTTTCGACTTGGTTCATCGTGCGCTCGCGCCCGTCCTCCAATGCGAACGGCGGTGGGGGCGGAGAGAAGACGACCTTTTCGAGCGTCGCATCCAGCGCTTCGCCGATGCGCCCGACGTAGACGATTTCCAACTGCTGACGCACGTCTTCCGGGATGTCTTCAGAATCGGCTTCGTTGCGCGCCGGCAAAACGATGCGGCGAATCCCGGCGCGGTGCGCGGCCAGGACTTTCTCCTTGACGCCGCCGACCGGGAAGACCATCCCCGACAACGTGATCTCGCCGGTCATCGCTGTGTCGGGGCGGACGCGGCGTCCGGTCATCAGCGAAGCGAGCGCGGAAGTCATCGCGACGCCGGCGCTCGGCCCGTCTTTCGGAATCGCCCCGGCGGGTACGTGCACATGCGAGCCATAAGACTTGAACATCGCCGGGTCGATGTCGAACTCGGAAGCGTGCGACCAGAGGTACGAGCGAGCGGCGCGCGCCGACTCCTGCATTACTTCGCCGAGTTGCCCGGTCAGCGTCAGGCCTGAGCCGCCCGGCAACAGCGTCGCTTCGATAAACAGAATTTCGCCGCCCATCTCCGTCCACGCCATCCCGGTTGCGACGCCCGCCGGCAACTCTTTGCGCGCCTCTTCCGGATAGAAGCGCGGCGCGCCGAGCAAACCTTTGATGTCGCCAACATCGACCGTCACCTTGTCCGTTCCACCCTGCGCGACTTGCAGCGCGGCCTTCCGGACGACGCTGCCAATGGTGCGCTCAAACTGACGCACGCCCGCTTCGCGCGTGTATCGCGAAGCAATCAACATCAGCGCGCCATCGGTGATTGAGAACTGCTCTTCGCGCAAACCATTCTCAATGATTTGCCGCGGCACCAGATACTGAAGCGCGATGTGCAACTTCTCCTGGTCGCTGTAGCCGGCGAGTTGGATAATCTCCATGCGGTCGCGCAACGGCGGAGGGATTGGGGCCAACTGATTCGCCGTCGCGATAAAGAAGACTTTCGACAGATCGAACGGCAGGTCGAGGTAGTGGTCGCGGAACGTGTTGTTCTGCTGCGGGTCGAGAACCTCCAGTAGCGCCGACGCCGGATCGCCACGATAGTCCGCGCCGAGCTTATCAATCTCGTCAAGCATCAGCACCGGATTGTTGACGCTCGCGCGCCTGAGCGATTGAATGATTCTGCCGGGCATCGAGCCGATGTATGTGCGACGGTGGCCGCGCAACTCCGCCTCGTCGCGCATGCCGCCGAGAGAGATGCGCTCGAACTCGCGACCGAGCGCGCGCGCTATCGAGCGACCGAGACTCGTCTTGCCGACGCCCGGTGGGCCGGCGAAACAGAGAATCGGACTCTTTGACGTGGGCCGGAGCTTAATCACCGCGAGGAATTCGAGGATGCGCTCCTTGATGTCCTCAAGGCCGTAATGATCTTCGTCGAGGATACGGCGCGCTTCGGCGAGGTCGAGCTTGTCCTCAGACGACTTCTTCCACGGCAGTTCGAGCACGTACTCCAAATACGTGCGGATCACATGATAGTCGGGCGCGGCGGCGGGCAGGCGCTCCATCCGCTTCAACTCGCGCTCGGCCTCTTTGCGTACTTCATCGGGCAAGTCTGCTTGATCCAGACGCTCGCGCATCATCTCGGCCTCGGCGCGCTCGCCGCCCTCGTCGTCACCGAGTTCCTTCTGAATCGCCTTCATCTGCTCACGCAGAATATAGTCGCGTTGCGCCTTGCTCATTTCGGACTGCGCTTCGTTCGCAATCTTCGAGCGAATCTCCATGATCTCAAGCTCGCGCGCCAGCCGCGCGTAAGCGATTTGAAGCAGTTCATCGACCGTCTCCGCTTCGAGCATCGCCTGCTCCTGTTCAAGGCCGAGGTTCAGCACCGAGCCGAGAAAGTATGCGAGTTGGACGGGGTCGGTCGCGCCGAGCACCGACGCGCGAATCTCCTGCGGCACCTGCGGCAACAGCGCCAGCGCCTGCTGAATCAGCGACTGCATATTGCGCCACAGCGCTTCGACCTGCTGCGCATCGATAGTGCGTGGCGGCGGCATGACCTGCACGCGCGCTCGCAGGAACGGGTCGGTCTGCGACCACCCGACGACGCGCACGCGCTCGGTGCCGAGTACGATCAACTGAATCGCGTCGGGCGTACGCATCATGCGCTTGATCGACACCAGCGTGCCGATTTGGTAAAGGTCGTCGGGGGGCGTCGGTTCGATCTCTCCGCCGCGCCCGTCGCGGACGCTGACGCACGCAATCAGTTTTTCGCTCGTCGCCAGCGCCGCCTCGACCGCGGCGATGGAGCGCGGACGCCCGGCGGCCAGCGGCACGACCGTGCCGGGGAAGAGCGTTGTGCTTTGGAGCGGCAACACCGCAATGTCGAACACATCGAGTGCATCGCGCCGCTCCGCCGGTTGGCGGTCGTCGGGCGCGGTGGGCGGCGCCGGCGCCGGTTGTTGGTTGAGCGCCTGCGACGATGCGCCGGAAGTTTCAGCCTGGTCAGTATCTTGGGTTGTATGACGAGTCTCTTCAGCCATGATTATAAAAAAAATCCCCTGAGTGTATTACCGGCGTGTGTTAAGTACCTCGCACAATGATTTTGCGGGATAAAAGTTCAGTGAATTAGATGCCGGATGTCATATGTTGTTGGCAACATTACCCACCTATCTTGACCAACAACCAGCATCCAACATCTCACATCTGTTCCGACTGATTTTCATTTTTGCCTTTCACCTTAACCCTCTCGCCGGGGCGCAACGTTCTCGCCACAGTCCGCCGGGCTGCGCAGGTGTAGGATCAACAACCCGTCGCGGTAATCGGTCGCGACGCTCGCGCCTTCAATCTGGCACGGGAAATCGATGATCTTTTCAAACCGGCTATATGTGATTTCGAGTTGGTGGTAAGAGATGCTTTCAGTATAGAAAGTATCGTGGCGGCAGCCTGTGACACGTAGCGTCGCGCGCTCGACGCGGACCTCGATCTCGTCGGGGCGCACCCCCGCCAGTTCGAGCTTGACGACCCACCCGTCGCGTGTCCGGTAGACATCCGCCGACGGATACCAAAGCCGCCCGCCGCCCGCCGCCGGACGCCCCGCGCGACCCATCGGCATCAAACGAAAATAACGATCAATTGATTTTGCCATGTTCTAAGTACTGAGTACTGAGTGATGAGTACTGAGTCAATGCCTTTAACTCAGTACTCATCACTCTGTTTAAGTTTATCCGAAAACTTTGCTCCAGAAAGACGAGCCGCTGGAAATCTCTTCGAGGGCGTCGGCTAGTTCGCGATCCTCTTCGGTTTCGAGCGCGATATCGGCCATCGAGATGATACCGCGCAGGCTGCCGTCGCGGTCGACGACAGGGATGCGCCGCACCTGTTTGTCGCCCATCTTGCGGATCACGTCGATCACGCGGTCGTTCGGTTGGGCGGTGTGGATGTCGGTTGTCATGATCTCTTCGGCGCGCGTCGTGTGCGTGTCCAACCCTTCGGCAATGGCGCGCACCACGATGTCGCGGTCAGTGATTAAGCCGACGAGTTTGCCGTTGCCGGAGTAACTGTTCTTCGCGCGTCGCGACTCCTGCGCACCCGCGTCAACAGATGGTGTGGCCGTCTCCGCCCGATCCACGACTGGGATCACGCCGGTGTCTTCGTCGCGCATCATCGATGCGACTTCGGTAATCGTCGCGTCGCGTGTCGCCACTGTCACATCGCGCGTCATGATGTCGCGGCAACGCACATGCGAACGCGAAGCGCCGCGCCGTCCACCGCGCGCGTAAGTCCGGCCGTAGTCAGTCTGACTGTAAACCCGTTCGGGAGGGGGGCCGTAATCCTCTCGCTCGCCGCGGTAGCGATCACCAACACCTCCGTCTCGACGCGCATAGTCATCGTAGATACGCTCGCCGCGCCTGCCCTCAGACGGGTTATCAAAGCGTTCGCCGCGGGGCGCGCGACCGTAATCATCGTCGCCGCCGCGCGGAGGGCCGACTGATCGTCCGTAATAATCACCACGCCGCGATTCGCCGCGGTCGTCGTAGTGGCTCTCTTCCCGCCGTGCGGGCCGCCCGCCGCCGCCGTAATAATCATCACCGTCATCACGGTATCTCGACATGCGTCCTCCCGAACAGTTCAACTCAGTAACTCTAACGTCTCAACAGCAAAGATCAAACGTCTGAAACAGACCTCGCTCCACTCTTCTACCTCAAGAGGTATCCGCCGCCGCCGCGGTTGGGTGTCGTGCCTGATCCGACTTTAGATGACTTCAATGGGAACGCAGACAATTATACTCGCCCCGATAGGGATTGCCAGCGGCGCGGCGTCCGGTAATTAACCACCTCGCGCGAAAGTTTATCGGTATGAATGATGAATGAAGTAGATGATGGATGTCAGATGTTGGCTGGAACATCTGCGTGCTTTGACTAACATCCAGCATCTCACATCTGTTCCGACTGGCTGTCACTTTTGCCTTTTACCTTTTTACTTTTGCCCTACTACTTCGACTTCGGCGATCAACTGCACCTGCGATCTGATGTCGAGCGCACCGACTTCAATCGGCGTCGCCGTGTCCGCCTTCGCTACTGACGCCCTGCTGAATTCAGCTTGGTAGGTGATCGGCGGACGCGCCGCGCTTCCCTCCTGCACTTCGACGATCCGCACGACGCGACCGCCGAGCGCATTCGCAAGTGTCTGCGCTTTGTTCACCGCAGCGCGCGTCGCTTCGGTCAGCGCTTGATTGCGGGCCGGTTGGTCGCGGCGCAACGTGAACGAGAGGTTGTCGATATTATTGGCGCCGGCGCGCACCGCCGCATCAATCACGCCGCCGACCTTGGTTAACTCGCCGGTCGTCACGAGGACGCTGTTGCGCGCGTTATAACCGGTAATCGTCGGCGCCTCGTTCTGCTGATAGACGTACTGCGGCTGCAAACTGTAGCCGCTCGTCTTGACCTCGGCGCCGGCTCCCGCCGCTGCTTTCACGGCGCGCACCACGGCATCGGTCTTACTGGCGTTCTCGGCCTGCGCCTCTGACGCGCTGGCATTCTGTGTGACAACTGCAATCGTGATGATCGCGGTGTCGGGTTGCGCCTGCACGGTCGCCTCTCCGCTCACACTGACGCGCGTGACGTCGTTCGGGTTGCCGCCCGTCACCAGCGCTGCACCGTCTCTGCTGCCGCCGCTCCCTCCGCTCTGCGGGCGCATCGTGCGCGCCTCGAACGGAATGCCTTCCTGATAAATGGTCATCGTCCCCGGCTTCGTCTCGCCCTCGGCTTCGACCTCCGCGCCCTCGCGGAACCACGTCTCTCTGCGAAAGCGCGTCGCATTCAGGATCAGATATTTCTGCGCATCGGTCGCGATCAACCACCCGCCCTCTTCGACCGTCCGGGCCAGCCGCCCGCGCACCGTGATGACTTCCGCTGCGGTCGCGGCGGCGCCAAAGACGGCGGCGAGCATGATGACGATGATGCCCGTCGCCATTAAAATCGCTTTCCTCATTTTAGTTCGCTCCTTTGTTAGCTGTATCTCTCTCTCGCCGCGCGAAGGAGAGTTAAATGATGAACAATTCGGCGGCGCCTGTTCGTGTCATTGAACGCCGCGCGCGGCGGGTGCTTGCGCGCTCGCGTGAAATTGACGGGGGATGCACAGTCGGCTGACGCGTTGCCCGGTTGACAGGCAGTTTGTTACGATTTCCGGCGTCATGCAATTACCCGTCGACAAGTTTCGCAATCCCAGAAAGCCGCGCCGCGCCGGGCATGCGGTGACAGTTGGCAGAGCCGTTGACGTGCCGCCCGGGCGTGGCGCGACCGTCGACCTCGAAGGCGGTCGAGAACTCGCGCTCTACAACATCGGCGGCCAGTTCTTCGCTATCGAGAATTTCTGCCCGCACCGGGGCGCGCCGCTCGCCGACGGCCACCTCTGCGGACACATTGTCGAATGTGACTTGCACGGCTGGCGCTTCGACCTCCGCACCGGCCAGTGTCTCACCCGCGCCGGAGAAGACATCGAATCGTACGAGGTGCAGATTGAAGATGGGTGGATAAAAATAATCGTATAGATTACTGTCCCAACTTTGACGCCCTCAAATAACGTCAACTCCGAATCGCACCTCTCATAAAACTGGAAGACGAAATCAACTGTAATTCGCGGAAAAAGTCTTTTGCTTTTCAAAATGAGCGAGGTCGCTTCCAGACTTCCTTTGCAGAAAGCTTTCGACGACCCCGTTAATGATTGATAAATTGCCTGCTTGTTCAGCCGTCGCTGCCGATGGCTTCGACGGGGCAGGCGGTGAGCGCCTCTTCACAGAGAAGCTGCTCCTCTTCGTTCTCCGGTTGTTTGTAGACGAACGAGTAGCCGTTCTCGTCCGAGCGTGTGAAGTTGTCGGGCGCCGTGTCTCGGCAGACGTCGCAGTCGATGCACTGCGTGTCGACGTAGTATTGGCCGGGGACGGTCTCCGCGACGCGGTCGTTTAGATCAGCCAAGGATACTTCTCTCCTCCTTCGATTGCGTGTCTCTAGTTCAGAGTGACAGATGTGACGCGCCTACGATGGTCGCTGTGTCGCTTGAAGTCTTGATGCTCTTGGCTTCAAGTAACTTTGACGGTGCGGCTACTTGATCGCCAGCATCCGGTCGAGCGCGACGCGCGCCCACCGTGCCGTCTCTTCCGGCACGACGATCTGATTGACCACTTCGCCGGCGACAAGGGATTCAAGCGCCCACGCCAGATTCTGCGGCGCGATGCGATACATCGTCGCGCACATACACAAATCAGGCGCGAGCAGTCGGATGTGCTGGTCGGGAAATCGCTTGATGAGGCGGTCGACGAGATTGACTTCGGTGCCAACCGCCCATTTCGAGCCAGCGGGCGCGGCCTCAATCGTCTTGATGATAAACTCGGTCGAGCCGTTTAAGTCGGACATCGCGACCACCTCGCGGATGCATTCGGGATGCACCAAGACTTTGATCCCCGGCACCTCGCGGCGCACTTGTTCGACGTGCCACACGCGGAAACGACCATGCACCGAGCAGTGTCCCTTCCACAGAATCAAACGTGCGCCGCGCAATTGTGCTTCGGTGTTGCCGCCGAGTTCTTTGGCCGGGTCCCACAGCACCATCTGCTCGGTCGGGATGCCGAACTTGAAGCCGGTGTTGCGACCGAGATGTTGGTCGGGGAAGAAGAACAGCTTGTCAGCTTCTTTCAAACTTTTGTCAAAGAGCGGCACCGCGTTCGATGAGGTGCAGACCACGCCGCCGTGCTCGCCGCAGAAAGCCTTGATTGCCGCCGACGAATTCATGTACGTGATCGGCAGCACTTTGAAGTCGCCGATAACGCCGATGTCTTCGAGTTGCTCCCACGCATCCTCGACCTGCTCTGATGTCGCCATATCGGCCATCGAGCAACCGGCGCCGAGGTCGGGCAGAATAACTTTCTGGTGCGACGCGGAAAGAATATCCGCTGACTCAGCCATGAAGTGGACGCCGCAGAAGACAATAAACTCGGCTTCAGGACGCTCCGCCGCGAGTACCGACAGCTTGAACGAGTCGCCCGTAAAATCCGCGTGGCGAATCACGTCGTCGCGCTGGTAATGGTGGCCGAGGATGACGAGGCGCCTCCCTAACTCGCGCCGCGCCGCATCAATGCGTTCACTTAACTCCGTGTCGGACAGTCCAAAGTAATCCTCAATCGCCGGTACTTTCGTCAGAGTCGCAGACATTCTTTAATCCCCCATTAACTCGCCAGTCTCACAGGCACGCACATTGCAAATTGAAGCGCCCGCACCGAACTTAAAAATATCGCACTTTGAAAATCGAAGCGCAAGCGCTAAAGAAGGCAAAAGTGAGATGCTTGGAGGCGCCTCGCTTTTGCCTTTTACTTTTACGTTTTGCCTCACGCTACGGGTGCGTCATTTCTTCCGGCTTGACGTGTTCGTCAAACTGCTCGCCCGTCAACAATCCAAGTTCGACAACGGATTCACGCAACGAGATTCCTTTCTGGTGCGCATTCTTAGCAACTTTCGCGGCGTTGTCGTAACCGATGTGCGGGTTCAAGGCCGTCACCAGCATGAGCGAGTTTCGCAGGTGCTCGTCAATCCGCGTGCGGTTCAGTTCGATCCCGGCGACGCAGTAATCGACGAAGCCGTGACAGGCGTCGCCGAGCAGACGAATCGAGTGGAGCAGATTGTGAATCATCACCGGGTTGAAAACATTCAACTCGAAGTTACCCTGTGAGCCGGCGAAGCCGATGGCCGCGTCGTTCCCCATCACCTGCACCGCGACCATCGTCATCGCCTCGCTTTGCGTCGGATTCACTTTGCCCGGCATGATCGACGAGCCGGGTTCGTTCTCCGGCAGCACTAACTCGCCGATGCCGGCGCGCGGCCCCGACGCCAGCCAACGGATGTCATTCGCAATCTTCATCAACGACCCAGCCAGAGTCCTCAGCGCGCCACTTGCGAACACCATTTCATCATGCGCTGAGAGCGCGGCGAACTTATTCGGGTGCGGCGTAAACGGCAGCCCCGTCAACTCGGCGATCTTCTGCGCGGCGCGCTCCGCAAATTCCGGATGTGCATTCAATCCTGTGCCGACTGCCGTCCCACCAATCGCTAAATCGTAGAGTCCGGGCAGCACAAGACGCAGCCGCTCGATGTCGCGCTCGACCAGGCTGGCCCAGCCGGACATCTCCTGCCCGACCGTGAGCGGCGTCGCGTCCTGAAGATGCGTGCGCCCGATCTTCACCACATCGGCAAACTCTTTCGCCTTCGCGTCAATCGCGTCGTGGAGCCGCTGGACTTCGGGGATCAGCGCGTTCATCCGCTCGGCGGAAGCGATGTGCATCGCCGTCGGGAAGGTGTCGTTCGACGACTGCGACATGTTGACGTGGTCATTTGGATGGACGGGCGTCTTGCTACCCATCATCCCACCCGCGATTTCGATGGCGCGGTTCGAGATGACCTCGTTGGCGTTCATGTTGGTCTGCGTCCCCGAACCCGTCTGCCACACTCGCAACGGGAAATGATCGTCGAGCCGGCCTTCGATCACTTCGTCGCACGCCCGCGCGATCAGCGTCGCCTTGTCTTCCGGCAGCTTACCCAACTCCTGATTAACCAGCGCGGCAGCCTTCTTAAGGATGCCGAGCGCACGAATCATCTCGCGCGGCATCGTGTCGTCGCCGATGTTGAAATGAATCAGCGAGCGAGCGGTCTGCGCTCCGTAATACTTGTCCGCCGGGACTTCGATTTCGCCCATCGAATCCGTCTCGACGCGCGTCTGTAGCTGATTGTTTTGCTGTAGATGACTAGCGGCTTTTTGTGACATTCAAACGATCCATCCTTTGATGACATAAGTTGCTCCGCATGATCGTTCGCGGGCTTCAGTCAAAAGTTTTGTGAAGGCTTGTGATGCGCAATTCTACACGACTGCGCGATGAGGCAGGAAGCGGGGATTGGCTGTTCGTGGTGCGAATGAAGCTGTCAGAACCGGGTGTGAAATTCTCTACCGTCGAGATGTGTTATAAAGCGATTCAACGCCTGGCATCACCCGCAGCGCTGCTTAGCCGAGGATGGCATCTATGCTCAACTTGAGATGAGGGATAGTGTCTGATTCAAGATCATCGCCTCGCCTGAGCACTCGCACCCGCTGATATCTACCATCGACAGGCTCAGCATGTACCTCGATCATCTCTTCGGGTAGAACCACAATGACCGTTTCAGGGATGCCCGCTCGCGCATACAGCGGCAGCTTCTTGTTTCGATCAAGCTCGACGGAGGTATCCGCTACCTCTATGACTAACAACACGTCAGAAGATGTTGGATGCTCTTCAGCATAGAAGTCCGCGCGTGGCCGAAGCAGAGCGACGTCCGGCTGTGGCTCCGAGAAGTCGTCAATGTAGATCGGGTCCTGAACGCTCACGATTGCTGTGTGGCCGACCTGCTGGTTCAGCAACGTATTCAGCCGTTTCACGCACGCTGCGTGACGGCTGCCAATCGGACTCATCTCCAAAACCTCGCCTTCGATCAGCTCAACACGATCATCTTCAGTGAGAATGCCAACTTCGGCCATGCGATAATAATCGCCGACACTGAACCATCGTTTGGCGAACTGATGTGACATAACTTCCTCACTACGTAAGCATCAACACTGCGATCAACAAACCGGATCATAGCACGATAGACTCTCCTGATAGAGATGCATCTAACGCCACCCATCAGCCGCCGACAGCACAACCTGACGAGCGGCAAGTCTCGCGCTTGAAAGCAACGCTATTCGCGTTCGTTTGCGTGGCGAGCGTTAGACCTTGCCTGCGATTAGTAAGAACCCTTCTTCGGTACACAACCATCCACATCCGGAAACTTACCATAAGCTAATGTGTTCTCGTCCTTGCACAATTCTTCAAAGCTCCAGATATAAAAGGCATCGCCTGGACGAGAATGAACGTTCACGTATTCAAGGAAATCATCAAGGTCATCAAAGACGAATCTATCAGGCGCTCTTGAGCCGCGATATAACCTGTGCTCCAGGATTATCGCACCGACATCTTCGAGCGTCTTACGGATCACGCCGAAATTTTCATCAGATAGAATCTTCTGACCACCAGGAGTCCACTCATCTGGCTCATATCGATAGCTCATATTTGATACCTGAAAGAAGAGGTCTAGACATGACCGTGACCAACAGCCCTTAAACTCATGCTTCAGCGGCTCTGGCTTCCCCGTGCCTTTGAACGGATCACACTCCACATCAGGTTAACAATGCGCAACGCCTTGCTGCGATCTTGCTCGATCCACCAAGCCAAATCTTCAAAGGCGGCAGCATCAAATTCCAAGCTTCTCACACGCTTCCTCAAACGGGATTCCGTCCTGGCGACCACGGGCCTCCGAGAGACGGCGTTTCATGTTCTCGCTTTTCAGCAGATAAGCAGTTCTTTCTCGGATTCAATCTCGCGCCACAATTCAATGGGCACGATTACGCCGACAGGATTGCCTCTTTCATCTGACACATACTAAACCTGTTGCGTGATAAGGCCTGATGGCCATCTACAAAAGGGCTGTGAGACCCGTCCCATTGACGTCTACAGCCCCGCTGATGCGTGGGTTTCGCCTCGCACGATGCCGTGTTCGGATTTTCCTTATCACGCAACAGGTTTACTGTATTTCCGTCATCGCAGATACCTCTCAACTCAAGGGTTACTCCAAAGAATGTACCAAAGCGATTAAGGTCATTCAACGCGAGACGCCCAGCAGCCATAAGACCGCGTAGCCTCACTCAGCTTCGGTCGGCGCGCCCGCTTCCTGCCACGCCGTCCAACCGCCGGCCATCGAGTGGATGTTTGTGTGGGAGAGGAAACTGCGAAGTTCGTCCCTTACCCCAATTGTCATGCTCGGTCAGTGTGCCCCACAAGGTCTTTTTCTTTCGGCAAGCTTAATGGCGCAGGAACGAGCTTGTCAGCATATTCCTTCTGCACTTCAATCGCCCGCGCAAAAATTTTCCTTAGATCATTGTCACATTCTTCTTCAATTTCTTTTCTCACCTTTCGCACTTCCTCAACAATTTCATCTTCCCACATCTTATACCTCCATCAATTCTTCAGGCGTACATACCAGCGGAGTATGTATACCCAGCCTGTCATTGATACTCTGCATACCTTTCCGCACACGGCCACTGGCAATGTGCTTGCAGTTCCAACTGAGCAGGTAATCCATTCGATGCCACGCCGCCACAGCCAGATGAGACGCATCTATTTTGGCTTTCTCTGGTATCTGGAGACCTTGCAAATACTTTTCGGTTAAACTCTCCACCTCTTCGTTCAACTCTAAAACCTTAAAGTCTGCGATAGCTTCAAGACGCTTCTGAGCATAAACTTTGTCTCCGCTTCGAGCCTCAAGAATAACAAATGGTGAGACGAAGCATTCCACCTCAAGGCGGACATTGTCCCACCATTCAAATGTAATCTGCTGGTGTCCCGCAATAATCAAATCCCTGCTCGGTCTTGCGGTCAAATAGCTGATGACACTTGTCTCGATATAGACACTCGGTTTCATGCGGGATGGTTATAACCAAAACCTGAACATGGAAAATTCTTCAACCTTCTTGTAGCTGAGCGGGATACAAGCAGAGCCGAATAGCCATGAGACCGCGTAACCTCACTCAGCTTCGGTCGGCGCGCCCGCTTCCTGCCACGCCGTCCAACCGCCGGCCATCGAGTGGATGTTCGTGTAGCCCATGCGTTGGAGGTTGTCGGCGGCGAGGGCGGAGCGATAGCCGCCGCCGCAGTAAAGAATCAACTCGGCGCCTTTGTCGGGCACTTCCTTTTCGATGTCGCGTTCGATGATGCCACGGCCCATATGCGCTGCGCCCGCCGCGTGGCCGGCCTGCCACTCGTTGTCTTCGCGGACATCAATCAACCTTACGTCCTTGCCGGAAGCTAAGCGCTCGCGGGCTTCGGCGACGGTCACTTCGTGGACGCGCGCCTTCGCGTCTTCGGCCAATGTTAGAAATCCCGGAGAGTGCTCCATGATTCGTTCCTCGCTGATGATTCGGATGTTAGAACTGTTCCTTGCCTGCCAAATATAGCTGTTCAGATTAGCCACAAAAAGGCCGAAGAAACACCAGAAGGGCGAAGCTGCTGATGTGACTTGGTGCTTTGTGTGCTTTTTCGTAGCTCATCTTCTTTTCATATCTGAACTGTTATACGGCGCGCGTTCCAAATTGGAGTAAATCGGCGAGACCGATTATAATCCCGGTTTTGGAAAAGCACCGACAAAATTGATTGATGTGACGAGGGGGAGTGAAGCTTTCGCTCGTGCCGGAGAGAGGTGCGGCTTCAGGCGGCGCAGATCGAAGAGTATCAACATAAGGATAAGGACGAAGAATGAACGGTGAGCGATGAAGAAATTGATTTGGTAACGTCATCAATTGACTTCGTTCATCCTTCATCCTTCATCATTTCATTGAGGGGGAATCATAAAATTGGCAACGGAACAGTTTGATGTGACGATCATCGGCGGCGGCCCCGGCGGCTATGTGGCGGCGATTCGCGGCTCGCAGTTGGGTCTAAAAGTCGCGCTCGTCGAAAAGGATAAACGACTCGGCGGCACATGCGGCCTGCGCGGCTGCATTCCGACAAAACAGCTTTTGATGTCGGCGCACATCTACGAACAGATGCAGCATGCCGCTGACTTTGGTGTGCAGGCCAGCGAGATCAAACTCGCCTTCGCCGACGTGCAGAAACGTAAAGACAAAGTGGTGATCAAGAACTCGAAGGGCGTCGAGTTTTTGATGAAGAAGAATAAGGTGATGGTCTTCAACGGCTACGCCAAACTGCAACTCCCCGGCAAAGTTGAAGTGACGCTGGACGGCGGCAAGACCGAAACCATCGAAACCAAAAACATCATCATCGCCACCGGTTCGGTCGTCCGTCCCATCCCCGGCTTTGAAACCGACGGCGAGCGCGTCGTCAACAGCGACCACGTGCTTGAGCTCAAGGAAGTGCCGAAGTCGATGATCGTGATGGGCGCGGGCGCGGTCGGCGTCGAGTTCGCGTCCGTCTATTCGCGCTTCGGCTGTGATACGACGCTTGTCGAACTGATGCCGCGCCTGCTGCCCGGTGAAGACGAAGAAGTGTCCGCCGATCTCGCGAAGGCGTTTCGCAAACGCAATATCAAACAGCAACTCGACACCAAACTTGAGAAGATGGAGAAGACCGACACCGGCATTAAGCTGACCGGCAAAACCTCGAAAGGCGAAGAGGTGAAGCTTGAAGCCGAGATGCTGTTGGTCGCGGTCGGGCGGATGCCGTTCATCGAAGGCCTCGGACTCGAAGGCACAAAGATTAAAGTTGAGCGCGGCGCCATTCAGGTTGACGAATACTTACGCACCGGCGAACCCGGCGTTTACGCCATCGGCGACGTGATTCCGACACCGTGGCTGGCGCACCTCGCGTCGAAGGAAGGCATCCTCGCCGTCGAACAGATCGCCGGCCAGACCGCGCACCCGATCAATCTGCGCCTCGTTCCGTCGTGTACTTACTGTGACCCGGAAGTGGCGTCCGTCGGGTTAACTGAGAAGAAGGCGCGCGAGCTGGGTTATGACGTGAAGGTCGCGAAGTTTCCGTTCTCCGCGTCGGGCAAGGCGCGTATCATCGGCGAGGAAGAGGGCTTCGTCAAGGTCGTCAGCGAGACGAAGTATGACGAACTCCTCGGCGTTCACATCATCGGCCCGCACGCCACTGAGTTGATCGCCGAAGCCTGCGTCGCAATGCAGCTTGAGTCAACGGCGGAAGAACTCGGACGCACGATGCATGCGCACCCGACGATTTCCGAATCCGTGATGGAAGCCGCCGAAGGCATCCACGGATTGACGATTCACATGTGATGAAGCAGTGGTCAGTAGTCAGTGGCCGATGGTCATCTAGGCAAAACCATGCTTAGCGATTCCTACCGCCCACTGATCGCCGTCCACTTATCACTGGTTTTATGAAAAACGGAAAACAGCGCAAGGCCGCGCCCCCGGCAAGCGAAGAGAAGAAGGCGCGGGTCGCAGATGAAAGCGCGGACGAAAGTAAGAACAACGGCGGCGCGGCGATGAACGCGGCGGGCGAACTTGTCTGCACGACGGAGACGACGCTCACCGACGCACAGATGCTTGAGCTTTACCGCTATCTGAAGTTGACGCGGATGGTTGAGGAGAGGTTGGTTAATCTATACCGGCAGACGAAAATCGTCGGCGGCGTGTTTCGCTCTCTGGGTCAGGAAGCGACGGCGGTCGGGACGTGTTACGCGCTCGAACCGCAGGACTTTATCTCGCCTCTGATCCGCGACTTGGGTGCGGTGTTGGTCAAGGGTATTCGACCCCGCGAGATTTTCGCGCAGTACATGGCGAAGGCGTGGGGGCCTTCCGAAGGGCGCGATTTGAACATTCACTTCGGCGACATGTCGAAGGGTTTCATCGGCCCGATCTCGCATCTCGGTGACATGATTCCGGTGATGACCGGCATCGCGCTCGGCGCGCGGATGCAAAAAAAGAATCTGGTTGCGGTCGCGTACATCGGCGACGGCGGAATGAGCACCGGCGCATTCCACGAAGGATTGAACTTCGCCGCCGTGCAGCGCCTGCCCGTCATCATCATCGCGGAGCACAACTGGTACGCCTACTCGACGCCGACCTCGAAGCAGACGGCGGTCAAAGACCTCGCCGACAAAGCAGCGGGCTACGGCATCCCCGGCCACATCGTTGATGGTAACGACGTCATCGCCTGCTACGAAGTGACAAAGAAAGCGGCAGAGTTCGCGCGCGGTGGCGGCGGCGCGGTCTTGATTGAGGCGAAGACCTATCGCCGCAAAGGCCACGCCGAGCACGACGACCAGCGGTATTTGCCGGCAGGTGAACTCGACGAGTGGGAGAGGAAAGACCCGATTGACCGCTACGAGCGACATTTGATTTCGCGAAATGTCGCAACACGTGAAAAGCTTGATGAGATTGTCGCCGACGCGCAACGCGAGATTGACGAGGATGTTGAATGGGCTGAAAGCTCGCCGATGCCGGAACCGGAAAAGGCAGCTTACGGTGTGTTTGATAATAACGTCGTGCCGCCCGCGATTCGCCCGTTTGTTTTCGGAGGGAATGAATAGCACTTGCCTGACTGAGCCGCCACCAGAAAAAAATATGGTGAGTAAGAAACGTCGGATGTTGAATAATCACGCGCTCTTCCCAGAGCGGCTACCGACGCTAATTGAATCCGCCGCAAAAGGAAACCTTGAAGCGCAGCATGAATTAGCAGCGTTCTATGCTACTGATGATTTATCAGGATTCAAGAATGAAGTTGAAGCTGTAAAGTGGTACACCAGAGCCGCAGAACGCGGCCACGCCCAATCGCAGTACGATTTGGGGTTTATGCTCGCTCTCGGTGAAGGGACGGGGAAGGACGTGGCGAAAGGTTTGTGGTGGATGGAGCAGGCGGTTGCCAACGGGTATGACTACGCTGCGAGGCTCCTGTCAGACGTTTACGAAGAAAATTTGTTCGACGTTGCGCCAGACCTTGATAAGGCGGCTCACTGGAATGAACAAGCAGGAGAGTACAAAGATAAGGCTTAGTGCCTATCGCGATTGGCGGGCGGTGCCGCTTCCTATCAATCTTGAATCTTATACACCGTCGAGTTGGCGTTCCGTAACATGTCCACAACAGTCAAGAAAGAGCACAAGTCCAACCGTCCGTCGCGCGGCGGCGTGGTGACATTCGTCGAAGCGATTCGTCAGGGCATTTGGGAAGAGATGGAGCGTGACCCGACCGTGTTCGTCATTGGTGAAGATGTCGGCGCGTACGGCGGCGCGTTCAAGGTGACGGATGGATTGCTCGACGAGTTCGGCGAGGGGCGCGTGATTGACACCCCAATCTCTGAGGCGGCGATTGTCGGCGCAGCGTGCGGCGCAGCGTTGATGGGGATGCGTCCGGTGGCGGAGTTTCAGTTCATTGACTTCATCTCGTGCGGCTTTGACATGCTGACTAACTATGCGGCGAAGTGCCGTTATCGTTGGGGCGCGGGACTCGCGACAGTGTTCCGTGGGCCGTGCGGCGCGGGCGTCCACTCCGGGCCGTTCCACTCGATTAACGCCGAGGCATTCTTCCTTAACACGCCGGGCTTAAAGATCGTCGAACCTTCGACCGCCTACGACGCGAAGGGCTTAATCAAAGCCGCGATCCGCGATCCCGACCCGGTGTTGTTCTTCGAGCATAAGAAACTCTACCGCCTGCCGCGCCTGCGCGAAGAATTGCCGGAGGATGATTACATCGTCGAGATCGGCAAGGCGCGCATCGCCCGCGAGGGGCGCGACCTGTCGATCATCACGTTCGGCGCGCAGGTGTTGACCGCGCTCGATGCCGCCGCGGAGTTGGAGCGCGAGGGACTCGACGTTGAAGTCATTGATTTGCGGACGCTCGCGCCGCTCGACAGGGAAGCGATTCTTTCCAGCGTGAAGAAGACGAGCAAAGCGTTGTTGCTGCACGAGGCGGTGCGAACGGGTGGCATCGGCGGAGAAATCGCGGCGGTCATCGCGGAAGAAGCGTTCGAGTGGCTCGACGCGCCGGTGGTGCGCGTCGCGGCCATTGACACGCCCGTGCCGTACTCGCCGCCGCTCGAAGAGTATCACTTGCCGCAACTCAAAGACGTGTTGGATGCGGCGCGTAAATTAGCAGCGTATTAAAGCCGTGACAGGTAACAGGTGACGGGTGACAAGAGAAATGCTTTTGTCCTGTCATCCGTCACCTGTCACTTGTCACGGAGGAGTTTATGAGCACAGAAGTTGTGATGCCGCAAATGGGCGAGTCCATTGCGGAGGGAACGATTACCAGATGGTTGAAGAAGGTCGGCGAGCGCGTCGAGCGTGACGAGCCGCTGTTCGAGATTTCGACAGATAAGGTTGACGCGGAAATTCCTTCGCCAATCGCCGGGACATTGACCGAGATCAAGTTTAAGGAAGGCGACACGGTCGAAGTCAACGTGGTGGTCGCGATTGTAGGTGACGGCGCGGAAGGCGCGGCGACGGCAAGTGCACCGGCGGAAGCAAGTGGGCCCACGCCCGCCGCATCCCCATCACCATCAATACCAGCCAGCGCGACTCCCGCATCGGCTGGCACGTCACCAGCGAGCCAGTCTGCCGTCTCTGCCCCTCCGCCTCCACCTCTGCCTTCATCTGCGCCCGCAAGCGCGCCTTCGCCGCAGGGAACGGTCGACACGGCCTCCATCGAAGCCGCTGTCTCCGAAGTCGCGGGTAGAAGTTATGATGACCAGCGACCCGGCGCGAAAGAGGAAGCACAAGCGACGCCCGCCCCGGCAACCGGGACAGCGAGTGGGGCGACGGACGGCACAACGAGCGGTGGTAACGGCGGCGCGCAGACAGCGGAGGATTTGCGACGCGCTCGTTCCAGCCCACTGGTGCGCAACATCGCCAAAGAGCACGGCGTCGACATCACACAACTCGAAGGCACGGGGATGAGCGGGCGCGTCACGAAGAACGACATCCTGAGCTTCATTGAATCCGGTGCCGCACCGACGGGTGCCACAGCGACCGTTGCTGCGCCGCCTGCGCCGCAGATTCAGCCGCCACCACCATCGACAGTCGCGCCCGCCGCAACAACGGCCCCGTCCGCGAAAGCGCCGTCGATGTCGCCCGTGCCGGCGACTCAGTCCGGCGAAGGTGACCGCGTCGAGACGATGAGCGTGATGCGTCGCAAAATCGCCGAGCACATGATCGTGTCGCAGCGCACGTCGGCACATGTCCTGACTGTTTACGAAATCGACATGACGCGCATCGCGCGCCTGCGCGAACAACACAAAGCGGCGTTCCAACAGAACACGGGGACGAAGCTCACCTACATGCCGTTCATCTTCCAGGCGGTCACGGCGGCGATTCGCAAGTTCCCGATATTCAACTCGCAGGTCAGCGGCGACCAGATCACATACAAACGCGACATCAACCTCGGCTTGGCGGTGGCGCTCGAGTGGGGGTTGATCGTGCCGGTGATTAAGCGCGCCGACGATCTTTCAATCGCGGGGCTGGCGCGCGCGGCGAACGACCTCGCCGACCGCGCGCGCGGCAAACAATTGAAGCCGGACGAAGTCGGCGGCGGCACATTTACCGTCACCAACCCAGGCGTCTTCGGTGGCTTGTTCGGAACGCCGATCATCAATCAGCCGCAGGTCGCCATCCTCGGCGTCGGTGCGATTGAAAAGCGTCCGAAGGTCATCACTAACGAAAATGGTGATGAATACATTGCGGTTCGCACGATGGCTTACTTCGCCCTTAGCTTTGATCATCGCATCATCGACGGTGCGGATGCCGAGCGCTTCCTCGGGCACATCAAACAACTTCTGGAAGCGGGGCAGTTCTCGGTCTGAGGATTACGAATCAAATAACACCACTAAATTTCACCGCAGCGCGCGCGGATAGGTGAAAGGGGAAGCACCTTCATTCAGATGCAAAGCAGTGCGTCTGAATGGTGGCCTCGGCGCACTCATTGGTGCGTTCGAGACGGTTGAAGATCCCACTCATCACGTCTCACAAGGGCCTGTTATATTGCGATCAAGTGGTGATTCCATGATAATTAATCAAAGCGCAACGAAAAACGCATTTTCCCCATCGAAGCCCCTTGACTAGCTTAGTTTGTTGACTCAGAATCCGGGGCGAAACAATTCGTTAGAAGAAACAATGCAACCTCGTGACTGATTCCGAGTGAAACGGCTCGCGCCTGACAGCGTTCTCCCACGACGTTAACCGGTGACCTCGACGGTCTCGAATGTCTTACGAGAGACCGTCCTTAAGCCTGCGGAAGTGCGAGGAGCGTCGATAGGGCTACCCGACAATTTCGCAATGGAGATAAGAAAATGAATGTACTAGGATCCAAAAAATTAAAATCAGCATCACTCACGTCCGCATTAGTGCTGACGTTGGGGACAGCAGCGTTGGCACAGAATGACGCCAACAGCAACACCACCACGACGAACCAGAGTGGCACGACCACCAGCGACCGCAGCACAAGCGGAACACAGCAAGGTTCGTCCAGCAGCACCGGTTCCACTATGCGGACCGAAGCTACGCAGGGCGAAAGCGCGCGCACCATCGCCAGCGGCGAAAAGGCGAAGATCAGAGGCGTGGTCACACGCCGCGATGGCGAGACGTTCACCATTCAGGACGAGAACGGCGTCAACACGATCGTTCGCTTGATGGATGATACGAGTGTTAAGACGAAGGGCGGCTTCCTGCGAAGCGGTAAGAATTATGGCACCACCGCGATCCTGCGCGGACTCGGCCTTGAAGTCGAAGGTCGCGGTGACGCTTCGGGCCAACTCGTCGCTAACAAGGTTCGCTTCACCGACACCGATTTGAGAGTCGCCCGCTCCATCGGCGCGCGTGTCGATCCGGTCGAGAGCCGCGTTGGAACTGCGGAGGGCAGAATCGGAACCGCTGAGGGCAGAATCGGTCAGGTCGAGCAGAACTCGCAACGTCTATCAGGTCAGCTTGAAGAGTTGGCTGCCGTGTCGAACGCGGCGCGCGGTGGCGCAAAGGCCGCTCAGGACACCGCTGACATGGCTATCTCTGGTGTCAATGCGACTAACGAGCGCATCTCGGCGCTTGATGACTATGTTCCGCAGCAGAGCGTCGCGGTAAACTTCAAGGTCGGTAGCGCCAAGCTTCAGCCGGAAGGCAAGACGCAACTAGACGAGATTGCCAAGCAGGCCGCCAGCGCGAAGGGCTACGTGCTTGAAGTTGGTGGCTTTGCCAGCGCTGACGGCAGCACCGAAGCGAACCGCAAACTCAGCCAGCGCCGAGCTGACAGTGTGATCCGTTACCTGGTCGAGAATCACAATATCCCGCTCCGCCGTATCATCACGCCGTATGGCTATGGTGAGGCACAGGCTGTTGCTGATAACACCACCAGGGAAGGCCGTCAGCAGAATCGCCGTGTCGAGGTGAAGGTGCTGGTCAACCGCGGCATCATGCAAGGCTCGCCGACCATGACGACGCCTGCTTCAACCAGCAGCAACCCTGAATAAGCACGTCCGAACAGCGGCGGATGACAAAATGACGAGTGACGGGGTAATCTTTCCACACCCCCCGTCACTCGTTGTTTAATTTACCCGTCTCTATATTTTCGCGCGAGGTACTGACCCTGTGATTATCAAGCGGAGCAGATTCACCCGACCATCGACGCTGGGGCTCTTCCTGAGCGTGCTGGTGCTGATGCCAACGCTCGCCACAGCGGGTCTTGGTCAACAGGTCAAATCAACAGCACCGCGTCCGAAGCGTGCTGTTGCTGCGGCGACTGTCGCGAAGAAAAAGTCTTCGTCGCAAGCGAAGAAAACTTCCCCGGCGAAAAAAAGTGTGGCCCGAACGCCAGCGGCTTCTCCAAAGCCCATCGTGGTGCCGAGGCTGGCGGCGGGGCAGACATCTGCTCAATCGACTTCGCGTCCCGTCACCGTCGCGCTGACTCCGCCTGAGCCCGGGGCGAGGCTTGGGCAAACTTCCGCGCAAACTCCCACTCAGACGCCGACTCAAACATCCCCATCTCAATCGACGACGCCCGCGCCGCCATCAGCAACAACGCCCGCATCACCACCGCCGCCGCCGCAGCAGCAACGTCCTCCCGCCAGTGGCGGAGCACAAGCGGGTGCGCCCGTTAAGCCTCCTGCCGAGGTGGTTGATGATGACGAGGAAGTGATCCGCGTCACTTCGAATCTGGTCGTCGTTCCGGTCTCGGTGACAGACGCGAAGGGCGAGTTGGTGCAGGGCTTGAAGGCGACGGATTTTCGACTGGATGAAGAGGGCCGCGCGCAGCAGGTAGCAGAGGTCGGCGACCCCGAACAGGTGCCAATCGAACTCGCGCTGTTGATTGATGTTTCCGGCAGCGTCAACGCGCGCTTCGCGTTCGAGCAGGAAGCGGCGTCGCGGTTCTTGAAAGAAGTTCTCAAGCCAGCGGACAAGGCGTCCGTCTACACTATCGGCATCACCCCGAAACTCGAACAGACGCGGGCCAGCGCCGACATCGCCGCGCGGAGTCTATTGGCCGTTCAGCCGGCGAGAGGGCCGACTGCGTTCTACGACACGGTGATCGAAGCAGCGCGCTACCTCGCGCAGTCGTCGCCGCCGCGCCATCGCCGGGTGATCGTCGTCATCACTGATGGCGAAGACAACTACAGCGAGAAGATTAAAGCGGCGGTCGGCTCGACGCGCGAAGAGCAGGAGACGACCTCGGCGAAGGTGCGGCGGCAGGTCAACGACCGTGTGTTGCTCGAAGTGCAGCGCGAGGTGCAGCGCGCCGACGCCGTCTTCTACTCGATCAATCCGAGCGGGCAATCGCTGCGGCTCAACAATATCAGTAAGTACGCGCAGGACGGTATGGCGCAAATGGCCGAAGTGACGGGCGGCACCGCGTTCGTCCCTGAAGAGTTGGAGGATTTAGGCGCGGTTTTCCGCCAGATCGCTGCCGAACTGCGTTCGCAGTATCTCGTGCAATACTACTCGAACAGTCAGGCCCCGCCGGGCAAGTATCTCGGCATCAAGGTTCGCGTTCCCGCGCGCGCCGATTTACGCATCCGCGCGCGGCAGGGCTACTACGTCCCGCAGCCGAAATAGGAACGCCGGAGCAAAGAGTCAGTTGAAAACATCGACACGCTGACTCTTTGCCCCGGCCACTTGTCTTTTGCTTTCCCCTTATAACTCCAACAGCACGTCGGTCAACTGATAGACCACTTGAATCAGCGACCGACCGGCGGCGTCCAGTTGATTCGCGGCAGCGCTGTCTTCGGCGGCGGCGGCGGCGGCGGCGACACCTGCCACTCGTCTATAGTGACCTTCCAGTCCGGGCGTAGTGCGGAAATAGACTTCGAGTCGGTCAAGCCCTTCGCGCACGTTCTGCAAGCTGTCGCGGAGTCCCGCGCGCGTGCGATTCGATAGCGCCGCGGCCTGCGCCGAGTTACCGCCGCGCAATTGCGCTTCGGAGCCCTCAAAATCTTTCGAGAGCCGCCCGTAAACGTAGAGGAAGCGCGTCAGGTTTTTAATTTGATCGGCGACTCGCACGCGCGCCGTTTTGACAGCTAGCGGGTCACGGGGCGAAGGTGAGCGGTTCGTTGTCGGAGTGCGTCGTCGTTGCGGTGTGGCGACGCGGCGCCCGCGCGTCTGGGCGGAAAAAGTGCTGGTGGTGGCGCGGGTAGTGTTGGCGGTGGTGACGCCGGTCGTGGACGCGCCGTTCGTCGTGGCGTTGGCGGCAGTCAATAACGTCAAGACCAGAGCAAGTGAAAAGGCAGACTTCAAGACGAACCCTCCTTAAGAAGATTTAATCTACGGAAACTGATTCTGAAAACTGCGAGCAAACGAACACGTCGGGGAGTGACAACGTGCCGGCATGACGCTCGAAACTGATCGCAGGTGGCACGAAATGCAGCACCAACTATTGCTGCTTTGCGTCACCGCGTCAAGCGTCAGGCGCGCTCTCGAAAGACATGGCACCGGCGCGGTTCGGAACGGGTGCGCGCCGACTGTTACAATGAGCGCACAAACTCCGTGAAGGCCGAACCACACATGACGATGACGCACACCCGAACACTCCGCGTCCGCCGCCTCGGGCGGATGGAGTACGGCGCGGCGCTCAAACTTCAAAAAGAAACGGAACTTGCCGTTCGCGACGGCGGACAGCCCGACACGCTGCTGCTGGTCGAACACCCGCATGTGCTGACGCTCGGACGGCGCGCGGACGCAACTGCGCTGCTCACCGCGCCGGAAGAGTTGGCGGCGCGCGGCGTCACCGTCTGCGAAACGAATCGCGGCGGCAAGATCACGTATCACGGCGACGGTCAACTCGTCGGCTACCCCGTCATCAAATTAAGTCCCGACCGCGAGGATGTGCATCGCTACGTGCGTGACCTCGAAGAAGTCTTGATCCGCGCGCTCGCCGATTTCCATATCGACAGTTTTCCGATCAAGGGGCTGACCGGCGTTCACACCGAGCCAGGCAAGGTCGCGGCCATCGGTGTCCACATCGCCCGCTGGGTCACGACGCACGGCTTCGCCTTGAACGTCACGACCGACCTCAGCTACTTTGATTTGATCGTCGCCTGCGAGGGCGAGCCGGTCACTTCGATGAAGAAAATCCTGGGGTGTGAAATTAGTTTAGGCGAAGTCGAAGATCGCATCATCGAACGCTTCGCGGAAGTGTTTGGGATGAGGCTGGAATCGGTTAAGTCACAATCATACGATCAATGCTTACATTAAAATCAATTCAGCAGGCACACGCGCGCATCGCTCCGCTCGTACACCGCACGCCGGTGTTGACCTCGCGCGCGTTTGATGAAGCGGCGGGGCGCGAGGTCTTTTTCAAGTGCGAGAATTTGCAGCGCGCGGGGGCGTTTAAGATGCGCGGCGCGACGCATAAGATTCTGTCGCTCAGCAGAGAAGAAAAACAGCGCGGCGTCGTCGCGTTCTCGTCGGGGAATCATGCGCAGGCGACGGCGCTCGCGGCGCGCGATGCGGGCGTGCGCGCGGTGATCGTGATGCCGACCGACGCGCCGCAGTCGAAACTCGCTGCGACACGCGGGTATGGGGCTGAAATAATTTCTTACGACCGGCAGCGCGACGACCGCGAGGCGATTGCGCGTGACATCGCGGAGCGCGAGCGGCTGGTGCTGGTGCCACCGTATGACGACTACCTGATCATCGCCGGTCAGGGGACATGCGCGCTCGAACTTCTCGAAGACGTGCCCGACATCGACGCACTGGTAACACCGTGCGGAGGCGGCGGATTGTTCGCGGGCGCGAGCACGGCGGCGAAAGGAATCAAGCCACAGATTCGCTGCTTCCCGGTCGAGTCGGAACTGTCCGACGACACGCGCCAGTCATTCATCAAAGGCGAGCGCGTCTGCATCCCGCCGCCGCCGACCATCGCCGACGGGATGCGCACGCAAGCGCCCGGCGAGCTGACGTTCCCGGTGCTGCAACGCACTGCGGAAGATGTGTTGACCGTGTCAGAAGACGAGATCATCGAGACGCTGCGGTTCATCCTGTTCAGAATGAAAACCCTTGTCGAGCCGACCGGCGCAGTCGCCGCCGCCGCCGTGCTTTTCGGAAAGCTTCCGGCAAACATTCGCCGCATCGGGGTGGTACTGTCCGGCGGTAACGTTGATGCGGATGTGCTCGCTCGCCTCGTGTCAGCATCAAACGACAACTCCGCAACGCGAATGCTAAAATAACTTCGTCATAATCTCCTGTGGAGCAAAAATATATTGAGCCGCGAACTAAAAGTCATTAGTAACCCTCCCGCATCGACGCGACCCCTGCGCGGGCCGAAGCCGGAATGGTTGAAGATCAAGATCGGCGACCCGACGAATCAGAATCACGTCCTTAAATTAATCGAAGGCTTGAATCTGCACACCGTCTGTCAGGAGGCGCGCTGCCCAAACATCTTCGAGTGTTGGTCGGACCGTACCGCAACATTTATGCTCGCCGGCGACATCTGCACGCGCCACTGCGGGTTCTGCGCGGTCGGCAAGGGACAGCCCGGCGCGCTCGACCCGGAAGAGCCGCGCCATGTCGCCGAGGCGGTGCGCCACCTGAATCTTGCGCATGCCGTCATCACGTCGGTGAATCGTGACGACCTGCCCGATGGCGGCGCGGCGCACTGGGCGGAGACGATCCGCGAGGTGCGCGCTCTGAATCCCAACTGCAAGGTCGAAGTACTAATCCCTGACTTCAACGGCGACGCGGCGGCGCTCGACACTGTGCTTGACGCGCGGCCCGATGTGCTCAATCACAACACCGAGACGATTCCCAGACTCTATCGCCGCGTGCGTCCCGACGCGAATTACCAACAGACATTGACGCTTCTCAAGCGCGCGGCGGAGCGGCGTGAACGCGAAGCGCGCGGGATGCTGACGAAGACCGGAATCATGGCCGGCCTCGGCGAGACATTCGATGAAGTGGTCGAGTTGATGCATGATCTGCGCACCGTCAGTTGCGACATCATGACCATCGGCCAGTACCTCCAACCTTACGAAAGGCGACTGCCGGTTGAGCGCTACGTGACGCCGGAAGAGTTTGCGCGCTGGCGCGAGATTGGCCTGTCGCTCGGCTTCCGCCACGTCGAGTCAAGCCCGCTGACGCGCTCCTCGTACCATGCGCGGCAGCAGGCCGAAGACCCCGCGGCGTCGACGACCGAAACGGTCAGTCTGTCTGCGGCGCGTTGATCGAATCGCGCCGCGTGGTATTCCGATAAACAACAGTTGGGTAGTTGATAGAGAAAGAGGCGGGGTGAAGCAATCAAGCTTCACCCCGCCTCTCTTGATGGGGACTATTTTAGAGCGCGCCGTCAGTCCATGAATAACCGGGGCGCGGCCAGATGGCGTAGGTGTGTCCGGGGCCTTGCAGGTTAACGAACAGCGTCGCGCCGTTCGGGCTGAAGGCTGCGCCGGCGAACTCGCTGCCTTCCTGGCCTGGCACGACGTTCTTCGCGAACTTGAAGATTTGTCCGGCCCGCGTCAATCCGTGGACGAACTCTTCACCGCCGCCGTCCTCGCACAGTACTAACCCACCGCGCGGGCTGACACAGATGTTGTCCGGCGAATCGAGCACATCGGCGCTCGGCGATTCGAAGATCAGTTTCAAGTAACCCTCGATGTTGCTGATGGGAGCGAACTCCCAGACCTGCCCCCGACCAACGTTGCCGCCGTTCGTTGAAGTGAAGAAGATACGACCGTCGCTGTACCAGCAGCCTTCGAGCCGCACGAACAGCGCCCCACCGAGCGCACGACCCTGCGCGCCGACCGATGTCGCGCCGCCCTGCAAGTCCGGGTCGGGTTGGCTGATCGGCACCCAACTGGCGAGCAGTTGCTGCCCACGCGTCTGGCCGGTGCGTGTGTCGTAGTTGGCAACGCCGTTGACGCGCAGCATCTGCAACTGCCCGCCGGCGGCGAGGTTGCCCGGCTGGTTCGGGATGAAGCGGAAGAATCCGGCGGGGCCGGCGTCTTCAGTTTGATAGACGATTCCGGTCGCCGGGTCAACCGCGACCGCTTCGTGAGAGAAGCGTCCCATCGCTTTGAGCGCGACCGGCACTTCTTCGCCGAGCGCCGTGACCGAAACCTCGAAGTTATAACCGTGATTCTTGCTGAAGGACGCGTTGGCGTTCTGAGTCGTTTCTTCGCTGCTGATCCATGTTCCCCACGGCGTCAGTCCACCCGCGCAGTTTCTGACCGTCCCGCTGAGGCTCGCGAAGTCGTAGGCCAGGAGGCGTGTCACCGGGTCGACGATCAACGTGGTCGTGCCGCCCGCTGCTGTCGGATCGTAGGGCAGTCCGCCGTAGGCGATGCCGCCGCCAAGCTCGTGATTGCGGACAATGTAGATCATGCCGTTGAAGTCGTAGGCCGCCATCCCATCGTGCGCGCCGGGAGTCAGCCGACCATCAGCCATCGGCGCCCCGGCCTTGCCGATGACAGTGTATTGAAAGCCCTCCGGCAACCACAGCAACGTCTCGCCGGTGTTGTTCGTTTGCTTCGGGACGAGCGGGCCGTAGTCGTCGGCAAGCGTGGCAGTCGGCGTGCGCGACGCGGCGCCGGCGGCGAACAGATCGGCGCGCGCCACCAGAGATTCAAAAGCTAAAGCCGCGCCGCCCGCCATCGCGGAGGTGCGGAGGAATGATCGTCTGTCGAGTGTTCCCAAGATAGTCTCTCCTTAACTGTCAAAAAAGCAGTCGTGTCGCTTCGCTTGCGAAGCAGGTTGGCAGCAGGTTTCAAAGTAGGCTTCCACTGGAGGCTGCTCTGGTGGCGGCGTGCCGTCGGTAAATTTCGCTGGTGAAATATATGGTTACGTAAAAATCAATCGACCGCATGATTGAGTGCGCATGATCTAAAGCTGCTTGCCGGTATATATAGCGAAGCGTTGTTAGCGAATGATTAAGCGGACGTGAATCTTATATTACATCTGACGTTCGAGAGGGCGTGCCGGGGGAGCGTGACGGTTTGACGGAAGGTCGGCACCGGAGAGGTCGCGCTGAAAGTTTACAAAAAGTTCAATCGGAATTAACCGCGCGGCAAAGGACCGCCGGTAGCTTCATGCCGCATCTCGAAATCACTGTTGCCAAGTCAGCGCCGAGCACTCTCTTTACGACGCGCCGTTTGCGGACTGTCAGGTATGGGCGAGGCGTTATCAAAACTTTCAGCGAGAAAAGGTTAGGAGAAAAAGGACAATGGTTTACTCACGTCAGATTTTGCAACGCATTTTATGCCGGGGATTAGCCGTCGGCTTCGCGCTCGTCGTGATGGTGTGCGGCCCGTCCCTCGGCGAAGCGCACGCGGCGATTCTCACCAGCAGCCTGCCCCCGTATAACGGCCCGTTCCAGCCGGTCGGCGGGGCGACATTCAACGTCGGCACGCTCGCATTCGCGATCCCCGCCGGCGAACAAATCATCACGGCCACCATCACGGGGACGTT
>JALZJL010000101.1 GCA_030859785.1 Acidobacteriota bacterium
TCCTTACCCGCAGTGGACGCGCTCGCTGCCTGTGCGGTGGCTGCGAACAATTCTCTTTTATTTGATCGTCATGCCGCTCACGCGCTTGATGAGTCGGATGCAGACGGAAGGTGGGGCGCGGCTCGAAGACATCGACAGCCCGGTTCTGTTTGTCGCCAATCACGTCACGTTAGCCGATCACGCGATTATCCTTGTTGCGCTGCCCGCGCGCTTGCGCCATCGACTCGCGATTGCGATGGAAGGCGAACTCCTGCGCGACTGGCGGCGTCCGCCTGAAGGAATTGATTACTTCACGCGGTTGCGCTGGCTGGCGCAGTACTGGCTCGTCAACCTCTTCTTCCGCGTCTTTCCGCTTCCGAAACAGAGCGGCTTTCGTCGCAGCTTCGCTTACGCGGGCGAGTGCGTGGATCGTGGTGAAAGCCTGCTCGTCTTTCCCGAAGGCGTGCGTGCGCCCGCCGGTCAAATGGAGATGAGTCCATTTAAGACGGGCGCGGGAGTGCTGGCGCAGGAGTTAGGCATCCCCGTCGTGCCGGTCAAACTCGAAGGCTTGTACGAACTCAAGCGCCGCCGGCAGTATTTCGCCACGCCCGGCATGGTGCGCGTGATCTTCGGCGAACCTGTGACCTTTAGCGCGGAGATGAATCCGACAGAGATCGCCAAAGAGTTAGAGCGTCGCGTCGCCTCGCTGTGAGTTGCTCCTTGCGCCTCCGAGGCGCGGGTAACAGTTGCTTTAGTCTGCTCCGGTCAAACAAATTACCTGCTGTATTTTCCCGTCAGTTGTGCTTCCGCTAAGACTTGCTAGTTCGCTTATGTCGAACTCACGTTAACTTAACGGGACCAAACTGATTTGCCGACCGAAGTTACATACGCAAGATGTAGCCAAATTGATATGTGACTCTTTCAGATTCTCTTTCGTCTCGGAGGGACAGCCGGTAATAGCTCAGTACGCTGCACCAATTACTTCATCCGTTTGGAAGTTGCGGTTGAGGATAAAGCCGCCGCGAGTTGTGCCATCAGTCCCATCGCAAACTGCGCGATCACACGATACCCGCCACGCTGCAACGCCGCACCGCCTTTGTTCGCTTGCGCGACGCCGGTTAACCACCCGTCAGGAGTTAATACGTCTTGAGGGCCCGCGACGCTTTGACAGCAGCCTGGCGTGCCGCAGAAGGCAGGAGACGATGGTTTGCGCCGATAGCGAGCGCGGCGGCAATGCCCGCTGAACCGGAAGTGTCAATCCCGGTTGCCGGTTCGTCAATGAAGCATGACCACAAGCCGTTCGCTTGTTGATGCCGAAGCGCCCACTGTGCCGCGCGGGCGTACTCGGTGCGGAGTTCCGCTGTCTCTTTTGTTCGCTCTAAAAGAGGTAGGCAGCGCGCCAGTCCCAGCAAATACCACGCGACTCCACGCCCCCAGTTGCGTAAGCCCTGGCTGCCATCGGCACCGACGCTTTGCAGCACCGCGTTGTCAATCACAAGCCGCGCTTTGCGCACAAGCAGTTGCTTGATCGCCAACTCAGCGAGGTCGCGCCGCTTCCTCACACCCGCCAGCACGGCGAGCGGGTAAGCGACTGTGTAGCAGCCTTCAGTTGAAATCCGGTTGGCGTCCTGAATTGTTCCATCAGAGAGCACGCGTGACAAGCAGAAGTCAATCGCCAACTGTAGCGCCGGATGACGCGGATTTACCTTCCCGAGCGCTGCGAAAGGTAGCAGCCCCTCGATGCCGTAAATCTCTTCTCTGACCGGAATGCTCTGCGGGCGCTCATACACCAAACGTTCTTGGTCATCGAAGAACAAGCGAAGGTGGGATTGAGCGGCGGCGCGCACTTTCGCTGTACCGAAAACGCTCGCTAAATCCAGCATTCCATCCAGCACACAGCCTTCCATCCAACCGAACGCTTGCACCGAGGCGAACGAAAACACCCTCTGATAGAACTCCGTTTGTGGATCGCTCTTGAATGGAAATAAAAGGTGCGGCAAAAGCGCCGTGTTGCTCGCTTCCATGTTGTTTGCCGCAGTGTGCGCTTCCGGGTGGAACACCCACAACGGTTGTGTTCCGCGAGTTTGCCGCAAGCCGATGCCTTCGTTGAGCACAGCCGTCGTATCGACGGCATTCAGCAGCAGCTCGAAGGGCTGGAAGACAGCGGCGTACCGCATGTCAAAGCGTCCGACTGCGCGTTGTGAACGCGCCAGGAAAACTTCCACCGTTTTCTCTTCGCGGACGTCAATGGCGATGCTCAAGCGCAACCGTGCCGCGCGATGGTTGTTATAAGAACGATGATCAGCAGGTGTTACCCCGAAGCGCAGGTAAACCGCCGCGCTTTGCCCGGCAGAAGGTACGGCAAACGCGCGCCAGCCAAAAGGCAAGCGTTTACCGTCTGGGACGGGCAGGTGTGGCGCTTCAACTAACGTCGCAAGCTGATATGGAGTCGCGCCCAAAATAGGTGGCCTGGGACTGCTGGAAGTAACCCACCCGGCCGTGTGCGGAAGTGTTAACTCGGCAAGACTTGATGCGCCGACGACGGCGATTGTGTTCAAGCACGTTCGGCGACTAACCATCGTCATGTGACTCCTTGCCTACCAGAAGGTAAAGCCAATGAAGGACGTTTACAAGCTGACTTTTTGGAAATCGAGTTCGAGTGTTGCGTGGCGCGTGTCCGGCGGTAAGCTGAGTCGCAAGCGGATGCCGCCGTGATTGCGTGTGTGCAGTCCAGCGTCCTGAGCCAGACCCAGCGTCAGCTTTGTCTGCGGCGGCACGTTCTTGATGTTGAAGAGGTAAACAAAGCGGTCGATTTGTAGAGCCGCCTGCTTCGTATCGTCCGTGCTGAATGTGCGGTCTCTGAAAAGACCGCCGCTGCTCGCCAACCTTCCTGCCTGGATCTCTGTGACTTCCGCGCCTGCCCATAATGCGTAGAGTTGATTCTTGAGCTTCATCACGTGGAAGTCGAGCGATGTCGCGCCGTTTAGATTTTGTAATCTGATCCGCATCGTCAAAGTGTCGCCTTTGAACAGGTAATCGCTCGTCATCGATCCGCCAACTTGACCGTCTCGTGACTTGAGCGACTCTTGCCAACCGACGCTCACGCCGTTGCCCTCCGTGACCTTCAAGTCGTGCAACTCTTGTTGCGAATCGAAGTGCTGGTCGGCGCGCGTAACACGGATGTGCGGGAAGCCCGCCCAGTCATCGGTATCGCCAAGGCGGAGTTTTGCTTTCGCGACTTCTGAAGGCAACGAGTGGAGCGTCGAGAAGATCATTGTATCGCTCTCCGCGTGCCATAGGTCGGCGAAGCCACGTGTCCAGAGGCTTTCCGCATAGTTAACGAACAAGGCTTGGAACCCCTCTTGGCGGACGAGTGTGCTTTGTATTTCCGGGAACGTGACGACCTTCTGGTAAACGGGCACCCGCTCCGGTGCTGCCAGAGCCGCGCGCCAGAGTTCCGTATCGTCACTCCACGACGCTTTGCCGAAACGTTTGACCAGATAGGCGGCGACTGGATTCTGCATCGCGGCGACGATCAACACGTAATCACCTGGGAGCGGTGCGAGTTGGTTCGAGCGCGTTCCGAAGTTGCCCATCCACTGCAGCGTCGGGGTCGCAAACTCAACGTGAAGCGCAAAGATTCGGTGTGTCGTCTGCACAAGCACTGGGTCTCTCGATTCATGAGCAAACTGAGCTAAAAACTTCGCGCCGACCAACTGGTAGAGGCCCGAAACACCGCCGCCCTCTCCCGTAATCCAGCCTTGCTTATCTACATCGCGGCGGATCAGCGCGTGTGCTGATTGAAGCGCCCATCGCTTCCATTCTTCGTTGTCAAATGCCTGACCGAGTCGCCAGTGAAGTCGCAGCAGTTCGATCATCGAGTTGAAAACGTAGCGCCCGATGATTGGATTGTGGTGAATCCACTGCCCAGTCTTCCGTAGCATCGTTTCCCACCGTGCCTGTTGCTCAGCACTCATCCCGTTGCGCAGTTCAAGATAGACGTCGAGCATCTGGTTGCCACGAAAGGCTGTGCCCCACGGAATCGTCCGCCACATCTCATCCGCTGTTAACCAAGATGCGCGGTCGTATTCAATGAAGGTGCCTTCCGGCAAACTGTACTTGTGCACTGCATTGTCGGCGAGATCGACGGCGAACGCTTGCAGTCGTTGCTGGTCTGGCGTTGAAGCTCCCGCCAACCGGTGCGCACGGTGCGCGAGCGTCAAAGCTTCTCTCAAGAAACTGACGGTCGGATTGTCCCTGTGCTGGGCCGCCAATGCATCGAAGACGCGCGCTGATTTCGCCTCATTGTCTTCCAGTAGCGGGAAGACGGCGCGGCGGTCGAGTTCGTGATGGAAGGCGTGGATAGAGCTGAGGTCAAGCGTTGATGGACTGTGCGGCGCGGGAAGTACGCTTCTTTCTTGAGCGCGAGTGATGCGTGGTTGACCGGAACACAACACGATGGTTACGGCGAGCAAAAGCGATTGAACTCTCATATTACATATATTTGACTGAAGTTTGACTGACGTGATGCCAACCTTGCGCTATCAAGATAAGTCGAGCCAGACAATCGCGTCGAGAGTATGCTTGGCGAAACTCTTCCTGACATCAGTTCACTGCTGCTCCATCAAGACGTTTGACGCGGATGTTGCGGTAGCGAACGAACTGCTTGGTAAAGTCTCCACCGCCATGCACCTGCAAAGCGATGCCGCCTCTCGCCGGGTGCCGCTTCTCGGTCTCCGTCCACTCCATGATGCGCACGCCGTTGATCCAGGCAAGCACCAGCGTTCGACATGCTCGGCGCTTTGATTCGCTTCTAAGTGCCACATGGAACCGAGCGTCTCGACCTCCATGAACGACCCGGAAAACTGTCGACTTAACCCAACTATGACGAACTCAGAAGTAAAACTTCAGTGCGAACTGGATGGTGCGCGATCCTCCCGCTCCGTTCAGAATGCCGAAGGATGAGTTGTAGGTTTGCCGCAACCGGTACAGCTTCAGACCTTCAGGCGTCGTGATGTTGAACGTGTTGACGTTGCTCGTCGCAAAGCCTTCTGTTAAAGGAACCGAGTAGAAGTTCGCCGGTAACAATCCGCTCGTCGCGCCGCCACGTGCGCCGCGTGTGATGTCGAGCACCCTCTGGTAATCAGCGTTCGGAGTCTGCCCAACGACCTGACGAGCCAGATTCAAGTTCGAGTTGGCGGTGACAAAGTTATTGAACTCCGTGACGCTGATGTCCGCGTCGCTCGGGATCGAATTAACCAAGGAGTAGGTCGGCATGTTGTTGCCAAAACCCAAGCTCGGATGGTTGAAGACGTTGAAGATGTCGGCGCGCAGTTGCAGCCGACGTGCACGATCTGTGCCGAACACGGAGAAGTTCTTTTGCAACGACATGTCGAAGGATGTGCTGCCAGGCCAGCGTGCCTGATCGATCACGCGCGGCGAGTTGCCGATCTGCCCTCGCTCCGGGCGCATAAAGGCCGCCGGGTTGAAATATGGTTCGCACCCCTCGCCGATTGGACACGAGCGGTCATAGCGCGGGTTCTTGAGCGGCCCGCCCGGAGCGAGGCTGGTGCGCACACGGCTCGTAGCGTTAAGCGATCCTAAGCCGTTGGCGTCACCCAAGTAAGCTTGGAAAGGTTGTCCACTGCGCAGACGCACGACACCGCTTGTTTGCCAACCGCCGATCAGCGCATTCACAACACTCGGCGCACCGCCGAGGAATGCGCGTCCCCGCCCTATAGGAAGCTCGTAGTTGAAGGTCCCAGAGAACGAGTGTTTGATGTCGTAGAGCGCGACGGCGCGTTCGGCTTCGCGGGTGCCGCCGTAACCGACTTGCGTTACGGTCGCGGCAACTCCCGTGTTGCTGTTGCCGCTGTTGTCTGATGCATCATTAATCGTTTTGCCATAGGTGTAGTTCGCTGTAAAGGCAAGTCCAGTGTTGATGCGCCGCTGAAGGCTAACGTAACCGGCATGACGGATGCTGCCGGCTGAGGCATCGTAGCGGGTCGCTAACGTGTTGAAGCCGAGAACCGGCGCGCTGATGGTCGCGAGCCGGAAGGTCGCCAGACTCCCGGCGGAGTCCCGGCGTCCGAGCGGGTCTTGAATTGCTTGGTCGGGGTTGAGTCCGGCGTTGAGCAATGCTTCGGTCGCGTCGAACGATTGCGTGTTGATGTTGTAGAGCGGGAAGAACAGGTTCGAGCTGTAGCTGCCGACATAAGCAAATTCAACGACGGTGTTGCGCAGCAGTTCGTAGGAGAGCGTCAGGTTCCAGTTGTGGAAGGATGGCACTTTCGAGATGGGCGCGACGACGAAGCGCCCGCCGCCGAGAAAGATGCTGCCCAGTCCGAGGAGTCCGTCTGGCGGAATGTCGATGACGCCTTCACGCGCGACAAGGTTAGGCGGATTGCTTGACAAGCGCAGCGCGAAGTCGGGGTTGATGCCACGCCGACCATCGAACGTGAAGCCTTCATCGACGACCCCGCCGAGGTCTGACGAGGGAACGCGGTCTTGACCCGTTAGCACCGAATGCGACAACCCGTAGCCGCCGCGCAAGACAAACGCGCGGTCGCCGTTGCCGTTTAGGCCCCACAACTTCGGCGTGTAAGCAAAGCCGAGGCGCGGCTCGATGTCGTTTTTGTCAACCGGTGTCAGGTAGCGCGAGCGCCCGCCGCGCCCGGCGAACGCGAAGACAGGGACGAGCGTCGAAGACGGTAGAATACCAGCCGGAAGGTTGATAACGGGGTTGCCTGTCGCGGTGCTGCGGATCGTCGTATTCGTCACCGGAACAGTGAGCGCTTCGTCCAGCGGGAGATATGTGCCCTGTCGGTCGTACTTCTCGGTGCGCGGCAGTTGCAGCGAGTAGCGCACGCCAAAGTTCAGGGTCAAGTTTGGGCGCACCTTCCAGTCATTCTGGACAAAGAAGTTCGCCGAGTTCCAACGGTAGTAGTACGGCACGACGGCGCTGCGCAGATCAACCACTGACGGGACGCCAAGCAAAAACGTCGCGAAATCATTGCCGCCCGTGGCGATCCCGCCAGTTGTTAAACCATTGCTGTTAGTGAGAACTCTACTGAATTCATAGTCGCCGCCCGAGTAGGTGCCGATGTCAACCAGCTTCTGCCGTTGATGGCGCAGATCAACGCCAAACTTGAAGTTCATGTTGCCGCGAGTCAGTGAGAGCGTGTCGGCGAGGTTGAAGGTCTCTTCGATGTTATCCCTAAGCTGATTGCCTCCACCCGCGACGTTGCTTTGTCCGATGTTGAGGCCGGTCGAAGAGGCGAGACGGAATGCCGGTAAGCCGCCGACGGTCCGGCTTGGCAGCCCGAGTTCCGTCGAGAGGTTGCGCGTTTGAAACTCCGGCGGGTTGGTTCGTGAGTAGTCACCGCGCGTGTAGTTCAACCGCAGATCGTTAACTACTGTCGGCGAGAAGACGTGCGTATTACCGACGAGAATCTGTTTGGAAGCGCTGAAGTCGCTGCCGAGAGCGTTGACAGACGTTTCCTTTGGTCCGACTCCGCGAACACCGAGGATTGGCGTGCTCGTCAAGCGTAAATTGATTTTGTTGTTCTCGGTAATCGCATGGTCAAAGCGCACGGTGTAGCGTTTCTCGTTGATGCGCACAAAGCGCGTTGAGGAGTAGTTGCGCAATTGACCTGCAGATGTCAAAAAGTAGTCGCCAGCGGAAGGTAAATACTCTAAGAGGCGCTGTGCGGTCGGGTCGAGCATCGACGCCGGGATAATGTTTCCCGGAAACTGGGCGTATTGCGCGGTAGGACGCCGCACGAACTGACTGCCAGCCAAGTCGAATTGCTGGTGAAGCACCAGGTCGTTGACGATTGGAACTCCGAAGCGTTGCGCGACGTCGCGCGTGGTGAGGCCGTTGGTGATGGTTGAAACGCCGGTTGCTCCGCCCGCCACCAGCACGGCGTTGCTGAAGTCGCCGCCACGCATCGCTGCGGTGGGCAGCAGCGCATCGATCGGCTGGCTGTTGCTGCTGTAGCGCGGCTCGAAAGCGAAAAAGAAGAAGGTGCGGTTGCGCCCGTTATACAAGCGCGGACCGCCCTGCTCGAAGCGTGGTAGGTAAACTGGTCCGCCGATGATCGCGCCGAAATTGTTTTGACGCAGTTCGCTGCGCGGGCGGTTGACGAGCTGGGTAGTGAACGGCGCGGCGGCAAAGTATGGATTGCGGTTGTACCAATAGAGCGTGCCACGGAAGTCGTTGGTGCCCGACTTGGTCGTGGTGTTGATGACGCCGCCGCCTGTCTGTCCGTACTCGGCGGAGAACGCGGAAGTCTGAACGGTAAACTCCTGCACCACGTCGGGCGAAAAGCTGACGACTTGGCGCGCTAAGCCGACGCCGGTGTTCGTCACACCATCGGCGAGAATTGTGGTCTCGCCCGGTCGCCCGCCGTTTAGATTGAGGTTCACGCCGGGAGCCGGGACGTTGACCGTCACCGCCGGGTCTTCTGTGCCCGCCCCGCCTGTGACATTCGGCACGGTCGTCGCAAGTTCAAGCACGCTGCGGTTGCCGACGGGTAAGTCTCTAATCTGCCGCTCGGTGATCGTTTGACCGGCAACGCCCGACTCGGTGTTGAGGATCGGCGCTTCGGCGGTAACGGTAATGGTCGTATCTGAGACGCCGCCCGGTTCGAGCGCGGCGTTCGCCGTTGATGTCGTCGCCGTATCGACCTTAAGATTCTCGACCACCGTCTTCTTAAAGTTCGGCGCGACAATCGTGATTCGGTAGAAGGTCGGCTCTAAGGTGGTGGCGCTGTACACGCCGTCGTCTGAGGTAGTGAGGGTGAGCGTGCGGTTGGTGCCGACGTTGGTGATGGTGACGGAAGCATTGGGAATGACCGCGCCGTTAAGGTCAGTGACCGTGCCGCTGATGCCGCCTAAGTTTGTTTGGGCGACGATGTGGCTTGTACAGCTGAAGACGACCAGCAAGAAGATCGCAGCGACGCGGCTGGTACTAGTCAAGAAGTTAATCCATCTTCTTTGTGCTGCCATCTGCCTAAATAGCCCACCGCTAATTTTCGGCGACGTCAGTGAAAATAGCTGGCTCAAAATACGCAAATCCTTCATGGTCATATCCTCGTGCATTCTTAGTAGCGTTTCTATTTCAATCTACGTGATAGTTTCAATCGGCGTTCACCGGTTGTTATTTTGGTGTTACTCCCAACAAACTTTGACAAGCGTAGCGCAGGTGAGGATAGAAGCAATCTAATTATTTTGAACGCCTGTTCAGTTTTGTTAAATTCCGCATCGGAGCAGTTCGGATTGGTGCCGCCGTGCTCCTTATGGCTTTGACCTACTTCGACACGCCGCGCCTTCTGATCCGTGCGTCTGGTTGAAGCGATGCATTTCCCGGCGCCACGTCTTCGTACCTGGCTCTCGCGTTACCTAATCGGTAGTCGTCCGCATATATCACCTTCGGTGACTGACCCTGTGTCCACGGGTCGCCCTTGTACATGCCCATCTTGAAACCGACACCTTTAGGCGTGTCCCAGAACGTCGGCTTGTTCTCCCATTGGTGCGCGGCGCGACCACCACCGATGACCTGCCTCCCGTTCATCCACAAACGCAGGAAGCCGTCAAGGTTCTTCGTCCACTTGACGTGCATCACAAAGTTTGTCCACTTGCCTTTGTGTGAATTGATTGATCCCAGATTAAAGCTGTGACTCGTGATTGACTCTACGGATAGATCAGGCTGGTACTTCAAGTTGAGCCGCCACGTGTTGTCGTTGTTAATCCTGACCACAGTCGGCGCTCCGTCATAGAAACTCGTGGTGTTGTCTTGATGCCACTGCGTGACGATGATGTGGTTTGCTTTTGGGTTCGTGTCCATCGTCGGGTCGAAGTCAGACGGCAGGTATAACCGCCAGCCGTACCACAGCTCTACCGGTGGATCAGAGGCAATTCGGGGACGACCGTTCTGCTGCGCCCTGACTTCGGAGCGTTCGTAGTTTTTCCTTAAAACAAACTTGGCAACTTTACCTTTGCCACCACCCGCCGGGTCGGTGACAACTGCGAAGACATCGGAAGGACAAACGGTTCCGGGAGACAAATCAGCACATCTCTCAACGGTGAACGGGCCGATTGTTTGCCTGTTGTTAAAAGTGAGGCTCATGGCTCACCCGCACATTTGATGATGCTGTCGAGGTAGTCTCATCGGCAGAGTAGATTACGGGCTTCGGTCAGGTTGAGACAGCAATTCTCATTACGAAAAATGAGAGATATTGTAATCTTGGCGAATGCGGAAACAAGCGGCGAGATTACCCGTCGATGGAGACGCGAACAGTGGCAACGATGATGATGGATACAGATGTCTTCATTCGTATTTTCAGAGGTGATGCCCAGCTCAAAGCACGGCTCCAATGTCAGCGGTTGTTCGCCGAAATCAAAAAAACAAATCTCGAAAGCGTTGCTCCGCAATATGATGTACGACTTGTTCAACAGACTGGAGACCACATGTAAGCGCGTCATCGCAGATCGGCAGTTAGCGATTTTGAAACTGTTACTTGAAGCAGACGAGACGACGTTGGAAAACTTATTCCAAAGAATGCAACCGAACTATCAGAAGTTAAAAGCCCCACTCACCGCTTTGCAAAGAGACGTTACTCATCTGACGGTGCTTGGCGCAGTCGAGGTGGAAAAGGTAAAAGAAATATACTGGATTAAAATACGTTTGGAATGGGCGACGGAAATCACGGAGACAGAGTTTTTCGAGAAGGTAAAGAAACTACCGACGGCAAAAATATACCCGTTTCTGTGATTAGTAAGATTCAGCCGATTACAATCGACAAGCTGCTCTGATAACTTATTCGTTTGAAACGTAAAAAGGGAGGAACTTCAATCATGCGGAACTCAAATGCAGTGGCACGCCCGACGGCAGGCAGTGCACTACAACAAGTCGCGCCCGGTGTCGGGTACATGACGACGGTGTTCGTCAATCTTTATTTCGTCGAAGCGGAAGACAAGTCCTGGGTGTTGGTTGATACGGGATTGCCTCTGCAATCATGGAGGGTGCGCGCGGCGGCGGAGGCGAAGTTTGGGCCGGATGCGCGACCGTCAGCGATCATCCTGACGCACGGACATTTTGACCACGCGGGCAATGCTCTGGCACTCGCGACGGAGTGGGACGTGCCGATCTACGCGCACGACTTAGAGATGCCGTACCTGACGGGCAAATCCGATTACCCACCGCAGGACCCGACCGTCGGCGGAGCATTGGCGCAGATGTCGCGTCTGTTTCCGCACAGCGGTTATGACTTCAAAAATAAGGTGCAGGCGTTACCCGCAGACGGCAGCCTTCCGGGGTTATCTGGGTGGCGTTATCTGCACACACCGGGACACACTGCTGGACACATTTCGCTGTTCCGCGAGCGTGACCGCGTGTTGATTACAGGTGATGCGCTGACGACGGTTAATCAGGAATCGCCGGTCACGCTGTTGACGCTTAAGCGAGAGTTGCGCCAACCGCCCGCTCCGCTGACCACAGACTGGGGCGCGGCGCGCAACTCAATCGATAACCTCGCCGGTTTACGTCCGAGCGTGATCGCCGCCGGACACGGCTTGCCAATCACAGACAACGCCGCCGACCAACTCGAAAGATTCGCACAGACGTTTGCGCCGCCCGCGCACGGGAGATATGTTCACGAACCCGCGCGGACCGATGAAAACGGAGTCGTCGCGTTGCCGCCGCCCGTCCCCGACCCAGTTTCAAAAGTAATCGTGGGCGCGACGCTCGCCGCCCTAACCGGATTGATGATCGCGCAACTCAGGAAACGGCGACGCAGATAAAAAGAAGACGGTTTTGAGTTTTCAGTTTTCAGCTCAATACTTAAAACTAGAAACTCAAAACTGTGTGGCTCATTCTTCAGTCGCAAGTGCCGCTTCCACGTCCGTGTAGTCGGCATCTTCCATTTCGATAAAGACGGGGTGCGACAAGTAGCGCTCGCCGAAGTCGCACGCGATGGACACAAGCAGTTTGTCACGGTGCTCTTCGCGCGCGGCGAGTTGCAACGCCGCCCAGGTGATCGAGCCGGTCGAGATGCCGGAGAAGATGCCTTCTTCACGCGCGAGTCTTCTCGCAGTGTTAATGGCGTCGTCGTTGGTGACGCGGATGACTTCGTTGTAAATCTCTGTGTCGAGGTTCTTCGGGATGAAGCCGGGGCCGATGCCCTGCTGTTTGTGTGGCCCCGGCCCGCCGCCTGATATCACGGGACTCTCTGCCGGTTCAACCGCGACGATGTGAATGTCCGGCTTTTGTTCGCGCAAGTATCGACCGGCGCCGGAGACAGTGCCGCCGGTGCCGACGCCGGAAACGAAAATGTCAATTTGCCCTTGCGAATCCGCCCAGATTTCCGGCCCAGTCGTGCGGTAATGAATTGCCGGGTTCGCCGGGTTGTCGAACTGTCGCGGCATCCACGCTCGTTCGCCCAGACGCGCGGCAATCTCCTCGGCGCGTGCGATGGCGCCCTTCATTCCCTTCGCGCCCTCCGTCAACACGATCTTGCAGCCGAGCGCACGCAGCATGTTTCTCCGCTCGATGGTCATCGTGTCGGGCATCATAAAGATGCACCTGAACCCGCGCGCCGCCGCGACATAAGCCAGGCCGATGCCGGTGTTGCCGCTCGTCGGCTCGACGATAATCATGCCGGGCTTGAGTCTTCCGTGTTCAACCGCGTCGTCAATCATCGCAACGCCGATGCGGTCTTTGACGGAGTTGTACGGATTAAAGCCTTCGTGCTTGACGGCGATGCGCGCGTGCAGATCAGCCGTCAATCGGTTGAGATAAATGAGCGGCGTGTTGCCAACCGTTTTCGTGATGTCGCGGTAGATTTTTCCGTGTGTCATTTCAAACTCCAATCTGACGTGTGGATATGAAAACCGACGTCATGTCTATGTTATGTCTATGCCAAGTCCGGTGGCCCTTCGCCGTAGTGCTGTGGAGTGCCGACGGTCTTCGACGGTAGTTCGGCGAGCAGACTCGGCAGGTCAAGCGGTCTGCTGTACATCGCGAGTCCCCCTTGTGAATCGCGCCCCCATTCTTCCGGCGGACGGTCGCAGTATAACTCGACGCCGTTCTCGTCAGGGTCGCGTAGGTACAGTGCTTCGCTGACGCCGTGGTCGCTCGCGCCGTCGAGCCGAATGCCCGCGTCAATCACCCTCCGCAGAGCGTCAGCGAGTGCGGCTCGCGTCGGGTACAAAATCGCGAGGTGATACAGCCCCGTCGTGCCCGCCAGCGGAGGCTGCCCGCCCAAACTCTCCCACGTATTCAGCCCGATGTGATGGTGATAGCCGCCCGCCGCAATGAACGCGGCCTGGCTGCCGTAGCGTTGTGTCAACTCGAAGCCGAGCACGCCGCAGTAGAAGCGGAGCGCGCGTTCGAGGTCGGCCACCTTGAGGTGGACGTGACCGATGCGGACTTGCGCGTCAATCGGACGGATCGTGTTGCCGTTCATTTTTGTTAAGCTATCAGCAGTCAGCGATCAGCAATCAGCTAAAACTAAAGTAAGCGCGCAGGCCTTTCACTCTCGCTAAATAAGGCGTGCCATTGTAATGACCGGCGCGGTGCATGACTGGCTGACCGCTGAAGGCTGATTGCTGAACCGCTTACCATTTTTGTGGCTCCTGTTCGCGGATGATTTAGCGCACAGGCCGCGTCGAAGTCTGTACTCGACCGCACGACGAGGCGAATGACAAGAAACGTGCGTCAACGTACAGACGTGCCCGCGTCCAATCAGGGAAGATACAATTCTAATACAAACACCGCTGACCGCGCACCGCACCCTGTGAATTAGAGGATGGGGTGCGTGCGCGTGTTATCACCACGGCTGACACCGCAATGCGGAAGAAGTTTGTGGGACAGCAATCAGGAATCAATGAATGGGAGAATACAGTGGACGTCAAATTAAAGAAACTAAATGAACAGATAATTGTGATTACCGGCGCGTCATCGGGCATCGGTTTATCGACGGCGCGGATGGCGGCGAAACAGGGCGTGCGACTCGTCCTCGCGGCACGCAGCGGGAATGCGTTGCGGCAGTTGACGGACGAGATTACACGCGACGGTGGCAAAGCCGTGTCCGTCGTCGCCGATGTCAGCCGACAGGAAGACGTGGCAGCCATTGCACGTAAAGCGCAGGAAGCGTTCGGCGGCTTTGACACGTGGGTCAATAACGCGGGCATCGGAATGTACGGCAAGCTCGAAGACGTTGCCATCGAAGACATGCGGCGTCTGTACGAGACGAACGTGTGGGGCTTGATCTACGGCTCGCTCGAAGCCGTCAAGCATTTGAAGCGCAGAGGCGGCGCGCTGATCAACGTCGGCTCGACCGTGTCGGAGCGCGCGATTCCGTTGCAGGGCATCTACTCGTCGTCGAAGCACGCGGTCAAAGGCTTCACCGACGCGCTCCGGATGGAACTTGAGTACGACGGCGCGCCAGTCTCCGTCTCGCTCGTCAAGCCGGGCGCGATAGACACGCCGTTTACGACGAACGCAAAGAACTATCTGGATCGTGAGCCGCATCACGTTCCGCCGGTCTATGCGCCGGAAGTGGTGGCGGAGGCGATTCTGCATTGTGCCGAGACGCCTGTGCGCGACGTGTTTGCGGGCGGCGGCGGCAAAGGCAACGCCGTGATCGGACAATACGCGCCGCGCCTCGCTGACAAGTACATGGAAAGTTCCGTCATCAGCGGCACGAAGAGCGACCGACCGCCGCGCCCGCGCGAACAAAACGCGCTCGAACGTCCCTCGGAACATCTTGCCGAACGGGGTAACTATGAAGGCCACGTCGCTAAGACGAGCCTCTATACGCGGGCGTCGCTCCATCCGGTGCTGACCGGCGCGGTGCTCGTCGGCGCGGGTTTGGCTATCGCCGCGTTGGTGCGTGCGCCACAAAACGGCGCACGACGGTAAGCCGCGCTCAAATACGTCTAGGATAGATTGAGCACGTCGAGCAAGTACACGCTCGACGTGCTCACACCTCTGAGTAGTTTTCATAAATGCTCTCGATAAACTGACCCTTCGACCGAACAAAGGAGAACACTGAATGTTACCGACTCGCGGCTACGCGACTGACGGACCGACTTCCGATCTTGTGCCTTTTGACTTTGAGCGGCGCGAACCCGGAGCACGAGACGTGTTGATCGACATCCACTTCTGCGGCATCTGCCACTCCGACATCCATCAGGTGCGCGGCGAGTGGGACAATTCCATCTATCCGATGGTGCCCGGTCACGAGATCGTCGGGCGCGTGGCGCGTGTCGGCGCTGAAGTCACACGCTTTAAGGAAGGCGACCTGGCCGGTGTCGGCTGTTTCGTGGATTCGTGCCGAACGTGCGCCAATTGCACAGCAGGCGACGAGCAGTTTTGCGAGCGTCATCTCGCGCTCACGTATAACTCGACCGAGATGGACGAACAGACGCCGACTTACGGCGGTTACTCGTCACAGATCGTTGTCGACGAGAATTACGCGTTGAAGGTTTCATCCGACCTTCCGCTCGCGAACGTCGCCCCGTTGCTCTGTGCCGGAATTACCACCTACTCGCCCCTCCGACGTTTCAATGTCGGCCAGGGACAGCGCGTCGGCGTCGTCGGCCTGGGCGGCCTGGGGCACATGGGCGTCAAGTTGGCCGCCGCGATGGGCGCGAACGTGACGGTGTTCAGCACCTCGCCATCGAAGGAAGAAGACGCGCGGCGCCTCGGAGCGCACGACTTTGTGGTCACGCGCGACCCTGAGAATCTCGTCGCGCTCGCGGGCCAGTACGACTTGATCCTCGACGCCGTGTCCGCACCGCACGACTTCAATGTGTACCTCAACCTATTGCGGCGACACGGCGTGATGGTGCTCGTCGGGGTACCGGAAAAGCCGGCGGAGATAGCAGCATTCTCGCTCATCACGAACGGGCGGAGCCTCGTCGGCTCGATGATCGGCGGCATCCGCGAGACGCAGGAGATGCTCGATTACTGCGCGCAGAACAACATCACGTCCGATGTCGAAGTGATTCCGATTCAGCGACTCGCAGAGGCTTACGACCGCACCGTGAAGGGAGATGTCCGCTATCGCTTCGTCATCGACATGCAGTCGTTAAAGGAAGGAAATTGAAGCAGATGAATGATCCGGCTCCGGCGAACGTCGTCACGCTCGAAGTCTTCTCCGACTACGTGTGCCCGTTCTGCTGGCTGGCGGAGCCGGGTTTGCACGAACTGAAGCGCGACCGTCCGGATGTCGAAATCATCTGGCGCGCGTTCGAGTTGCGACCCGAACCACATCCGACGCTCGACCCGCGCGGCGAATACCTGGAGCGTGTGTGGCGCGAGTCGGTCTATCCGATGGCGGAACGTCTCGGCATCACGATGCGTCTGCCGCCCGTGCAACCGCGCTCGCGCCTCGCGCACCAGGCCGCCAAGTGGGCGCAAGGGCAAGCGCGGTTCGACGATTACAACGCCGCGCTCTTTCGCGCCTTCTTCGAACGCGGCGAGGACATCGGCGAGGTGGACATGCTGGTGCAGCTTGCTTCCGACTTGCGGCTCGACGACGAAGACCTCCGCCGCGCGCTCGACAATAGAGAGTTCGAAGCAAGCGTCTTAGCCGACGAGCGCGACGCGGCGGAGTTAGGCATCAGCGGCGTTCCGGCGTTCGTCGCCAACCGGCGTGCCGCACTGTCCGGAGTACAACCGGCCACGGCGCTACGGGCGCTGGTGGAGCGTGTCGACGCGCGCGCGGCGACATAGATTGCACGACGTCAGATGCGGTTTCTCTTGACCTCTGTTTGTGACACGCGCGAGAATGACCAACCGCAGCATGCGGTATGAGGAGAATACGATCATGTCAAACAAGAACCACAGAGGCGACCATTCCTTTTACGCCGAGCAGTAAACGTCGGCGCGGCTATCCGTCAGAGACGCGCGTCAAGCGTGGGTTGAGAGTTGTTCATGGCGATAAAGAGTTACAGGAAAAACTTGGACGAAATGATTTGTGTCCGTGCGGGTCAGGGCGCAGGTTTCAAACATTGCTGCCTGCCAACAGGTCGCTACGACGGAGCGCTCCAGCGTGACTACTACTTTTAGGGAATAGAGAAAGAATGTAGTCACCCAGAACGGCGCGACTCAGGATAAGGGTCGCGCCATTGCTTTTGTCATCTCCGCTTAATCGAAGACAACAGACATGCTTCTGACCATCACCAACACACAACCGCCCGCGACCGACCTCGGCTATCTGCTGCACAAGAACCCGTCGCGCGTGCAAACATTTGACCTCACGTTCGGTCAGGCACACGTCTTTTACCCGGAGGCCCAAGTTGAACGATGCACGGCGGCGCTGTTGCTCGACGTTGACCCAGTCGGACTCGTGCGCAAACGGCGCGGGGCATCGGGTGAAGGCGGCACACTCGATCAATACGTCAATGACCGTCCGTATGTCGCGTCGTCTTTCCTGAGCGTCGCCATCTCGCAAGTCTTCGGTAGCGCACTGGGCGGTAGAAGCAAAGATCACGCGGAGTTAGTTGACGCTGCGCTGCCGCTCGAAGCGCGCCTTGCGGTCGTGCCATGTCGCGGCGGCGAGAGTTTCCTGCGGCGTCTGTTCGAGCCGCTCGGCTATCAAGTGGAAGCCGTGCATCACACGCTCGACGAGAAGTTCCCGGAGTGGGGCGAGAGCGCGTACTACACGGTGACGCTTAGCGCGCATGTGAGGCTACGCGAAATGCTTTCGCACATCTACGTGCTCGTGCCGGTTCTGGACAATGAAAAGCATTATTGGGTTGGCGAGGAAGAAGTCGAGAAGTTGCTGCGCCACGGCGAAGGATGGTTGAAAACTCACCCCGAGCGCGACGAGATTGCACATCGTTATTTGAAATACCGTCGCACGCTCGCCCGCGAAGCGATCAGCCGCCTGGTAGATGAAGATAATCCTGAGCCGGACATCGTCGAAGAAGTTCACGCCAGCGAAGAGGAAGCGGTCGAACGCCCGCTGAGCTTACACGAGCAACGCCTCAACGCCGTGCTTGCCGCCCTCAAAGCGAGCGGTGCAAAGCGAGTGCTCGACCTCGGCTGCGGCGAAGGCAAATTGCTGCGCTTGCTCGTGGCGGACAAAACCTTCGCAGAAATCGTCGGCATGGATGTGTCGCGCCGTGTGCTTGAGGTCGCAAACGAACGACTACATCTCGACCGCATGAGCGCACGCCAACGAGAACGCATCCGCCTCATGCAAGGTTCACTCACTTACCGCGACAGGCGGCTCGCCGGCTTCGACGCCGCGACTGTCATCGAAGTCATTGAGCACCTGGACACCTCGCGTCTCGCCGCGTTCGAGCGCGTGCTATTCGAATTCGCGCGACCGAACACAATCGTGTTGACAACACCCAACGTCGAATACAACGTCAAGTTTGAGACGCTGCCAGCCGGCAAACTCCGCCACAAAGATCACCGCTTCGAGTGGACAAGG
>JALZJL010000110.1 GCA_030859785.1 Acidobacteriota bacterium
TCAAAGGCGTAGTGACGGCTCGCAATCTGGTGCATTTCGTGGACGGCTGGGAAGACGGCGACGTGGATGTGTTCGCCCGAAGTGTGGAGCGTCTGTCGCGCCAGCGGCATCCAGTGTTCCCAACAGATCAGCCCACCGACGCGCCCGGCGGAAGTCGTGACAGCTTCGAGTCCCGCCGCGTCGCCCTGCCCCCAGACCAGCCGCTCCGTGTAAGTTGGAATGAGTTTGCGGTGATGATTAAGTAGAGTTCCGTCCCCTCCAAAGGTCAGCAGCGAATTGTAGAGCGTGCCGTTGCCCGCTCCCGCATTAACCCGTTCGTTGACGCCGATGACGATCACAACGCCGAGTTCGCGGGCAACTTCGCCGAGCGTCTCGGTTTCCTTACCCGGAACAACGACGCTGTTGCGCCGCAACTGCGCGAACACTTCCCGCGTCGGCTCATGATTCCAGAGCGCGGCGTGCGGCGAGTGGTCGAGCCAAGCCGGATAGCCGGGCAGCCACGTCTCACCGAAAGCAATTAGTTTCGCACCCTTACGCGCCGCCTGTTTAATCAATCCGACGGCGCGAGCGACGCTCGCATCGAGATTCATAAAGACAGGACTCGCTTGAACTATGCTGACGATGGTATTCGACATGCACTACCCCCTCGTGTTCAGTGTAGCCCCGTTCTTGCTACTCATCTACTCGCCGCCGCGCGACAAAGCGGTCTGCCGAAACGATGTAATACTGAGTTGCAAGGGAAAGAGAGTTGAGAGTTCAAACTTTAGTTTGCTCCGATGCGCGGGAGCAGCAAACTAAAGTTTGAACTCTGAACCTCCTTTCTTACCGCAACCCGGTATAAGAAAGTGAAAGGTCAATAGTGAATGGCGTCTCTTCATGTTGCCGCTCACCATTGACCGTTCGATTGTTCGCTCTCGCCGCTTACGGTTGAATTGAAATCCCTTGCTGACAAGCCGGTTGTCAATCCTGCCCGCTGTTATTCTCATTGAGTTTGAGCGCGACGGAGTTCATGCAGTAGCGCAACCCCGTCGGGCGCGGGCCGTCGTCGAAGACGTGGCCGAGATGCGATCCACATCTCTCACACACGACTTCTGTGCGCGTCATGCCGTAAGCGCGATCAACGTGCTCGTCCAAGCTCCGCTCGCTGACGGGTTGGTAAAAACTGGGCCAGCCCGTGCCCGACTCGAACTTCGTGTCACTCGAGAACAACGGATTGCCGCACGCCGCACAGACATACACGCCCTGTTTCTTGGAAGCGTTGTACTCGCCTGAGAACGCCCGCTCCGTGCCTTTCTCGCGCATCACTTGAAACTGTTGCGGGGTCATCTCCGCGCGCCACTCTTCTTCGCTTTTCACCACCTTCTCCTCCATGTTCGCTCCTCTCTGTTGGCTTGAATCTTTTTTATCTTTTGCCGCACTCGTCGAAACGTCCGCTTCGGCGAGCAATTTCTGAATGATTTGTTCCTGCTGCTCATAAGCACCTTCGCCGATGTGCGTAAATCTGATGCGTCCCTGCTTGTCGAGTAGGACGACGGTAGGCCACGCCCCAATGTTGTACGCGCGCCACGTCGCGTAATCGTTATCCGTCACAACCGAATATTTGATGCCGAGCTTTTGCACGGCCTCGCGCACGTTCTCGATGCCTTTCTCGTAATCCGACTCCGGCGCATGGACGCCGATGATGGTCAACCCCTTAGTCCGATACTGCGCATCAAGCCGCTTCAAAGTCGGCAAGGTGTTACGGCAGTTGTAGCAGCCGAACGTCCAGAAATCCACGAGCACAACCTGCCCGCGCAAGTCTTCGAGCGTCGTCGGTTCGGAGTTGATCCATGTCCCTTCGCCGAACTTAGCAGCGTTTGGAGCGCGACGGATTGAGATGAAAACATCGCGTCTGGTATCTGGATTTTCAAGTGCGTCGGATTCTTCCGTCGCGTCTTCCACGCCATTCTGACGTTGCGCGGCGGCGGAAGTTTTCCGGTTATTTCTTTTCTGCGCGTTCGCCCAAGTCAAAGCCGCGCCGGCGGAAACGACGGCGACGAGAGCAAAGACAGCGAGAGCGGAGACGTATCGGTTCATTGTAAAAAACTCCCTCGGTAAAACTGCGTCAGTTCGGCGCGCGGGCGTTGTTGCATGATGAATTACTTGCCGTGTTTAGATACTTCCGGCTGCTCTGCCGTTCGCCACACTTTAATTCGATTGCTTGATGTTCCTATTTGATATCCGCTTGATCGAGGTATTTATTCCAAAGAAATGAGAAATTTCTGTGCGGATTTACGTTTGTGGCTTACGCGGAAGTTAGTTCGATGTGGTAAAGCTGGCGGAGCATGTGGTAAAGAGGCGGAATTGAACGTGCGTCATGTTCATCAGTTTCGCGCTTGCGCCCGCCGTTTCCGAGCGGGCGAGGTGGTCGCGCACGGAGGGAGCGACGCTTGCGGCGAGGTGTAGATTTTCGTTTGCCGGAAGGTTCGACGCGATGAAGGCAAGGTGGTCGCGGGATTCAAAGCCTGCCACCATAAAGCCTTGCGTCTGTCCGGCATAGAGAATTGCTGAGTTCGTAACCGCAGGATCTTGTTTTAGCTTCGCAGTCCGAGTTGCCGCTCAATCTCCATGCCCTCTCGTCGTGCCTGCGTCCACGTCACGGCTATTCTATGCAGCTCATCGCTTCGCTTCGCCTCGACGAGGTGCTTGAGGGCTTCGCCGATGATCCTGCGTTGCAACTCGCGGTGAAACGGAACGCCGAAATGGTGTCCCATCATGAATGGGACGAAGACCGCGCGCGGCGGCTTGATGTGTTCCGCTATGTCCGAGGCGACGGTGATGGAGACGGTCGGGACGCCTCTTTGTTCAATGGCGCGCTGCACGAGCGCGATGCTCTGATGGCAAATCGGTCAAGCTGGAGACAGAAGCGCAATGTATGCTCCTTCGGCGACGACCTGTTCGGCGATGTCTTTGGCAAGCGTGCGCTCCAGCCTTTCCGCATCCATGTTGTAGCCGATGAACGAGAAAAAGTTCGCGGCGAGATTGCCGATGACACCTTCCCCCGCGAGTTCCTGCAATCGCTCAATAGGAAAGATGATGTTCAAATCGCGCGTCGCGCTCAAAGTCGGATACTTGAGTTGATGAATCTCCAACTCTGAAAGCTTGGAGTCTGAAGGCACGCGGCGGAATGTGTAGTCGCCGACGGGATGCACGGTGTCAAACGGCAGCGTGCCACGCAGTTGCACGCCCGCCGTGCTGACGAAAGAGAGACGCGACTCCGACAGAGGCCTTCGTAGTTTTGCGAGCGGGACGTAATCGGATTTCGTAATCATCGCGCCCGGATAGCGTTCGTTGATCGTCGCCCACAAGCCGGGACGCAACTGCATCGTCACATCAGAGTTGTCCGTCATGTATCCATTCTCCCGAATGTTTGACGAAGTAGAAGTGCAAATGAAAGAAGAGGTGTGCGAGCGTCGCTGCGTCCTTTTCGGCCAGCGTTTCACAGATGAATTCGCGGTCGGTCTTCGGCACGCCGAGTAATAACTTGAGCGCCTCGATCCATGCCTTGTCAATCTCCTTGCGGCCCACCGCTTCGTTACCATCGCCCAAGTGTAGGCGCACGTACCTGATCAATTTCTCGGAATCACCGCTCGCCACGGCATTCTTCAAGTATTGGAGTGACATGCGTGAGCCTTTCCGCTCGTGATCTGCTGTTCGTTACCGCCACTCAATTCGTGGAGCTCACATTCCTGATGTGCGACAGCCAGCCGCTCGCGAACCCAGCCCGGCGTAGCCCCATCTGGATGTAGGGACACTGCCGCATCAAACGCCAGAGAAATCCCGTGCGGTAATTCTCGATCATCATCACGATTGGTCCTTGATCGAGTCCGTAATAGCCCTGTGAAACCCAGCCTGAGTTGTTGTTTGATCCGTCCGAAAAGGTCGGATTGTAGCTGCACTTAAAACCGTATTCGCTCGTCATCTCCGGGTAGGCTTCGTCGAAGTGCTTGATCGAAGGCAGCACAAGTTCCGGCGCAAACGGCAGCGAGGCGACGACCGCCCATGGCGCGAGCGTGCCGTCGTCCAGCCCCCTCGGAATGCCGCGCGCTTTGTAGTCGTAGAAGCGTCGCTCGACGCCTTTCACCTTGCGCTGTGCCGGGCCGGGGCCGTCGCTCGCCGTGATTCCCCAGGCATACTTTCCGTAGCCAACGAATTTCTTCGGGTTACGGATCGCGTACTGCTGCTGCACGTAAGCGGCGCGGCGACTGTTCTCAAAATAGTCAATCCCCTTCTCGCGCATGTACTCATCCTGAATGCCGCGGAAGTCGATCCAGACGTGCGAGAGTTGATGGATGAACAACGGGCCGGCATAAAGAAATTCATAGCCGTAAAGTTTCTTCCATTGATAGCCTTCAGCCCACGCCGCATAACTCTCTTCGGAAAGCGGGTGCGTCGGCGATGCCAAACCGAGCATGTAAAGGATCAGCGCTTCGCTGTAGCCCTCCCACCAGTGCTTCAGGAAACCCGCTTCCGGCTTCCATCCGTGCGATACCTTGAGTTCCCCGTTCTGCGCCCATTGCCAGTCGGCGCGGGCGTAGAGCGCGGAGGCAAGCGTGCGAATCTCCTGCTCTTCCGGTGTGTCCCGGTCGAAATACATCCCGGCAGCGAGCGCGCCGGCGAGCAGGAACGTGGTATCAATGGTTGACAGTTCAGAATCTTGCGCGCGCCGTCCGGTCTTCATGTCAAGGAAGTGGTAATAAAAACCTTGATAGCCGGTCGCGTCCGGCTCGGCAGATTGCGGACTGTTCCAGAAGAAACGCAATGTTACCAGTGTTCGCTCGACTGCTTCGGCGCGCGTCAGGTATTCACGCTCGACCCCGATTGTGTAAGCCGTCAGCGCGAACCCGATGGCAGTGATGCTGGCGTGCGCGCCCTCGCGCGTGCTGTCCGGCACCATCCCGTTCTCAAGGTTGGTTTCTTTCAAAAAATACCCGAACGTACTCTTTTGGAGTTTGTCCAACTCTTCGTCACTTAACGATGGCTGATCAATTTTCACTTTCACCTGTCGCTGCCTCCGATGTGCCGCTCCGACGCAAACTCGACCGTGATAGCCGCCACGCCGTGCGGTGGTAACTCAATATCGAATTGAACAATATGATCTTCATACTTCCATGCATGCGGCTCGCGCGCCACGCGGGAAGCTGACTGCAACTGCTCGACATCCAGCGCGCTCAGGTACTCCGGCCCATTCATCTCGCGCCACACGCGGCGCGGGTTCGCGTGTGTTTCATCAATGCGCTCGATAAAGGCTGCGCGCGGCTCCATTGCTTCCGCGAGACGCACGCGCACCTGCTCCGTCTTAATCGAGTGACGCGGCAGCGCGTGATTAGTTAACAGCACGGTGACAGTGTCTCCCCGACAGACGACCCACGCATCCACCGTCTCGTGAATTCCATCAACCACCAGTTGCTCAGTGCCGAGGTGGCGCAGCAATTCATACGCGCGGTACGCGGGCTTCGGGATGCCGTGCAAATTGAGCAGGCCGAAGCCCCCGTGAAACGGTACAGACGGAAAATAGTTCTCCTCGAAGATGTCTGAGAACGTCCAGAAGCTGTAACCCTCAACGAGTCCGTTCGTCTCCAGCACCGTCTTGGCTAGAAAAGCGGCAGCATAAGGTTCATCGTGCCGTGAATCACGTGGATTCGATGAGGCGTTCCACTCGGTGTAATAAACCGGCTTACCCCGCGCACGTCTGAACGTATCCTGCGCCTGTTCGCGCAGGATGCTGCGCCGGCTGTTGGCTAACTGTGTTTCCGTATCGTCGCCTTCATTGCCCAGCGCGTCGGTCGGGTAATGATGCGTGCTGACGAAATCGACGGGCACTCTTTTCTTTTCGCAGAAGTCGAGAAACTCTTCGATCCACTCGTTCTTCGCGGTCGCCGGACCGCCGACTCTGAGCGACGAGTCCACATCTTTGATCGCTTCGGCGGTGTAACGGTAAAGCTTGAAGTAATCGTCCTGCGTGCCCTTCCAGAAATCGGGAAGGTTCGGTTCGTTCCACACCTCAAAGAACCACTCTCTTACTTCACTAATGCCATAGCGTTCGATCCAGTGCTTCGCCAGCTTTTTCATCAGCGCCGCCCACTGCTTGTAATCCTTCGGTGGGGTGACATTAGCTTTGTAGTGAAAAACGGTCTTGCCGCCGGACGCCAAAGCTTCGGGCATGAAACTCAATTCGACAAAAGGCTTCATGCCGATGGAGAGGAGGAAGTCGAAGATTTGATCGGCGTTGAAGAACGAGTAGAGCAACTCATCGCCATGATTGATGAGCGTGCCCACGTCGTCCGAGAGCAAACCATGAAAGCGCACGTATCGAAATCCCAATTCGTCGTGGCAGCGCCGCAGTTGCGCCTGCCAGTCGGCGCGCAGCGCGAGCGGCGCGTGGCCGCTCCCGACCGTGTGCTCCCATGAATGCGTCAGTGGCGTCGTTGTTTCAGAAAGTCTGCACGAAAACTCTGGCACTGTTTTATGTCTCCCGGAACGACGTGGATAAGATAATAGCTATCCAGCCGTCAAACGGCCCACTAGAGCCTATTGAATAAATCTCACCGCGTGTCCGTCAGGGTCACGAACCAGCAACCCTTTTTCAAATGCGAGCGATTTGATTTCGATTGAAACGATGCCGCTTGAAATAAAATCAATTTTGTGGCGTTCTAAGACCGCCACCGAATCGTTGAGCCCGGTGCTCACAAAACTCGTCTGCCAATGCCATAAATCGTTGGCTTGAGTATCTTTCGGAAACGGTTTTCCGTGGTTCGGAGCCAGATATTGCAACAGTTCGACACCGATGCCCGCGTGCGGGGTTTGCAGACTCGTAATGCGTAATCTCGCCCCGCGAACATTGTTCAGATGTTCTTGTTCGGCGCCGTAATTTTCGCTCTCGCCGGAAATCTTCAGGTGCAACAGATCACGATAAAATTCAAGACTTCTTTTCGTGTCTTCAACGACAATCGCCGTGTGGTCAATGCCGAGAAATAGTTTGTTTTTGTCTCGCGCCAATTCACGCCATTTCGGTGTTCCCTTGCCGGGCGGAAATTCAATCAATTCGAGGATGTGATTATCGAAATCCTTAAAATAAAAGGCTTTGATTCCGGCGGCTTGTTTGAGATAGGCGGGCAAAGTTTGCGGCGCGGTCGAAGCATACCGGACTTTGTGGCGACGCAGAATTTGATAGGCTTGGTCCAGATCGCCGACGACAATTGCCAAGTGCTGAAACCAACGGTCGTTGTTTCGTGAATCAATTGGAATCGGTCGCCCCTGTGGCGTCAGATATTCAGTCAGTTCGAGAATTTCATCGCCCAATTGCAAACGCACGACGCGAACTCTCGCCCCGAAAACACCGCTCAAAGTTTCCACATCCGCGCCCCAAACTTCCGTGTCGGAGTTTTTTTTGAACGGCAAAACCCGCGTGTAAAAATCAACCGCCCGGTCCATCTCCGAGACGGTAAAACCGACTGATTCGATATGAGAAACGGCCGCTTGTCCACGCACGCCGCCACTGCATACCAACAGTAAAAGAAACCCAACGAATATGCTGTTAAGCGAAAACTTGTTTGCTTCAATCTTTTTCCACTTCATAGCTGCTCAACCGGAATTGCTTACCGAACTCAAAGAAAAGACCTGTCACGTAAAAGATAGTTTCCGTTAAGCCAGCTTCTTGCTCATGAACCTTCTAGCAGTTTCCGCGGTGAAGCCGAATGCCAAATGGCCCGTGAATTCACTCAAAGCAAAGGCGCGCTTGTTGTTGAAAAACCACGGCTCGGTATCCAACGCGGGCAAAACGGTCGCGTGGGTGATGGAGTACAACGCGACGCCGAACAACAGACCGTAGCCCACTGTCGCCGGCGGATATTTTTCCGCCAACACGCCGTAGGTGACGCAAATCAAAACACCGAAAGTCCAATGAATGACGCCTTCAACGGGAGGATTCTGCTGCTCCGAGAGACTTCCTTCACCGGCGGCTTCGAGCGCCCTGTTTGCCAAAATCAAAGGCGGCGAATCGGTTGACTTATCCCGCACCGGAAAGCCCATTTCCCAAACGGTTTTGACGCCGGTCGCAATGATTCCCGCAACCAAACCTGCGACCATGCCTTTGGCAACTATGTTTTTCACAGCGTTATTTTCCATCTCACTTTACTTCCGGTCTCTTTTCGCCATTGCCGCTTCATCACATGCTGGCAAGCAGATGTTCCCCGACCCGCAGGGCATTCGCCATAATCGTCAGTCCAGGATTGAGCGCCGAACTTGAAGGGAAGAAACTGCTGTCAACCACATAGAGATTTTTGACATCGTGCGTTCGGCAGTTCAGGTCGAGCACCGAAGTTTTGGCGTCGCTGCCGAAACGCAGCGTGCCGTTTTGATGGGCGACTCCGGCAGCCGGAATTTTTTGACTAACGTGGATGTTGCTGGCGAACACTCCGATGTGACAGCTACTGCCGTGAATGTCGCATTCTCTCTGATGGTTCATCAACTCTTTGGTTTTTTCTTTCAAGCGTTCGTGGGACTGGGTATTGTTTTCCCGATACGAGAGGATGATTGAACCATCTTTGGCAAGCGTGACGCGGTTGTTCGGGTCGGGCAAATCTTCCGACATCAACCAGAAAGCCAGAGAGCGTCGCGCCATCATCTCAAGCGTAAATTCGGGCACGATGGCTGGAGCATGAGCCGCGAGCGTCGCGCCGTCCACGCCTCCGACAAAAGAAATACTTCCCATCGGATATTCCCAAGCGTCGGAAGCGAAATAAAAATCATTCACCCCCAGCGTCTTTTGATAGACCGTATTAACTTCGCAACGCGACACCGCCAGCATAATCGAATTGTTATGCTTCATCAGATGGCGTCCGACCATATCGCTCGAATTCGCCAGCCCGCACGGATGTTTGTCATTGGCCGAACGCAGCAGCAGAGCCGCCGAATTGATCGCCCCGCAGGAAACGACGAACACATCGGCGGTGTATCTCAGTCGCTCGCCGTTTCTTTCGACATTGACGGCGGTGACTTCGCTGCCGGCCGGGTTCGTTTCCAAATTTGTGACCAGCGCGCTCGTCAGCAGCGTGACGTTTGGATAGCCCAGCACGGGATTAATCGCCACCACCTCCGCATCGGCTTTGGCCTGCACCAGACACGGGTAGCCGTCGCACGTATCGCACCGGATACATTTGCTGAACGGATCATCGTTATCCCGCAGGATGCCGAGCGGAACGTGAAACGGTTTCAGACCTTGCGCCGCAAAATCTTCCGCGAGCTGTTTGATACGTGGCTCGTGGCTCACTGCCCGATAGAGATAGTCGGCGCTTGACCACGGTTCGGTCGGGTCTTCACCGCGATTTCCGCGCACGCCGTAGAGTTGTTCGGCTGCCGCGTAATAAGGCTCAAGCTCCGCGTAAGACATCTCCCACGCCGGAGAAATGCCTTCGTGATGCAGAGTTTCGCCGAAATCCTCTGCCCGCATCCGAAA
>JALZJL010000125.1 GCA_030859785.1 Acidobacteriota bacterium
ACAGTAGAGAGAACAAAGTACTTGGTTGATCGTCGCATTGACTCCTCCTCATGCTGTTGTGTGCCCGGAGGGATGGTGGAGGGGCGTTCCTTCGGGTCGCCAAAAAAGCATTTTCGTGTGGAAAAAACTTCCCGTCATTGGCATGGCGGGACGGATGTACTGAAGCAGCTACAGCGGAACTGAGCAGACCTCATCATGTGAGACCTGTTCTTAGTCGCACCCTGTACGTTTGATAAAGAACCAAGTTTTCCTTGACAGAGATCAGCCGGCAAAAACATGAGATGAATATCACGTATCGCTTGACCTGTTCGTAAATCCCGTAATACTCTGCCGGCTTACGTAAATACGAAACTCAATCAAAAATCGGATTTGGTTCGCGAGTTGTTATTGGATCAATTTTCAAAGGGGGACTTCGCTAACGGTTTTACTCTGGTGATGCATAATTGTCAACAATTGTGTCTGGAACTGTTTCCTGTAGGAGTTCAATAGTACGCGATCAGACAAGCGTGAACGGACGGTGAAGGAAGCCAAAATCTCCGAGTTGCAAACCCATCAAAACTTCGCACTGCGCCCGCTGGATGTTCATCAAGCGTCGGAATTGTGCGCGCTATTACGGTCGCAACCCCCCGGTTATATTCAATACTTCAAACCGTTTCTTTTTGATGAAGACACGCTCCGTCGTGTTTTGTCTGATGTGCAAAGGGATGTCTTTCAGGGCTTATATCACGGCGACCGTCTGATCGGATTAATGATGTTGCGAGGTTGGGATGAGGGTTACGAAGTCCCGACGCTCGGCGTGATGATTGATGAGCAGCACCGCAATCACGGCTTGATGACACTGACCGTCGAAGTTGCGAAGGTGATTTGCCGGATGCGCAAAGTCGGGCGAATAATGTATAAAGCTCATCCGGACAACGTGCCCGCCAAAAGCGCTACCAGATTAGGATTCACACAAACCGGCGTCGACAACTCAAACGGATATCTGATCTTCCACATGAATTTGGACAGTCATGATGCTCGTTGAAACTTTGCGGTTGATGAACTACTGAGTTAACAGAGGCGCCAGCGAATCTGGTTGATGCTGATGTCCGGCCTGGGAATCTGGTGAGAGGTGACAAGTTAGTGCGGCTGCAAAAGATTCGTACTTATTATTCACGTTATTTAAGTCAGTTTTACGCCTCCCGCCCGCTTCTGACTGAAGAACCTTATGTCACGCAACACAGAGCGTTGATGGATGACTGTTTTGCAGCGGCTGATTTTTGGTCAACTGAATTAGAGAAGATCGGCTATCAAACGAACGAGATAGTATCCAATGCCGAACCGATGCAGCGGCGTTGGGCAACTGAGAATGGAATCAAATACGATGATTCCAATTGGCTGCTTGAAATTACTGCCGCGCAAATCAAAGCGTTTCGTCCGACCGTCCTGTTCGTTGCTGACTATGTGGTTTTCACGAGAGATTTCCTTGAGCACGTGAGAGCCGAAAATCCTTCGATTCAATCAATCGTCGGGTGGTGCAGCGCTCCTTACTCGGATGATTCTGTTTTTCACGAATATGACACCGTGCTGTCATGCGTGCCGGAGATGGTCAGCAACTTTCGTGCACAAGGTCATCAGGCGTTTCATCTCAATGTCGCATTCGCGCCCCAAATTCTTGAGCGGATACTTACCCATACCGCGCCGACGACGGATTTTGCTTTTGTCGGCTCCCTCGTCAAACAATCAAAATTTCATAATCAGCGAGAGCGGTTACTTTCCTCGTTGGTCAGGACGACTGATCTGCGCATCTGGGCTGAGGTCGAACGCCCGCTGCCGCCATCAAAGCGGCGGCGTATTCAACTTCAAAGGATTGCATTCGATAGCATCCGAGCGGCACAACATTGGGGTGTTCCGGCGACGCTCTTCGCGACGACTCCGTTCGTCAGGCGAGCCGCACAGTGGGAGGCGCGCCCGGTGCTGCCATCGACAATAGATAAAGCTATCGCGGCGCGAGCACGTCCGGCGCTCTTCGGGCGCGCGATGTACCAACAGCTTCACGATAGCCGCGTCTGTCTGAACACACACATCGACATCTCGCCCGTCAGCGCTTCAAACATGAGATTGTTTGAGGTGACGGGTGTCGGCTCTTGTCTGTTGACCGATTGGCGAGCGAACATCGCCACGCTTTTTGATCCCGAAGGTGAAGTAGTAACGTACCGTAGCCCCGAAGAATGCAACGAAAAAGCGAAGTATCTACTTGACCACGAGGACGAGCGACAACAGATTGCTCGCCGAGGGCAGCAGCGTACCTTGCGCGATCACACGTATCAGCAATGGGCGGCAAAGTTTGATGAAATTGTCAGACATGCCATGCCCTGAAATCACGTTGTCCAATAATTACCGGGCCATAGTCAGGGTGGCTTTCGCCGTTTGAGTCGCAGTTCGCTTTTTGAAAGCACACTCAGTTTGCGAACCCGCATGAAGCCGATCATTAAAGTTGAGAATTTGAGCAAACAATATCGCGTCGGGAGTCGCCCACAATCCTATGCGACGTTGCGTGAATTATTCAGCGGAAGGGTGCGTTGGCCGCTCACACGACTGCGCCGCCAAAGTCTTAACGCTGACGACAAAAAAATATGGGCGCTGAAAGATGTTAGTTTCGAGGTCAGTCCAGGCGATGTCGTCGGTATCATCGGAAGAAACGGCGCTGGTAAGTCAACACTCTTAAAAATATTATCGCGCATCACCGGGCCGACCACCGGATACGTCGAACTGTATGGACGCATCAGTAGTCTGTTGGAAGTCGGCACAGGGTTTCATCCGGAATTAACCGGCAGAGATAATGTCTATTTGAACGGCGCGATCCTCGGTATGAGTCGGTCGGAAACCAAAAGCAAATTTGATGAAATCGTTGCTTTCGCTGAAATAGATAAGTACTTAGACACTCCGGTCAAACATTACTCAAGCGGCATGTACATGCGCCTCGCCTTTGCGGTCGCAGCCCATTTGGAACCGGACATATTGATTGTTGATGAAGTGCTCGCCGTCGGCGATGTGGCGTTTCAAAAAAAATGTCTGGGGAAGATGAACGATGTCTCTCGCGTCGGAAGAACAGTCCTGTTTGTTTCGCACAACATGGCCGCCGTCGCAAATCTCTGTCGCCGCGGGATCGTCTTAAGTGGCGGTTCAATTCAGTATGCCGGAACGCAGACGGGCGCGGTGGCAGAGTATTTGACAAACGTTGATTCGAGAACCAAACGCTTGCGCGAACGTGCTGACCGCGTCGGCAACGGCGATATCAGAATAGTTGACATCGAGATCAAAGACGACGAAGGTAGACGACTTGATGTCATTGCCTCCGGGCAGAACATCAAAATTTATCTTCATTATGAAGCGGAGCGAAGGTTCAACTCTTCTGCCATCATCGCCGGATTGATCGTCACCACGCAATTGGATGTTCCGGTATTTCTGCAACACAATCGCCTGACCGGAGATGAGTTCGGGACGCTCCCACCGGGGGGGGCGTTTGTGTGCTGCCTGCCGCGGCTGCCGCTCGCACCCGCCACATATCGTCTCGGTGTCAGTGTGATGCTCAACGGAGAGTATCTGGATATGCTGGCGGACGCCGCCGAATTCACCGTGGTTGACGGAGATTTCTACGGAACCGGTGAAGTGCCGCCAGCGACGCACGGTTGCTGCCTGGTCGAAGCGCACTGGCAACTTGAAACCGGAGTCAAAGCGGAAGCTCTGGCAGAGTCGACGCCGCTTCAGTGAGTAAAACCGCCACATGGCAAGTAGCAGGCAGAGATGAAAAGTATCAAAGCTCCGATTGAAAGCCTGCGCCGGCGGTTGGCTGCTCGTCGAAGTGGTCGGCTTAGTTCACCGTTTGAAGTGGAGCGCGCGGAACAGATTTTTTACCTCAATTTTTTGGGGGAAGGAATGACGGTATTTGATGCAGGCGCAAACGTTGGTGAAATGACTTTGCTGTTCTCGCGCTTTGTCGGAACGGGCATCGTCCACGCCTTCGAACCGGCCTCCGATTGCTTTGACCGGCTCACTGCGGTGTGTCGTGAAACTAAGCGGAATAACGTCGTGCTTAACCGCATTGCTCTGGCAGACCGAGTAGGGATGCAAAGCCTGCATATTTACGACGAAGATCATTTAGGATGGAGTTCTTTAGCGAACCGCCCTCTGACGAATTACGGCATCCACGTCAAAGCGCCGACCGCCGAGCAAGTAAGCGTCACGACAATTGATGCTTATTGCGAAGAGCAGTGTATTGAATACATTGACTTGCTGAAGATTGATGTTGAAGGTGCCGAATACCAAGTAATGCTCGGAGCGAGAAAGATGATGGAGCGCAAACGCATCCGCTGCCTGGCTTTCGAGTTTGGTCAGACGACTTTCGATATGGGGAATAGTCCGCATGACATCGAACTTTATCTTAAACGAGTGGGATATGGTTTACGCAACATCATCCCCAATGATCCAACGTTTCCCGGACGCGCGAGCGTCGAGCATGCACAGTTCTCAATGCACATCGCAACAATTTAGTTAAGCACCATCAGATTCGGCGGCAGCACATCCGAGCGGGCAGACATGTTAGGTTGATCGGTCGTGATCCAACTTCATCCCACTCTTTCCGCAGACGAAGTCAGGCACACCTGCCCGCGTTGCCAGCGGTTGCTGGAGATTGTCGGTTGGCACATTCCAGGCATGCGCTGTCTGGCGGAATTAGTATGTGAGCAGTGTGGCGACGAGTTTTACGGCGACCTTCCGGCGGGACAAGCCCTGTACACACCGATGTTGTTAAATCGCCGAACAGGAAAAGTCGATAACGATTTCGATAACGCAGATTGGTTTGCTGACTGGCTCCAGGAATCATTCGGGACACGGACGAATGAGCCGGTCGGGATGTCAACCGAGGTAGACAAGCAATGTGGCAATCATGGTCAAACGGGCAAGCGGGCGGCGGTGTTGCTCAATTGCCTTGACACGCTCTACGGCCATGCTTTACTGAAACTGCTTAATGCGCAATATTATATTGATAAATGTCCTGATCTGGATTTGATTGTGATCGTTCCGCGTTCGCTGGCGTGGATGGTTCCTAGCGGTGTGGCTCAAAGCTGGATTGTTGATTTACCACTGACGCGCGGCAAGGAATGGAACGACTGGATCGCCGGCGAAATCCGTCGCCGGGTTGAAGCTTATGAGACGAGTTACCTGAGCGTTGCTTTCTCGCATCCGTCAGCGTGTGATTACTCAATCGAGCGCTTTACCGGTGTCAAACCTTTTCCGCTGAGCCGGTGGGATGAATTGTTAAGGCATCCTTCAGTCACATTCATTTGGCGCGACGACCGAGAGTGGAGCGTTTCGGAATCCACTCTGCTCAATGAGCAAAGTCGCTTCGCACAGCGCGTTAATCGTTATCGCAGTAGCGCGCCCGAGAGGCAACAAAAGAACGTGCTCTTGTTAGCTGAAGCATTACGTCAGCAATGGTCGGCGCTCGATTTTGCCGTCGTCGGTTTAGGTAAACCCGGCGGATTCCCTTCGTGGATTACAGATTTGCGACGCCAGCAAATCGATGTCGCAACGGAACGGCAGTGGTGTACACGCTATGCAGCGAGTCATATCGTGGTCGGCGTACATGGTTCGAACATGCTTTTGCCCTCGGCTCATGCCGGAGCGACTGTTGAGTTAGTGCCGTCTGACCGTTGGGGCAACATCATGCAGGATTTTCTGTCTGGTTGCAGAGAAGGTGTCGATGATGATGTACGCCAGACGATGTTCCGCTATCGTCTGTTACCCATCTCGACATCAGCGCAACTGGTCGCGCAAATCGTTGACTCGTTGCTCCGCTTACATCACGGCATGATGCTTTTGATGGATCGGCAAAGCTGTCGACACGACGAGATCAAGGATGTCTCTCGTTGGCGGTTTCCACAAAGAAGCTAGAGATTCATTCATACTCACGCTTCCGGCGGGCGGAGAGCTTCTGTTCACGAAATTCAATAAACAGGAAAGTATGTGCGGAATCAGTGGCGTCGTCACGCGGATGCCAATTACACCTGAACTAGCCGACACTGCTGAGGCGATGAGCGCGGCACAAAAGCATCGCGGGCCGGACGGCGCGGGCGCTTTTTCAGACCGTCACATCGCGCTCGCAGTGCGGCGCTTGAGTATTATTGATCGCCAAAGCGGTGCACAACCTTTATTCAATGAAGACCGCTCGCTGACTCTCATCGCCAATGGTGAAATTTACAATTTTATTGAACTGCGTCAAGAGTTACAGCAACTCGGTCATTGCTTTACGACCGGCAGCGACTGCGAAACGATCCTGCATCTCTACGAAGAGCACGGCGTCGAGTGCGTCAAATACTTGCGCGGGATGTTCGCCTTTGTACTATGGGATGCCAGACAGCGGCGACTGTTACTCGCGCGCGACCGGATGGGCGAGAAGCCTCTGTACATTTACGAACAAGATGGTCTGATACTATTTGCCTCAGAGTTGCGGGCGCTGTGCGCGTCGGGCGTAGTGCCGTTTGAGTTGAATTCGGAAGCGATCAATCTTTATTTTCATTACCAATATGTGCCGGAGCCGCTGACGCCGCTGATGAACGTGCGCAAACTCGATGCTGCGCACTTGCTGACGATTGATATTGACTCGTGGCGAATCGCGGATCAATGTTATTGGCGGATGGAGGATGCTCCGCCGTTGGAGGGTAATCCGGAACAGTTGATTCGTGAGCAGTTGGACACGGTCAGTGAGTTGACACTGCGTGCTGATACTCCGGTTGGCATTGCGCTGAGCGGCGGGTTGGATTCAAGCGCGCTGGCAGCGTTGGCCGCCCGTGCGATGCGCGAAAATGGATCAGAGAGTCTTCATGCTTTTAGCGTCGGTTACGAAGGATGCCCGGAATCAGATGAACGCGCGGACGCGCAACGGCTGGCACAGCACTTAAAGCTGCCGTTCCATCAAGTGGAGTTAAAGACCGATCAGATGGTCGACTTTTTCCCCGAACTGGTGCGCCTGAGAGATGACCCTATCGCAGACATCGCAGGCTACGGTTACTACTCTGTGATGCGTCTTGCCCGCGAGCACGATGTTCCCGTGATGCTCCAGGGACAGGGAGGCGATGAACTGTTTTGGGGATATCTGCTGATGCAGCAGGCTGCGATTGAGACGCGGCAAAAAACCAGACTTCAAGACAATCTATGGACAGGTCTTCCAACGTACTTTCAGGTGCAGCGGCCCACTGGATTCAGTCGGCAAGCTGCTCGGCAGTGGATGCGAGACGCGGGTGGGTTGCTGCCTGGTTGGCAACGCCTGCAAAGACACCGTGCGGCACCATCGAATCGCATGGTTTTCTATGACCTTGCTCCGGATTTCCGAGCCGCCGCCGATGGGATGAGTGGATTCTATAACCAGTCTTTTAACGAGCAGGTGAGATCAAACGACCCGGCAAAAACGTGGACGCTTTTGCCACCTCCGTCGAACGTCGATGTTCGGTTAACGCGTTTGATCTGTGATACGTATTTGCGCGAAAACGGTATTGCGCAAGGCGACCGCTTAAGCATGGCATCTTCTGTTGAGCTGCGTCTGCCGCTGATTGATCACAAGTTGATTGAAACAGTCATTGGCTTGCGTAAAGCCGAAACGGATGTCTTCCGATCTCCTAAAGCGTGGTTCAAAAATGCTGTCCGAGATGTTCTTCCCGACTGGGTGCTCAAACGTCCGAAACGCGGCTTTGCTCCACCCACACGCGCGTGGCACGATGCGCTCTTTATCGCGTATGGTGCTTCTTTGCGGAATGGATGTCTGGTCCGTGCCGGGGTCTTAAGCATCGAGGGCGCGAACCATTTGGCTGGCGCAGAGTTTCCGCATGATGCGGTGGCGCCGCTTTCATTTAAGGCGCTGGTGCTTGAGCAGTGGTGCCGAAGCATGTTTGAATGCTGCAATGGTGCGACAAATGCAATGTTGACCAACGTGTATTAGTCGTGAATAACTCTCCAGTTCAATTAACACTATTTTGAGAAGGTAGATGAGGCAAGAAATCGGGTACGCGGGGGGCGAAAGAATCAAGATGACGGGTGACATTTGAATAAGCGTCTACAGATTGCGATTAACGCGCAGTTTATGCCAAACGGTGACGTTGGAGGAGTCGAGACAGCGGTCACGGAATTGGTAGCAGCGCTTGGAAGACTCAGCCAATCTGACGGTGGGCAAGAACAGTATGTCATCATCGGGCCTCATCAGGGGGCTGGCTGGCTGAACCCCTTCGCGAATGGTCATCAGCGCGTCGTCAGCGGCGCGAACCCAACTACCAAAAACAAATCTCAGTTCCATTTCCTGAGACGGGCTTTCCGACCTTTGCGTCCCTTGATGCATGAAGTGCATGCGGCTACTTCTCAACTTACATCGAGAAGGAAATCATCTCAGCTATCACCAGCAAGACAGCGGCTGACAGTGCCGACAGACGAAGGCTTTTTCGAAAAACTGGACTGCGGGGTTCTCCACTTTCCGTACCAGCATTTTGTCCGGTGTGCTCTGCCGACGATCTATAATCCGCACGATTTGCAACATCTACATTACCCGCAATTTTTTACTGAGGACGAAATCAAATGGCGGGAATGCATTTACCGCGCAGGCTGTCAGCACAGCAACACAGTGGTCGTCGCGTCGCATTGGATAAAACAAGATATTGTCAGGCGCTACCAATTGAACCCCAGTAAGGTGCAGGTTATTCCTTGGGCAGCGCCAACGCACGGTAGCCCGAAACCATCGCCAACTACGCTTGATGCAGTTACTGCAAAGTACGCATTACGCTCGCCCTTCGCTTTGTATCCGGCGGTAACCTGGGAACATAAGAATCATCTTCGTTTGCTTGAGGCCGTCGCACACTTACGCGACCGAGACGGGCTTGAAGTCCGGCTTGTATGTACAGGTCATCGAACGCATCATTATCAGAAAATCAACGATCATCTGCGCTCACTGGACTTAAACGATCAGGTGCAATTTGTCGGAAGCATTCCAGGTATTGAGCTACGAGCGCTGTACCATCTCGCCCAATTCGTGATCATTCCAACTCTATTTGAAGCAGCCAGCGCGCCGCTCTTTGAAGCCTGGCGCGACTCTGCGCCGGTGGCTTGTGCGGCGGTAACATCACTGCCGGAGCAAGCCGCGGATGCCGCTCTGCTGTTTGACCCATCCTCAGTTGAAGCAATCGCAGACGCTCTGCGACAGATGCAAACATCTCTAGTTTTGCGACAAGATTTGGTTAGACGCGGTGCCAGACGTCAACAAGATTTTAATTGGATTCGGACTGCTAAAGCATACCGCGCGGTTTATCGTCGGGCTGCAAACCAGACATTGAGTGATGAAGAAAAACAGCTCCTAAGTTGGGATTGGATGCGAGAATCATCGCGAAAGATTGAGGGTGCAAGATAGTATTGACCAACAAGAGACGATTCATCCCGGTAGCATCTCCTGTGTTCGCGGGTAACGAGAAGAGTTACGTCGCCGACTGTCTTGACACGGGATGGATTTCAGCGGGCGGAGATTACGTCGGGCGTTTCGAAAGCGCCTTCGCTGAGTTCTGTGGAGTGCGACATGCAGTTGCATGCTGTAACGGAACTGTCGCGTTACACCTCGCGTTGATGGCACTTGGCGTCAAAGCGCAGGATGAAGTTATCATTCCGACTTTAACTTTTGTGGCAACGGCTAATGCCGTCACGTATTGCGGGGCGCAACCTGTGTTCGTTGACTCTGAACCGCGCACCTGGAACATTGACCCGGCAGCCATCGAACGACACATCACGCCGCGCACTCGTGGAATCATTGCCGTTCATCTCTATGGTCATCCGGCGGATATGGATGCGATTAAGGCAATCGCTGAGCGTTACCATCTCTTAGTCATTGAGGATGCCGCCGAAGCACACGGAGCGGAGTACAAGGGGCGACGCGCCGGTTCGCTCAGCGATATGGCGACGTTTAGTTTTTATGGCAATAAAATAATTGCGACGGGAGAAGGTGGCATGGTCGTGACGGATGACGCTCGACTAGCAGAGCGGGCACGCCTGCTGAGAGGTCAAGGCATGGACCCGGAGCGACGCTACTGGTTCCCGATTATCGGTTATAACTACCGCATGATGAACATCCCAGCCGCCATCGGTCTGGCACAATTAGAACAGGTTGATTGGCACATCGCCCGTCGTCTGGAGGTTGCAGCGTGGTATCGGGAAGAGCTTCAGGAACTGCCTGGAATCAATTGGCAAACCACGCCCGAATGGGGACGCCACGTTTATTGGATGTGGACTGTTTTGATGGACAAAAAAACCGAACAGGAGCGTGACCAAATAACAAAGCGACTATGGCAACGCGGCATCGAAACCCGCCCGGTGTTCTACCCGGTGCATAGTTTGCCGCCGTACCGTGATCCAACGCAGAGCGAGTCTTATCCGGTCGCGGAACAAATTTCACGGTGCGGCATAAGTCTACCGACATGGGCGGGATTAACCTACAGTGACGTGCGCTACATCTGTCGAAACTTGCGAGAGTGCCTGGCAGAGCCATCCGGACTTGTGGCAAGTGTTGAATCTCATCACACGGAAGCTTGAGACATCAGCAGTACATTCTGATGTAAATGAGTCATGCGCACCAAAACTAATCGAGCGGGATTCGAATCATACCAGGAGCAAGTATGTTTAAAAGTATATTCGCGGCAAGTGCGGCATGCAGTGTCATATATGTCTCACTACTCAGTGGGTGCAACAGTACACAGACAAGCACCAACGGCAATATTTCCGCCGTTAATAATTCGACTGTGAGCAGTGCTATGCCGTCTCCAACACCGACGCCAACCCCACCTGTTAATGTTAACTCGACAGACGACGCGGCGGTGGCGGCGCGCGAGGGAAAGAGAAAGAAACCGGACGACAATGAGAAGCAACCGGCGGAAACCAAGCCGGTCATCGGTTCAGGTGCAAATGACTATTGGCTGTGGACGACGTTGCGTGCGGCAATCGACCGCACCGAAGGCGTCAATGCCGTGAAGGTCATTGTCGATGTTCAGAATAGTGTCGTTACGCTTACCGGAACAATTGCTGATGCGACACAGCGAGCAAAGGTTGAACAGATCGCCGGAAGTCTTCAGGGTGTCAAGAGTGTTCGTAATCAGATACGCATCTCCGGGGCAAAGTAGACTTTTTCCAAACCACGATTGATCGCCTACTAGCCATCTCCGGCAGCCTTCGCGCTGCATCCTCGAATACGATGCTCCTTCGTGCCGCGACCGCTTTAGCACCGGAGGAGTGTCGAAATCAGCGTCTATGAGAGCCTCGCCAAGCTCCCTCACTTCAACGTCGTTTGAGCCGGGCGAAGAGTGGGGCTGGTGCTATGAGGGCGCGATGGCGGTTCAACTCACGCACGAGTATCTGAGAGAGTTTTACTTTATATCAAGTTCTTACATTGTCGGAAGTGACAGGTGACAAGTGACAAGTGACAAGAAAGAACAAGAACAAGTGAGCCGTGTGCGTGCCAAGAAGATCGTTTCGAGCGATAAATTTTCGACTCGATTATTCAGGTATGATCGCGCGCAATCTAATCTTTCCTGTCACCTGTTACCATTTACCTGTGGCTTTTGATTCATGTATAAACAACTTGTGTAGATACTAATGAGTTGAACCAGTGGTATTCCTAACTGCATCTTACGAGCAAGTTCGAGCGAGGAAAGTCAGAGACAAAGGAACCTGAATTACAGAGTAGTGAGTTTATCTGTTCAGCTAACTTAACTCACGATGTTCCTTCAGCTTATGACGAATATATGAAAGTGAAACTCAGCGGGAGAGTGTAATATGATCACACCGATGCTCTCATTCTGTTTTGTTATCAGCCTTTTCGCTTCCCAATCCACATTCGCCATCATCGGGAGTGTGCGAGACAGCGATGGCCGAATCTTGTCGTCGGTCCGGGTCTCTGTGTTGGATGATAACTATCAACCGATTCGGACCGTGTTCGCCGACGGTTCGGGCCGCTTTAAAATCAGGGGGCTGCGTCAGGGAATCTACACTGTCAAGGTCGAGACCGGTGGGACGAATTACGAAGAGCAGACTCAGAGAGTAGAGTTTCAGTCTCTGTCGAGTGGCCGGGGAAGCGCGGAGGAGTCGTTCCCCGTCGATTTCGTTCTCAAAAGAAAAAAGAATCAGGCCGCGCCGGACGCCCCGGCGGGGGTCGTGTTCGGACAACCGATCCCGGACGCCGCAAGCGCCGAGTACGAACGCGGTGT
>JALZJL010000137.1 GCA_030859785.1 Acidobacteriota bacterium
CGCTTCTCGATTACTGGTGGTTACTTTTGCCTTTTACCTTTTTATTTTTCTTTCCTACTTAACCACTCTCCTATCATTCGATTGAGACGATCACTTCTTCCTCTGCGGCGGCATCGACGAGCGATGCGCTGGTGACTCTATCGCCGCCCTCGGTTTTAATCAGTCGGACGCCCTGTGCGCTGCGCCCCGTCTTGCGAATCTCGTTCGCTTCAAGACGGATCAGCTTGCCGTGCTGCGTAATGATCATCATTTCCGAATCGTCTTCGACGGGGAAGACGGCGACGACCTTCCCGGTCTTGTCGGTGGTCTTCATGTTGATGACGCCGCGCCCGCCGCGCGATTGCAAGCGATAGTCGCCGATCTTGGTCTGCTTGCCGTAGCCCTGTTCCGAGACGGACAGCATTCGCTCCGAGTCATCGGCGGAGACCGGACAAACCGAGACGACGTAATCGTCCGGGCGCAGTTCGATGCCGCGCACGCCGCGCGCCGCGCGCCCCATCGAGCGCACGCCCGCTTCGTCGAAACGAATCGCCAGGCCGTCGTGCGTTGCGATGAAGATTCGCTTCGTGCCATCGGTCAGCACCACGTCGAGCAGTTCGTCACCATCATCCACGTTGACGGCGTTGATGCCGTTGGTGCGGATGTTCTGGAAATCCGCGAGGCTCGTCTTCTTGATGACGCCCTTGCGTGTCACCATCAGCACGTAGCGCCCTTCGGTAAACTCACGCACCGCGACGACGCCCGCCAGTTTGCGCTCGGTCGGGATGTTGATTAAGTTAACGACCGCCTTGCCGCGCGCGGCGGTCGCCGCATCGGGAATCTCGTGAACCTTCAACTTATAGACCTGCCCGTCGTCGGTAAAGATCATCACGTAAGAATGGGTCGAGGCGATGAATAAATGCTCGACGTAATCGTTATTCTTGCCGGTCGAAGCGCCGAAGCGACCCTTGCCGCCGCGCCCCTGGCGAGTGTACGCGGTGATCGGCGTGCGCTTGATGTAACCACTGTTGGTGACGGTAATCGCGACGTCTTCGTCGGCGATCATATCTTCGATGGTGAGGTCGACCCCCTCATCAACAATCTCTGTCCGGCGCTTGTCGCCGAAGTTCTTCTTCACCTCCTCAAGCTCCTGGATGATGACGCGGCGTAGACTGCTTTCGTTGGCCAGAATCTCTTCGAGCTCAGCGATTAGACGAATGATCTGCTCGTACTCGTCGAGAATCTTCTGCCGCTCAAGCCCGGACAATCGTCGCAGTTGAAGGTCGAGAATCGCCTGCGCCTGCTGCTCAGAAAAGCCGAGGCGCGCGATGGTCTTCCGCAGCTTGTCGAGGAAGCCGGCGAGCGTCAGATCGGAGGGCGTGCCTTTCCACGGTTTATTTTGGTCGACGGTGGTAAGGTCGCCGGTCAACCACGCCCGCGCTTCATCCACCGAGCGCGCGTTGCGAATCAGCGGGATGATGTAGTCGAGCGCGTCGATAGCTTTGTTCAAACCTTCGAGAATGTGTGCGCGTGCGCGTGCCTTGCGCAGATCGTACTCGGTGCGACGGCGCACCACCTCGCGCCGAAACTCGATGAAGGCCTCAATCATCTGCTTCAGATTGAGGACGCGCGGCTGCCCGTTGACAATCGCTAAGTTGATGACGCCGAACGATGATTGCATCGGCGTCATCTTGTACAGCTTGTTGAGGATGATTTGCGGCACGGCGTCGCGCTTCAACTCGACAACGATGCGCATCCCGTTGCGGTCGGACTCGTCGCGCAGATCGGAGACGCCTTCCAACTTCTTCTCGTTGACGAGTTCGGCGATGCGCTCGATGAGACGCGCCTTGTTCACCTGGAACGGAATCTCTGTGACGATGATCGCGTCGCGCTCCGAGTTCCCGCGCCCAATGCGGTCGATCCCGGCGCGCGCGCGCATCTGAATGATTCCGCGCCCGGTCAGGTAAGCCAGCCGAATACCCTCGCGCCCGTAGATAAATCCGCCGGTCGGAAAGTCCGGGCCGGGAATGATCTTCATCAACTCTTCGATCTTGATCGTTGGCTTGCGGACCAGCGCGATGGTCGCGTCGACGATCTCGTTTAAGTTGTGCGGCGGAATCTTCGTCGCCATCCCGACGGCGATTCCGTCAGAGCCGTTCAGCAATAAGTTCGGCACGCGCGTCGGCATCACCGACGGCTCACTGAGCGACTCGTCGTAGTTCGGCTTGAAGGTGACCGTCTCCTTCTCAATGTCGGAAAGAATTTCGGTCGTCAGCCGCGCCATCCGTGCTTCCGTGTTGTGATTGACGAAGCCGTTGGCGACGAACGAATGGCACATGCTGTCAACGCGCAACGAATAGACACGCTGCTCGCCCGCGTCCTTAATCGCCACGACCGGATCGAACAGATAGTTTGTCCGCGAAATGTATTCGGCCATCGCGTAATCGCCCGGCGCGAGCGCGGTTTCGAGGCGCGGCAAAGCGGCGCGCAACCGGACGGGGCGATCAAAATTATTCCGCTCCATCCAGTTCCGTTGCCGCACAGCGCGAAGGCGCAAATAAGCGGTCATGAGTGGGATGAAGTCGCTTTTCGCCAGAGCCTTCCCGGTGACAAGGGCAATCACTTCCGCCAGCCTCTCCTGCTTCACACGCGAGACAAATCCGATACGCCGCGCAAACTGCGTCAGGTTCTCGCGCCCGTTCAGGGCAAGGCGATGCGTCGCGCGATGGTGGGACGCCTCTGACGTGTGAGATGCCGCGATGCCGAAGCGCAGCAAAATCGTCTGCACCTGTTTCAGCAACGTTTCACTTTGCGAGCACAGGCTGACGCGCAACAGGCTGCGACCGGAACGCTCGACGCTGCCATCGCCTTCAAACAGTCCCCGCAGGAACGCCGCGACGACTCCCTGCGGCGCACGCATGATAACTTCCAGCACATTGCGCGCGCCGGACTTGCCGCTTAATCCCATGTTATGCAGGAAGCCGACGACTTGCTGGCTGACGATGTGCATCTGCAAGTACGGTTGCGTGCCGTAGCTTGAAGGCTTGCGCTCGGCCACATGCAAGCGGCAGGACGGGAACACGCGCCCCCATGCGGCGATGAACTCATCGGCGAAGTCGCCACGGTTGTTGCAGAATTCGACACGGTGCTCCTGCACCATCCCTTCCGCCGTCAGCGCACCCAGCAGAAACGCGAGGTCTTCCGTCAGCGTCTCCGGTAGCGCGTGTCTCACCGTGCGCGACGCCTCATCCAGCGACGGATAAAATTCCTTCAACGAAACTGCCGCTTCCGGCCAGAGTTTTTCGCTGCGATCAACGACCAGCACATCGCCGTGTTCGAGTTGCGAGACGAGTTTCCATGCGAACCCCGGCTTGCCTTCCGCATCGGCGCGAAACACCAGCAGCGGATGATTGCCCGTCGCCGTCACTTCAAACCCATGCCGCGTGCGCACGCGCTTGACCGGATGCACGCCGCTGTCCCACCACTTGCTTGCGGTATTCACTTCGCCGCCGTGCGAGAGCACCCGCGCCTTAATGTCTTCACTGCCCGCAGAGACTTTGGCAATCGGCAACAGTCCTTGATCTGTGACGACAAGCGTCTCGCCAGTGACGCAATATCTCATTGCGGCCGCTGAGTCACCATCCACCGAGCCGAAATTTCCCTGGCCGTCGATCAGCGGGTAGCGCATCGAGAAGGTCTGCGCCATGCGCACGATGGTGTCATAGACGGCAGTATCACCATGCGGATGATACTTGCCGATTGTGTCACCAACGATACGAGCGCTCTTTTTATATGGCTTGTTATAAGTATTACCCAGTTCGTGCATCGCCCAGAGCACGCGGCGGTGGACGGGCTTGAAGCCGTCGCGCACGTCGGGGAGGGCGCGCCCGATGATTACAGACATCGCGTAGTCGAGATACGAACGCCGCATCTCGTCTTCAATGCTGATGTAGTTGCGTTCCGTCGTTGTTTCCATCAAAGAACCTTTCCGGTACAATCCTGCGGCTCAAGCGGGCGGCGGCGACAGTTGCTGCGAAGCGCGTGCGTGCTCAATAAAATTGAAGTCCCGCGTTCCGCAAGGCGGTAAAAATTTGTAGCAATTCGAGGATTCGTGACTGGGCCGGAGTGACCCGGTGGACGGCGATTGGTATGCCCTGACTTTGACGCTCGCTTGAGGGTGGCGCTCCACCGGCGGCGAGTCACACTCCGCGCATTTGATGCGTTTCAAGAGGCATTCAAACATGCTTGACGAGGGGCCATTCAGTCGCGTCCGAAGTACGCCGTATTGTACCCTAGAACCCTTCGTTTGACAAACCGCGCCGTGCCGCTAAAGCCCTGTAAACGCAAACATTTCGCCGCGGTCGAGAGGCAAGTTTAAATGAGTTCCGGCGGGTGCCGAAAAGTGACCTCGGCGCGGTCCTCGAACGAACATGAGGCGCTCGATTTGAAGCTCGGCGCGGCCCGCTGGCGCGAGCCGATCACCAATGCCACGGACGCTGTTAACCCGCAGACGAACCGCAAGCGAATCAGTCAAAAGGACGAAGCAAAGCGACAATGAAAGGCCGCCTTATTTTCCCGCGTGAACTGTTGTTAATTGAGATTGAGCGACACTGCGCCGCGACGCCCTGCAACGCCCGGACGCGGATCGGATTGACGAAGCAAGAGGCGCGCGTCTACACCGGCTTTCGGTGCGAGCGGTGTGAGGTGTGGAACGACGACATGCTGGTTGAGCACGATGTCCCCGAATGGTGGGAGGAGTTGACTGTCACCGGACTCGACGGCCTCCGCGCGGTCAAGTCGCCACAAGCATTGCCGCCGGACGAGGCGAACGCCGTGGTGGCGCGACTGAGCGAGGCTTGGCGCGAACGCGCACGCCGCGTCGCCGGAGCCGACCATGTTGAAGACGGTGAAGGAGGGGATGCGTCTTGAGTGAGATGGGTGACATCACTTCCGCGGCGGTGGGGCGGAGACAGCAGGGTTGCAACGAAGGGCCGCCCGTGCCGGCGATGCTGCCGCAGTGGGCGTTCGAGTGGTTCCTGCGACCAATCTTAAGCACCTTCTTCAAAATCTTTTTCAGGCTGCGACTGACCGGAGTCGAGAACATCCCGCTCGACACCAGCCGCGGATTGATTATCGCGGCCAACCATCAGACTTACTTCGACCCGTTTTGGGTGTCGGCTCCAGTCAAGCGTCCAGTGCGTTATCTGGCATGGAACGAAGCGTTCAAATGGCCCGGCCTGGGGCGGGTCTTACAGTGGTTGGGGGCGTGGCCGCTGCAACTTGAGCGGAGCGACCCGACGGCGATTCGCCGCGCGCTTCACTGGCTGCGTAGCGGCGGCACGGTGATGATCTTCCCCGAAGGTGCGCGGGCGCTGGCCGACGGCGCGGTAGGTAAATTCAAACCCGGCACGGCGCGAATCGCCCTCGAAGCCAACGTCCACGTCCTGCCGGTGACGATCCGTGGCGGGCAACGCGTGTGGCCGCGCGGCTGGCGGTGGCCGCGCCCCGCGCCGGTCGAAATCATCTACCACCCACTCTGTACCATCACGCCGCAGCCCGGCGAGGATGCGCGCCAGTGCGCCCGCCGCGAAACCGAACGTCTCGCCAAAATCATTTACTCCGCGCTTAAAGATGAAACAGATCGAGACAGTTAAGCCGCTCTGATTCATCCTGACAAAGTTTATAGCGCGAGCACGCGCATCATCTCTGCATGCACGAGTCCGTTGCTCGCCAGGACGGGCGGCGTGTAGATGTCAAACGGTGTCCCGTCGTTGCGCGTGACGCGACCACCCGCCTCTTCGACCAATAGTTTGCCAGCGGCCACGTCCCACGGACGCAGGCCTTCTTCCCAAAATCCTTCGAACCGCCCACATGCGACGTAAGCGAGGTCGAGCGCCGCGGCGCCGTCCCGCCGCACGGCCTGCGCGTGCATGATGAAGTTGGAGAAGTGGCGGACGAACTGATCGCGCTCGCGCACGTCGTATGGAAAGCCGGTGCAGAGCAGCGCGCGGTTCAAATCGTCCGTCTCCGAGACGCGGATGCGCCGCCCGTTGAGCGTCGCACCCGCGCCGCGCTCGGCGGCGAACATCTCGTCGCGCATCGGATCATAGACCGCGCCGAGAATGACTTCGCCGGCGCGCTCCAAAGCAATCGAGACACAGAAGCACGGATAGCCGTGCGCGTAGTTGGTTGTCCCGTCGAGCGGGTCAACAATCCACTTGTACTCGCCTTCATCGGCGTCGTGCGTCGAGGCTCCGGCTTCTTCGGAAAGAATCGCGTGGCGCGGGTAATGAGAGCGGATATGCTCAATAATCAAACGCTCAGAGGCGAGGTCTGATTCCGTGACGATGTCGATGTCGCCTTTGTTTGAAATCTGGAGCGCCGTGCGACCGATGCGTTCGGCGAGAACGAGTCCGGCATCCCGCGCGGTTTGAATCGCAAAATTGAGCATAAAATTATTGAGCGGATGATCACGAGTCTGGCATTGGAAGCCGGTACCGATGGCATCCTTCTTTTATATGACGACGACTTCCGTCCGGGCGGGCTGTTGTTCGGTCACTTTGATGTCGCGCTCGCTGCCTTCGCCATCTGCGGCGCGCTCAGCTTGCCGGCGGCGAGCCGCAGCACCTCTTGTACCTGCCGATCCCAATACGGCCAGTCGTGCTTGCCGGGGAGTTGCCGGTACTCGTGCGGAATCTTGCGCTCGGTCAGTAGCGCAGCCATCTGGCGATTTGACTCAATCAGAAAATCCTCTGTACCGCAGTCGAAGTAGATGAAAGGCAGCGACGCGAAGCGCTCCGCCGGCAACTCACGGACGATCTTGAAGATGTCATTCGCGGGGCGCACCGGATCGTCCATTTTGCCGTAAGCGCGCACGATGGACGGCTTCAGCCATGCGGGAGTTCCAGGCGCATCCGGGTCCCACGCGGTCGCCCCGAGTGCGCCGCTCAGCGAGGCCACGAGGGTGAACATCTGCGGATGCTTCAATCCGAACTTCAGCGCGCCATAACCGCCCATCGAAAGCCCGGCGACGGCACGACCCCCGCGCGCTTCAATCGCACGAAAGCGCCGCTGCACATCTGGGATCAACTCCTGAATGATATATGTCTCGTATTTGTCGGTCGGCGCGACGGGGCTATCGGTGTACCAGCCGTTGTTGCCTTCCGGTGTGATGATGATGAAGTGGTGCCGCGCGGCGTGCTCGGCCAGTTTCGATTTCGCGAGCCAGTCAGAATAGTGACCGGTCAATCCATGCAGCAGATACAGAACGGGGTAGCGCGTCCCGCGCGCCGCACCCTGTGCGTAGTCCGGCGGCAGCACGACATTGTAGGGAAGCTTCATGCCGGCCAGCTTGCTCTCGAACTGCACCGTCTCCGTCGTACTCGACGCTGATTCCGATTTGACCTGGACAGCGGCGGAAGACTGGCCGTGAGCAGTGAAGGGGACGAGCAAAAGGAGGAATATGAAGAAAGTTCTCGCGTATTTCATCGTCTCTCCTGGTTGATAAAAGTATGTTCTGCCGGCGTGACGGATTCAGCGTGCAGTCACGAGACCCTTACGCGCCGCGCAGATTTTCATGCTCACGCACGAAAGCGATGTAGTCCGTGTAGGCCGGGTCTTTGCCCGCCGCCCGCACGGCCATCGCGACCTGACCGCGATGATACGTCGAGTGAAACAGCACATGCGTCAGAATGTCGCGAAAGGACGTGCGGTACTCGATGCCCTTGCTGTTTTTGTAGATTGCGACTTGGTCGAGACCTTCTTCGGTCAAACCATTGAACAGTTCCGCATACGCCCGCCGGTTCTCTTCCGCCAAAGCCTCGCACTCGTCAAGCGTCGAAGCTTGCCAGAAGTCAAACCCGGTCGTGTCTTCGTTCGTCAGCAGGCGCACCAGCCACATCTTTTCGGCGATCAACAAGTGCGCAAACGCGCGGAGAGCCGGCGGGCTTGGCGGCGACGCATCATTAAACGAATCGAGAATGCGACGATTCGCCCATCCGTTGAAAATGAAAAGCTGACGCAAGAACTGCATTGACTCCATATGTTGCCCTTAATTCTAATTACCTAAGATAAGTGGACAAAAGCATGTATGTCATCACTGCTAAGAACTGCGAGAAGATAAATACGATTACCAAACCAACAATTACAATTAGCCCTTTCCTGCCACGTGTTTTGAATAAGTGGTAGGGGATTACAACCATCCACGCAACCGATACAAGCATGCCCAAGCAATAAACTGGTGGCGCTTTATACTTTCGGCTATCTCCTTGTAGCCACCAGACAACGGAGCAGAGCAACCCCGCTCGGTATAGGAAAGAAAACAGGGGCGAAGGCTCAAGGCCAAGAGCATAATACAAACCAATACCGGTGTGATAAAAGGACACCAAAATCGCTAGCAAAAGTAGCAGCACAGGCGGCGAAAAGATTGGATTCGTTACTTCTTTATCCTCGTCCTGCATCATAAGAACAGTCTGACAAGTGCGCAAAGCCGACACACCATTGAGCGGTGCGCGGTTGAGATGCCCCGCCACCTTATTTGCCAGCACTCAAAGCTCGCCTAATGTTTGGCCGTTGATGATTGTCATTCAATTCGCTTCTAATGCCGCGACCCTGGCCGCTTCTTCCGCCCGTTTGCGCGCCAGACCTTCGCGCCCGTGATAGCGGATAAAGGCGGGCAGTGCGAGCGCCAGTAGGCCCGTCCCGACAACGCACATCACCCCGCCGGAGATGATCGAGGTGCGGACGCTGAACAGGCTGGCGGCAAGTCCTGCTTCCGCGTTGCCGAGCAGCGGGCCGGTAGTGTAGCTCACCATCTCAATCCCGGCGAGCCGACCACGCAGGTGATCGGGAATCGTCTGGTTCCAGATCGTCGAGCGGAACAAACCGCTAATCATGTCCGCACCTCCCGCGAGCGCGAGGCACAGCAGCGCGACCGGGAGACTGGTCGCGAAACCGAATCCGATGATCGCGAGACCCCAACACGCCGCTGCTATCGCGACCGCGAGGCCGTGTCGCTCAACACGCCCCGCCCACCCGGAAGTCAGCGTCACACACAACGAGCCGACCGCCGGCATCGCGTAGAGCAACCCGACGGATGCGCCGCCGAAGTTTTCCGCGACCGCCGGAAAGAGTGCCATCGGCATTCCGAAGAACATCGCGTTGATGTCAACAAGATAAGTTCCCATCAACTCGGGACGACCGCGCGCGTAGCGCAGGCCTTCAATGATCGTCCGCATGCCTGGACGATCCGCGTCCGGCGGCGGGGGCACGGCGCGCATCAACCATAACGCGATGAGCGATGCGACGAAGGTTACAAGGTCAATTGAGTAAGCGAGCGCCGGGCCGATGCTAACTGCGAGCAGTCCGCCGAGCGCCGGCCCACCGATCATCCCGACGCTGCTGCCCAGAGACCTAAGCGCCATCGCCGACGGCATCAACTCCGGCGACACCAGCCGAGGCACCAGCGAGTCGAGCGAAGGCCGCTGCAACCCGTTGAGCGCGGCGAACAATGACGCGCAAAAGTAGAGCACCCACACCCGCGGCTGCGACAGAGTGGAGTTAAAGATCAGGACGCACGTGCCAACGGCGAGCCCGAGTTCCGTCAAGCGAATCATGCGGCGGCGGTCAACGTAATCGGCGAGCGCACCCCCGACGAACGCCATCAAGAGGATCGGCACAAACTCTGCGACGCCCATCATCCCGACCGCGAACGAAGATTTCGTCAGTTGATACACCTGCCACGGCAGCACCACGAACGTCATCATCGAACCGAAGAACGTCGCCGCCTGCCCGAAGAACAGCAGCCGGAAGTCGCGCGAGACCTTGAGCGGCGTGATGTCAACTGCCAACGCGCGCACCATCCGACGCGCACGTCCCTTTTCATCAACCGGCCTTGCCTCGGTAACGGCGACCGGGTCGGGCGTCAGATGTGTCGTGGATTGTGTCGGCTGTTCGTCCACAGAGTTATGTGGTGTTCGGGTGTGACAGGGTGAGGTTTAGAATAACGTCAAGACTCCCATGACCACATCTTTATCATTGACCAAGCGCGGCGATAAGTTTTGGTCAAAGAGTAGTTTCATCCTTCGAAATCATCAGTCGCTTCTCACGATCAGCGGCGTAGCTGAAACACGCCAAGATGTCCTCTTTCGTGAGGTAGGGAAAATCCGTCAGAACTTCCTCTTGTGTCATGCCGGAAGCGAGATACTCCAGCACGTCGTAGACGGTAATACGCATGCCGCGAATATACGGCTTACCGCCACGCTTGCCGGGTTCGATGGTGATAACATTATGATAGTTCATGGCCTGATACTAAATCTCTATTGGCGTGACAGACAAGCACGTTCCGATGTTGAGTTCATTACGTCGTCTTGCTGTAAATATCGCTCAAGAGCAGTTGGCGTTTGAGTGTTGGCAGAAGAATCGTCCCCTTAAGGCCGGTGACCTTTGTATAAAGCCAATGACCATTGTCATGTCTGAGGTAATGTTCTACGACATATTCATCTTGAGCCACGAGCAGGTATTCCTGTAACGACTCGATCTGCTGGTAAGACTGAAACTTCTTCCCGCGATCAAAAGCTGCGGTGCTTTCTGACAAGACCTCGACGACGAGAACCGGATTAAGAATTACGTCTCTTTCATCATCAGCAAATTCGGTTTCACCACAAACGACAGAAACATCTGGATAAAAGAACCTTCTCGACTCAGGCACACGCACCTTCAGATCACTCGGATACACGCGACAGGGAGCTTTTCGGAGTTGAATGTTTAGCTCCGTGATGATGTTCCCGGTAATCAGGTTATGGCGCTCGCTGCTGCCCGCCATCGCATACATCGCACCATCAACGTACTCGCTTTTGTGTTCGGCCTGGCGCTCAATAACCAGGTACTCTTCTGGACTTAGGTAATAGTTTGGTAGTGATGACATGATGTAGCCTTTCTACCATCTCCTGTTTGCGTGAGTGGTTACTAATCGGCGAAGCTCAGCACCGACGTATCTACTCATGAGAGATGCCGTCGGGCACGAGCTTTCGCCAATCGCATCAAATGCTCAAGCTGCATGTAGTGGTCTAGCTCGGACTTCTCTTCCGGGGTAAGGGACGCAGACTTTTCTTGCTCGATCAGATACGTGACGCGACGCCTCGCCTCTTCGGAAGGCTGGAAAGCGACTAAGTTGCCGGGGCTGGTGCCGGCGGCAAGAAAGTCTATAACTTCTTCGTAAGCTCTATTGGTGCTCATGGCTGCTTCTATGCTACATCATATGATACTCAATCTGTAGATGTGACATGGATTGTGTCGGTTGGTCATACACAGAATTTTGTGGTGTCCCGGAGTGAAGGAGTGTAGTGTTTTAAGGCTTCGGTTAAGCCGCCTGACGAAACTGCATTAACAAAAGAATTGCTCGTTCGAACCGGCTTTAACCAATCATTGGGCAGAAGGTGTTACTAAGGCAGATACTTTTCCCACCAAAAGAATAGAAACCATAAGCAGCGAGATGGCTAAGCAAACATCCAGCCAACTGCCATTATAGAGATATGCTGTCTGTCTAATTTCAGGGTGATTCAGGAAGTCAATGTCAAAGCTGCTAAAACTTTTGAATGCTTTGTAGGAATCAACCCACCAATATATGTAAGCGGATAAAGCACTCACTACTCCTAACAACGCCACAACCCTACCGCGCATATTCTTATTGAAAACGCCGAGACAAGCGACAAACAACAATAGAAAAACAAAGAATCGGGGATAGAACCTAACCGGAGGCCCGAAATAACAGACGGTAATTTCAAACCCATCAGGAGTGGTATGCGTACCGGAAGCGCTGGCAGCTTTGAAGTTTTCGTAAAATATTTGTGCGAAGTTGTAAGTTGCGGTTATGCAAAGGGCTAATACGAAACCGCCAATTGCTCCAATTTGTTCACGCGCAACTAAGTACACCGTAATTTAAGTTTTGCGATATTTAATATTCTCTGCATGAACCTGCTCGTAATGCCGATTGAGTTTCGTTCTTGCTGACTCGATGGAGAATTGCCAAGTGATCTGGATGGCTTTTTCTT
>JALZJL010000138.1 GCA_030859785.1 Acidobacteriota bacterium
ATTTGCGCGAGGAGGGCGAGACGCACATCCAGCCCGTCATCCGGCGCCGCCACAGAGTCTTCGCCCCATCTAACCTACCGAAGCCGATGGCCGAAGCCGACCTCGTCGCCTTCTTCAAGGCCATCGATTATCGCCACGAGCTTTCCCTCATTGGCGACGTAGAGCGGATCAAGACCTAAAATATCGCACGCGCCCTTCACTTCCTCACGCACCGGAATACTGTCTTCATGGATTTCAATGCACACTTCGGACCCGAGCGTGATTTCGTTCAAGGTCGTCGCCACGCCGCCGCGCGTCAGGTCGCGCAAACAATGAATCGCGTCAATCTTGTTGAGACGGGCAGCCTCGTCCAACATTCCTTCGATGTGAGAATTGAGTGGCGCTGCCGACTTGTAGAACTCAACCGCTCGCGCGCCAATGCGAACCGACAGCATGGGCGCAACCGAAACCACGCAAGTCCGCGTGCCTGCCTCTGTGCTCATCTCTCCCTCACCGATCATCTACGGCCGGCTCTTAGCCATAGCAGACAAAAAGAAACCAGCACGTTTTACTTTCCAACTATGCCCCAACAGGGAATGATGTTATCACTCGTGAGCGGTCCGTCAGAGAAGTGGAGAGCCATAACGAACTTCTTATACTGTTAGACAAAAGGATGCACAGTTCCGATTCACTCTGTTGCCAGCACCAGTTTTTCTCGTAAGTCATGGGAGTACGCCTTCATACGTTAATGAATGGCGTAAGTCACAGTATCAATGCAAGCGCAAACCGCTAATGGTCTTGAGCCTCGTCGTGCTGCTCTCTGCCGTCGCCGCCGCGCTCATCATCGCCGACGGATTCATGCATCCGTTTCGCCGTCTCGCGCGTGCGGCGCGCAAGTTCGGCGCGGGCGACAGCTTCGTGCGCGCTCCCGTCGCGGGAAGGCAGTGAAACGAAAATCATCATCGCCGCCTTCAACGATATGGCTGACCAACTTCTCGCCAAAAAGCGTTTCTCAAATCGCGTCGAAATCGCGCGCCACGTCTTAGATCACCGCGCCGGGTCTTAATGAGTGTAATCACTCATGCTTGATGCGTGATTACGCCGTTGTCCGCCCGCGCTGCATCGCCTAACCTGTAAAGAAACGAGCAGCAAAAATGAAAGCTGCCCGGAGTGCGGCGGCTTTGAAGCGTGCGGTTTAACGAAATCGTCAAGCCGTATTGCTATCATTGATAGCGAACAAAAGAGCGCAAGGAGAAAAGCATCATGGCGAAGAAGAATGAACCGCGTCGTAACCAGACCACAAATCAACAGACAACAAACCAAAAGCGCACTGCCAATCAAGGCGAAGTCGCCGTGCCCGTCATTGAGGAAGAATTGCAAGTCGGCAAGCGCGCGGTTGAAAAGGGTGGTGTGCGCGTGCAGAGCCGCGTCACGGAAAAGCCCGTCGAAGAGACCGTCCGCTTGCGCGAAGAGCAAGTCAACGTCGAACGTCGTCCGGTCTATCGTAAAGTGACGGATGCCGATGTCGCCGCGCTCAAAGGCGGTACGATGGAAGTCACGACGATGGGCGAAGAAGTCGTCGTTGACAAGCGTGCGCGCGTCGTCGAAGAAGTCGTCGTCGGCAAAGATGTGACCGAACACACGGAGACGGTGCGCGACACGGTGCGCCGCACGGATGTCGAAGTCGAAGATTTAACGAAGGGCAAAACGAGAGGCAAAGCAGGACGCGCAACGAGCGGTTCATTCTTTGCCCCGACTGCCGAAGACTACAAAAAACTGCCGCGCGATTTGGCGTTGCTGCGAGATTTGGATGAATACGAAATCGCGGACGGCGAATCTGACCCGCGCGGCTGGACTCTGTACGGGCGTGATGGCGATGAAATCGGCACGATTGAAAAACTGCTCGCCAGCCCGTCGGCGCGCAAAGCCTTCTTTGCGATTGTTGACACTGGCGGCTGGTTCAGTTCCAAGCAGTTCGTTCTGCCGCTCGACGCGATTCGCTTCGATAGAGAGAACGAGCGGGCAAACGCCCCGTTCATCAAAGAGCTTTAACTTGACAGTACCCTCCATCGGGCTATCGGTCTTGGCTTGCCGAAGCGCGCCACCCTTCTTTACACTATTCGCTTCTCGGGCGCGATGTTCCTTTAATTGATAACGTGGTCACGACCGCGCTGGGTGCTTTCATAGAACACTACCCTTTAAGCTACAAAAGATTTCACTTGCTATTTACATCTCAAGACTTACTGGGAGGAATGATGTTAAAAAGGACAGGTCTTTTTTTTGCAGGGCAAACTCTCCTCGCGGCCATAGCGGCTGGTGCTTGGCTCGCCTACCCTGCCAACTTCAGCAACAATGAACCGCCTGCGCCCATACGTTCCGGCGTGATGACTTGGGCTGAAGCGAGTTCTCAGGTCGCCCGGTGGGGCGAGATGCGCGCCTACTTCAGAGGTGAAACCTATGGGACAACGAGCGCATTCACAGCAGTGGCGGTAATTAAGCCAGGTGAGTCTGTGCATCCTGCGCATCGTCATGCAGAAGAAGAATTCCTAGTTATCACAGAGGGTTCCGGGCGATGGCATCTTGATGGCAAAGAGTTTCACGCGGCTAAAGGGGATGTGCTTTATGCAGCCCCCTGGGTAATGCATGGGTTGGTGAATACGGGTGAGGTCCCGCTCACGTTCTTCGTCGCGAAGTGGAACAGCAAGGGGGTGAAGATTCCTGCGGTCCCAGCCGGCCCACATGGCCAGTGAAGACTATCTTATCGAGGCGCGCAGCCTAACAACTCATCTGAGGTGTTCGAGTCAAGAGCTGTTTGGATTTTTACGACGGATTATTCGCCGCAAAGCTGAGCAGCGGCGAACCCTTCTTCCGCAAGCTCTCCAAGTATGTGACCTCATTGTACGGCG
>JALZJL010000150.1 GCA_030859785.1 Acidobacteriota bacterium
GGAGACCATCAGACCCGACCTCTCGAACCCGACACCTTCGGACTCAAGCTCAAGGAAGCGGCGTCACTTCAACGATAATGTTGTTCGCACGTAGAGTTGTTGAAGTGCTGCGTTGCAATTCGGCGAGCGCGATGTTGAAGTCGGTCTCGGCCCGCAACTCCTGGTTGCGCGCGTTGACCAATAGATTCTCGCGCTGAAAGAGGAAGAACGAGGTCGAACGCCCGACCTGAAACAGACGCTGCTCGCCGGCCAGTTGAAGCTCAGCGTTGCGGCGCGCTTCCTGCGCGGCGAGGACGCGGCGACGCGAAGTCTCGACGGCCTGGGCCGCGTTGCGCACCTCGAGTTCAACCGTCTGTTCCTGGGTGCGTGTGTTGGCGGCGAGTTGTTCACGCTCGATGCGCGCGCCGGCGAGATTGGCCTCAGCCGTGCGGTTGCGCAGCGGAATCTGAATCGTGACCCCGGCGACGATGTTGCGCGTGTCGAGGCCGAGCAGGTTGCGAATGTTGCGGAAGTAACCACCCGAAAGGTTTGCGGGCGCGCTGGACGGCAACGGCTGCCCGGTGATCGGGTCGAACGAGAGGACCGGCGTCCCGGCCAAACCCGTGGTCGAGAATGTCGAGATGACATCGATGCGCGGCCGCGTCTGATTTCGGTAATACTTCAGGTCGATGTCGCTGATCTCTTGCTGAATGCGCAGGCGGCGCAGTTCGGGACGGTTGGCGCGCGCCTCGTTGATCGCGTCCGCGAGGTTCACCGGCGTCGAGTCGAACGACGGCTGATCGGTCGGCAGAATCGCGACTGACCAATCCGGCGACAGCACTTCGCGCAGAATCAGAGATTTTAAATTATTCTCGGCGACCGAGACGCTTTGGGTGGCGAGCAGCAGCGAGGCTTCGCGGTTGGAAAGCTCGGTCTGGATTTCGGCCCGCTCGATGGGGGCCGCTGCGCCCGCTGCGACGCTCGCTTCGGTGCGACGGAAATTCTCGCGCGCCAGGTTCACGTTCGCGATCTGATTCTGTTCGTCGCGCAACGAGAAGACCAAATCCCAGTATGAGCGCTGCACCTGCGCAATCACTTCAATAGTCCGGCGACGGAAATCGGCGTCGGACTGTTCGAGCCGTTTGCGCTGGATGCGGATGTTGCGGCGTGTAATATCGATGGAGCGGTCGCGCAGCAACGGTTGTGAGAAACTGACGCCGAGGCTCGACGAGAAGACCGGATTGAAGTTGTTGAATCGCGAGTTGGTGGCGCGTCGATTGTTATTGAAGAAAAATTCGTACTGACCGCCGCCGGTGCCGAATCGCTTAATCACCGTCGGACTCACTGAAAAGTCCGTCTGTGTGACCGAGCCGGATTGGTCGGAACCGCCGAGCCTACTCTGCTGCGGCGAGACTGAGTTGTTGATCTGCGGCGTGATCTCGAACACCGGATCGTACGCCCCTTCGAACGAGCGCAGCAGCGACTCCGCCAGTCGCACATCGTTGCGCGCAAAATCAATCTCATTATTATTTTCGAGCGCGCGGCGAATCGCGTCGTTAAGCGACAGCGACATGGTTTCACCGCCGTTCACGCCGAGACGGGACAGCGGCGGTAGCGGTGGGACGGGACGCGGCTGCGCGGCGGGGAAGTTCGGCGCCGACAGCGCCGCCGGATCAGCGGGGGTATCCGTCCCCGGAGGTCTGTCGGTTGGCGTCAACGATGTGGCCGGCGTGGCGCCCGACCCGGAAGCGCCGGGTGACGTTGTCGTCGTACCCGGCGCAGTGGTCGCGGGCGCGCCCGGAGATGTCGAAGACGGTGGCGGCGTCGTTGTCGAAGGCGGCACACCGGTTCGAGGCGTGATGACCGTTCCCGGTGGGGCCTGTGGTGATGGGCGTTCCGTGCCTGGGGGCGCAGTCGGGTCAGAGGGCACCGGGCGCGCCTGCGGTGGCACTGGCTGGCGTTGCTCGGTTCCCGGCGGTCGCGTCGCGTCGCGCTGAGTTGGGCTTTGTCTCGGCGAAACGGGCCGCGTCTGCGCGGGGGCGATGGTTGAAACGATCAGCACCAGTGCAAAGATGTGCAACGTGTGGCGCAAGCGAAGGCTAGACATTAAACCGTAAACTCCTCGGATGGTTGGTTGAAAATGAATCGTCAAAACAGAACTATCGACTTCCGAACAATCACTCTGCGGGTCAGAGGCTACTACGTCGCGCGCGTGTGGAGGGTTTCAAAAACGTGGGATTTGGTTAGGGGCGCGAGCGGTTACAACAGCGGGCGAAGACCCCAGACAGTGATGCAGAGTGGGAATCAGCAATCCCTGACGCGATTGATTCTCACGTTGTGCGACTGTCGGGACGTTGCTTGACACAGGCGTGCGTAGACATTATCTTTTCCGTCTTTTGCATTCATCAAATTTCGTCGTCGACAGTATCGGGTCAACGGTGCGGGCCGTTGGGGTGCGGAATCAGTCTAACGTCATAACGTCCGTTACCGGCGATTCAATTTCGTAAGATCAGAATTTCAGGCGAGGAGACCTCTGGAAAATGGCAGTCAAAGTAGGCATCAACGGGTTCGGAAGAATCGGGCGTAACGTGCTGCGCACGGCGCTCGGCGACCCGGACATCGATTTCGTCGCCGTTAATGATTTGACGGACACCAGGACGCTTGCGCACCTGCTCAAGTATGATTCGATACTCGGCAATCTTGAAGAAGAAATCACCGCCGGCGAGAACAGCATCAAGATCGGGTCGGACGAGTTCCGCGTCTTCTCCGAAAAAGACCCGGCGGCGATTGACTGGGCATCGGTCGGTGCGGAAATCGTCATTGAGTCGACCGGTCGCTTCACCAATGGTGAGGACGCCAAAAAGCACCTTCGCGGCACCGTTAAGAAAGTCATCATCTCGTCTCCGGCGAAGAACGAAGACATTACCATCGTGCTCGGTGTCAACGAAGAAAAGTACGACCCGTCCGCGCACCACATCCTGTCGAACGCTTCGTGTACCACCAACTGCCTCGCCCCGGTCGCCAAAGTCATCCACCAGAAATTCGGCATCCGTTCGGCGCAGATGACGACGATCCACTCCTACACTAACGATCAGCAACTGCTCGATTTGCCGCACAAGGATTTGCGCCGTGCGCGGGCCGCCGCGTTGTCGATGATCCCGACCTCGACGGGTGCGGCCAAAGCCGTTGCGCTGGTGTTGCCCGAACTGAAGGGTAAGTTCGACGGCATCAGTGTCCGCGTCCCGACGCCAAACGTGTCGCTCGTCGACGTGGTGATGAATCTGGAGCGCGACACAACCACCGAAGAGGTCAACCAGGCGCTGAAGGACGCGGCGAATGAAGAACTGGTCGGCATCCTCGCGTTCTCTGAAGAGCCGCTTGTCTCGGTCGACTACCGTAAGAACGAGAACTCTTCCATCGTCGATGCCGAATACACAAAAGTAATCGGCGGCAACATGGTCAAAGTGCTGGCGTGGTACGACAACGAATGGGGCTACTCATGCCGCGTCCGCGACCTCGTGAAGTACATCGCTCAGAAAGGTCTCTGAAACGGGGACGGGTGTCGGGGGATGGGGGCCAGGTTGAAAGCGGTCTCCAACTGGCTCCTGATCCCCGGCCCCTGACCCCTGAATTATGGACAAGCTTTCAATCAAAGACCTCGACTTGAAGGGGCAGCGGATTTTCGTGCGCGTTGATTTTAACGTGCCGATCAAGGATGGGCGCGTGGATGATGACACGCGCATTCGGGCGGCGGTGCCAACCATTGAGTACGCACGCGAGCGTGGGGCGCGGGTCATCCTCGCTTCTCATCTGGGGCGTCCGAAGGGCGCGCGCGTCGACAAGTACAGCTTGCGACCCGTCGCGGATCACCTGTCGAATCTGCTCGGCCAGCCGGTCGCTTTCGCTGAGGATTGCGTCGGCGAAGCGGTCAAGTCAAAAGTCGACGCGCTCGCGGACGGCGACATGCTGCTGCTGGAAAATCTGCGCTTCCATCCTGAAGAGGAGAAGAACGATGAGTCGTTCGCAAAGGAATTGGCGGGCTTGTGCGACCTCTACCTGAACGACGCCTTTGGCGCGGCGCACCGCGCGCACGCCTCGACCGCCGGCATCACGAAGCACGTCCGACAGGCCGCCGCCGGTCTGTTGATGGAGAAGGAACTGGACTACCTGGGCCGTGTCATCAACAACCCGGAACATCCGTTCGTCGCCATCCTCGGCGGCGCGAAAGTCTCGGACAAAATCGCGGTCATCAACGCCCTCATCGCGCGCCGTGTCGATAAGATTCTCATCGGCGGCGCGATGGCTTACACGTTTTTCAAAGCCGAAGGATTTACCGTCGGCAAGTCGCTGGTCGAAGACGACAAACTGGAGACGGCGCGCGAGATTAAGAAAAGCGCCGAGGCCGCCGGCGTCGAACTTTTGCTGCCGACCGATCATCAGGTCGTTGATAGCTATGACCCGCTCAACAGTCGCAAAACAATCCCGATAGAATTCACCAACGCCGGACTGGTCGGCTTAGACATCGGCGCGGAGACGGTCGCGCACTTTTCGCAGGCGTTGCAAGACGCCAGAACCGTGATCTGGAACGGGCCGATGGGGGTCTTTGAAGAAAAGGGTTTCGAAGCGGGAACGGTCGGCATCGCCCATGCCGTCGCGGACGCCGCTGACCGTGGCGCGACCGTCATCGTCGGCGGTGGCGATTCGGTCGCGGCGGTGACCCAGGCCGGCGTTGCCGACCGCATCACACACATCTCGACCGGCGGCGGCGCAACCCTCGAATTCCTCGCCGGCGACGAACTGCCCGGCGTCGCTGCACTCAACGACAAGAAATAGGGGCCAGTTCAGACCAGTTTTTGATCGACCCCCGACCCCTGACACCCGGTCCGTAATGCCGACCCCTAATATCTATGCGAAAACCTGTCATCGCTGGTAACTGGAAGATGCACAAGCTGGTCGCCGAGTCGGTCGCGACCGCGCTGGCGTTGCGTCCGCTGGTGGCTAACGCCAACCATTGCGAGGTGATTATCGCGCCGGTCTTCACGGCGTTGAAGACGGTCGCCGACCGACTCGAAGGCTCGAACATTCGCGTCGCCGCGCAGGACTGTGCGCCCGAAGTGAAGCAGGGAGCGCACACCGGCGAGGTGTCGGTGGAGATGCTGCGCGACGCCGGCGCGACGCACGTCATCATCGGTCACTCCGAGCGGCGGCAGTTCTATGGCGAAACCGATGCGTTTGTGCTGCGCAAGACGCAGGCTGCCCTTCAATCCGGGTTGACGGCCATCGTCTGCGTCGGCGAGATGCTCGAACAGCGTGAGGCGGGGATGGCCGAAAGCGTCGTGCGCGCGCAGTTGGAGGGCGGAATGCGTGAGTTGACACCCTCTGACCTCGACCGTATCATCGTCGCCTACGAGCCGGTCTGGGCGATAGGCACCGGACGTACCGCGACGCCGGAGCAAGCGCAGGAGATGCATGCATTTGTCCGGCGCGTTTTATCAGAAAGGTTCTCGTCGACAGCTTCCGACGCACTGCGCATACTCTATGGCGGGTCGGTCAAACCGGACAACGCCGCGGGCTTAATGAAGCAGGCGGACATTGACGGGGCGCTCGTCGGCGGCGCAAGTTTAGAGGCCGAGAGCTTCGCAAACATCATCAATTACAACCAATAGATTTTAGATAAGGAATTTTTCGTTGTTAATTTACACTCTCTACGGATTGTTCATTCTTGCCTGCGTGGTACTGATTTTGTCGGTGCTGCTTCAGCCGGGCAAAGCCGACGCCGGGGCGCTCTTTACCAGTTCGGTATCAAGTACTGCCTTCGGGCCGCGCGGCACACAGACATTGTTAGCCAAGATCACCATCGGCGCCGCTATCACCTTCATGTTGGTTGCGTTGACACTCTCACTCGGAATCGGCGAAAGACGGTCGGTGTTAGAGGGTGGGGTGCCGGAATCAACCGCATCACCGATACCTACGGCCTCGCCGTCAATCGCCCCGCAAGGCGCCGCCGCACCCGTTGTTGTAGCGCCATCTGAGGGTGCGACACCAGCGGCAGACACGACCCCGGCAGCAGAGGCGACGCCGGCCAACAGTCCGCAGACTGCGCCTGCTCGATAGTTTTGAAAAGCAGTATTGGTAGACGCGCACGTTTGTTGATCAGTCTGTTGTCTCACATCATGTACGCATGCCAAGCTGTAAATACACCTTCGAGTTATTGTCTCCGATTGTTGAGAAATCGCTTTCTTATGCCGAAGTGCTCCGGCGTCTCGACTTGAAGCAAGCTGGCGGTTCTCAGACAAATATCAAAAGACTGGTGCAAAAATTTGGGATCAGCACTGACCATTTTCTTGGGCGAGTACGGAATCAGGGCGAAGACTACCGGGGACCAAGAAGAGCGCCGATAGAAGAGATTCTTGTTTTACGAGATCATCTCGCGCATCCTGAAAAAGCATATAAGCTTCGCCGCGCGATGATTGAGACGGGCGTTCCATTTCGGTGTGCGTTGTGTGAGATGGAAGCTGTCTGGAATGATCAGCCTCTGATGCTGACGATTGATCACATTAACGGTCGCAGGTTTGATAATCGCAGAGAAAACCTCCGGTTCCTTTGTCCGAACTGCCATAGTCAGACATCGACATTCGGAAGGAGTTTGGGCTTAACCGATGTCACGACTTGTAAGAGAAGAGATGCGGATTATCGGCAAAGACGTAAGCAGCTTGCGGATGAAAAAAGATCTCTGTTCGCGGGTGAAAAAAAGTTTGCTGTTTGATATAGTGCTGTCTACGGGGATGTGGCGGAATTGGTATACGCGTATGTTTGAGGTGCATATGGGGCAACCCATGAGAGTTCGATTCTCTCCATCCCCATCAAAATAACAGTGCCGACTTTTGATGTAATGCGTGGGGGATTCAAGTCCCCCTTCGGCATCAATCCTCTCAATCCTCCCACAAACATTTTGTCTACAAGAAATTTGCGCCCGTACCACTTCACAGTTTCCGCCTGACCTCTTATCTCTCTAATTCTTCCGCATGGAAAATTCTCCGCTGTATATTGTTGGAGTGCAGCGGGGCTGCTACACTCTTCGCCATCTCGAGGAGACGCAAGTTTTCAATTCATGCTCGCCATTTTCCAGCGATTACAATTCTTCAAGCCGCGACTCGTCACGCTCGGCATCGTCTTGCTGCTGACCGCCGCGAGTGCTTCGGCGCAGTCGACGGATGTCGGATTCCCAACCCCCATCACGTCCGACGAAATCTCCGGTCGTATCACGCCGAGGGACGTCGGCGACGCGCGATTCACGCGCCACTTCTATACATTCAAAGGTCGGGAAGGCGACCTCGTCGTCACAGTCGAGAGCACCAATCTTGATGGCGCGGTGGATGTCTTCACCGCTTCGTCGCTGCGACCGATTACGAAGGTCACGCTGTATGGCGGCGCGTCCGCCACGCAGTCGTCGAAGAGCGTCTACCTGCGCGGCGACGAATCGTTTGTGTTAAGAGTAGAAGGGCGTAGCGGCGGCGACGCGGACGGCACTTACCGCGTGCGTTTCGATGGGGCGTTCGTCGCGTTCGCCGCCGCGACGGAAGCGAAAGCGGCGGAGGGAAACGCGGCGACCGTGACTCAACCGAAAGTCACTGAGTCATCTGCTGGGTCGATGGCTGACTCGCCGATTGTTCGCAACAGAGGCACACGGCGGGCGACGGCGACCGGCGCGCGTATCCCGGAGACCGCCGAAGAGCGGGTCGAACGTTTGGCAGCGGAAGCGCGGGAACGGGCCACGGTTGAAGCGAGGATTGAGGCGCGCGAGCGGGCGCGAACTGAAGCCAGAGAACGCCGCGAACAGCAGGCCAGAGAACGCCGTGACGAGCGGAACAGAATCGCGCGCGAAGAGCGTACGCGAAGAGACGCGGCCAAGTTGAAGGCCGAAGCCGACCGCGCCGCGTTGGTGAGAAGAGAGTCAACCAAAGAATCCGAAACTGCTGTGACTGTGACGCCGCGCACCCCCACTGCCGACAATTCCGCCGACAGTTCCACCGCCGGCACAGCGCCGACCCCCGGGGCGACTAACCGAAGCCGAGCCGCGCGATCAAGTGGCACGCGCGCCAGTTCATCAACACCGACTCCATCACCTCGACGAAGTGCGCGTGCGAGGCGCGGGGCAGCAACGCCAGGCGCTGCTGCAGCGACCACTCGACCAGAGTCTGCGTCCTCGCCGCCGTCGCTTGCGCCGCCTCCGGTCAGCAGCCCGCGACTCATTATCGAAACCAAAAGTGGCGCCAAATCTGAACGCGAGATGAGCACGGTGCGTCGCGTCACGATTGAAAATAATATGGTCGTCGTCGTGTTAAAGGACGGCAAGGTGGAGCGGCAGCCGCTGCTGAATATCACGCGGATGTCGATTGAGCCGTAGTTTCTTTGGGAGCGATCAGCCGTCACCTTTCAGCTAAAACAAGATAACTCGCCGAGGCGCGCCTAGAGACCCGCGGCGCGAAACTCGGGCGAGACGCACCACCGGTGACTGGCTGACCGCTGATGGCTGATGGCTGAAAGCTTAAGGTTCTTTTTCTTTTCACAGTAGCGCACCCTGACTGTGTGCTCCGGAGAACGATATGCGACGACGGAACCTCTGGCGGTTAATGATGGGGGTCGCGGTGGTCATCATCGGATTCTCTATCTACCGTTGGAGCGGGTTGTGGCATTCGCCCGAACAACTATCCGGGGCGGGTTGGGGGACGGCGGCGATCATCATCCTTGCAATGGCGTCGGCGTGGGCGTTCGCATTACCGGCGTCGGCGTTCCTGTTTATCACGCCGCTATTGTTCCTGCCGCATTGGTCGGCGCTGATCACGACGACGGGTTGTGTGCTCGGCGCGGCCATCGGCTATTACGTCTCGCGGTTTGTCGGCGGCTCGTGGGTCGAGCGTTTCCGCGACGGAAGACTGCGGCGCTTCTTCGAACGCCATTCGAGCTTTCTCGTGCTCTTCGGCATCCGTCTGACGCCGGCCAGCCCCCACTGTCTCGTCAACTACGCCGCCGGTTTCGCACACGTGCCGTTCGTTCGCTTCCTGATCGCGACCACCGCCGCGATGTCGATCAAGTCATACGTCTACGCGCTTGCGGTTCACAACACCGTCGGCGCCAAGTCGCTGACCGAAGCACTGAGCGGGAAGGCGATGCTGTCGCTTTTCGCGGTCGCCGTGCTCGCCGTCATCGGCCACTTCGTCAGTCAACGTCTGCTGCGTGAAGTCGCCCCGACCGCTTATGTCGTTAAGTAAAGTATTCGCAATTCACTTTTGGATAACTGTAGCTATAAGACTTCAAGCAAAAGCATGAGCTACGAATTACACATAAAGACACGAATGATTATTTGACTAGGAAGGTATGTCGCAGCACCATCATTTTCGTTGCTTCGCATGACTCCTGCCAATGAATTGATTCGTGCGATGCGTGTCATTCGTGGCTGACATGGTTTTCTTAAAATCTATAGAAACACATCATCAACGTGTGACATGATTCAATCGTCCATCGTTCTCTCATCAGACATCGCACATCGCCACTCATGACTCGGATTAAGCCACCGCGAGAATCAGCTTCCTCCGGCGAAGTCGGTGCATCATCTGCCATCGCGCCGCCGGGTTATCCTTTCACGGCGCTGGTCGGGCAGGAAGAGATGAAACTGGCGCTGTTGTTGAATGTCGTCGTTCCGGCCATCGGCGGAGTGTTGCTGACAGGGCATCGCGGGACGGGTAAATCGACGGCGGTCCGTTCGCTGGCGTCGACGCTGCCCCGGATGACGAAGGTGCGCGGCTGTGTTTTCAACTGTGACCCGGCGGGCGACGACGAAAACTTTTGTGCTGAATGTCATGCGCGGCGAATCGACGGGAGTCATTTGCCGCGCGAGCAGACGTTCGTGCCGGTAGTTGATTTGCCGCTCGGCGCGACGGAAGACCGGGTCTGCGGGTCGATCAATATCGAGCGTGCGCTCGGCGCGGGCGTCAAAGTGTTCGAGCCGGGGCTGCTGGCGCGCGCCAACCGCGGATTCCTTTATGTCGATGAGGTGAACCTGCTCGAAGACAATCTGGTTGATCTGCTGCTTGACGTGTCGGCCACCGGGCGTCACATCGTCGAACGCGAAGGCATCTCGACCGCGCACCCTTCGCGGTTTGTGCTCGTCGGTTCGGGCAATCCGGAAGAGGGCGAGTTGAGACCGCAACTGCTCGACCGGTTCGGACTCTGCGTCGAGGTGCGCACCACGGACGACGTGGCGGAGCGTGTCGAAATCGTCGAGCGGCGCGAAGCGTTCGACCGCGACCCGTATGGATTCGCGAGCGTGTGGGACAAGGAGCAGTCCGCACTCGCGCGCCGTCTGCGCCGCGCACAAAAGTCGGCGACTGAGGTCGTCGTCCCGCGCTCTCTGATTAGGCACATCGCCGAGTTATGCGCCCGCCTGAAAATTGACGGACACCGCGGCGAGTTGACGACGGCGCGAGCGGCGCGGGCGTTGGCAGCGCTCGAAGGCCGCCGCGAGGTAACATTGGAAGATGTCGAACGGGTCGCGGCCCTGGCCCTCAGACACCGGCTCCGGCGTGACCCACTCGGTCATCCGCTCGATCAGACTTCGGGCGGCGGGCGCGTCGAACAGACGATGCGTGAGCTTTCCTCAGCGGGCGACAGCGGAAGCGTTCCTGAATCCGCGCGCCGTCCGCGCCCAGATACGAGCGGGTCTTCGACGGAATCAGCGGACGGCGGACGGAATGGCGAACACAGCGTTAACCAGACTGATCGCCGACAAAAATCGGAAGCGGGCACCGCCGCATCACCCACGAGTGACAGCGCTGGAGCGCAAAGCTTATCGAAGCAACAAAGCATTATCCCTTCAACGAGCGCGGAGCTTCCCGACGGACTGCGCGGTGCGAGCGTGGATCGTCGACAATCTTCCGCGCATTCGCCAACAACGACGCGTCGCGCGCGAGGTGCGTCCGGTGACGTCACAGCGGCGGATGGTCGCTACTTTCGTTCGACGGCGCGCCGACCACATCACCCGCGAATCGCGTTGGACGCCACGCTTCAGGCCGCCGCGTTGACGCGCATCAATTTTCAACACCACACGCCGACTCCCGACTTTCCCGTGCGGGGCGTGACACGCGACAACCTTCGTTACAAACAGTTTCGTCGCAAAAGCGGCGCGCTCTTTATCTTCGCTGTTGACACGTCGGGCAGCATGGCTTTGAATCGCATCGGGCAGGCGAAGGGCGCGCTCGCTGAACTCCTCCGTCGTTCGTATGTCAACCGCGACCGAATCGCTCTTATCAGTTTTCGTGATCGCAACGCCGAGTTGTTGCTGTCGCCAAGCCGTGCTCCGGCGCGCGCCAGAGGAATGCTCGACGCACTTCCCGTCGGTGGCGCGACACCGCTCGCCGCCGGGTTGTGTCGCGCGCTTGATGTTGCGGGGCGCGCGGCGCGGATCAAGACCGAGGAAATCAAACTCCTGATCTTCACCGATGGTCGCGCGAACGTGCCGCTTGACGATAATACCGGAAGTGGCGCGCGGGCAGTTATCAAACGAGTGATCGCCGAAGAGTTGACCCGTCTGGGTGCAGCGTTGCGTCGCGCCGGCGTCGTGTCGGTGGTCGTCAACACGCAGCAGCGATGGACGGGGAACGGCGAAGCCGAAGCGTTGGCCGAAATGCTCGGCGGGCGTTGCGTGAATCTGCCCGGCGGCATCGCTTCCGATTCGCTCAAGTTAACAAATTAAATAATTTCCCTGCGGTGAATGTATTAGGACTTACGCAACAAGCAGAAGAGGAACAACGGATTGCACAAATTACACGGATTGATTGTCTGTCATCTGTGAAATCCGTGTCATCCGTTGTTTCAATGTTCCCTTTTGCGTGAGTTCTATGTATTTTGTCTTCAATCCTTAGTCACTGCCGACTCCTATGACCGAAAGTGTTAACTCGATGAACGATGCGCCGGGCATTGCCGCGATGACCAGTCAGGAACGTGACCGGCGTGTGCTCGAACTCTGCGAACAAGTGTCGGAGATTGAGCAGCGTCTAATCCCGACCGGCCTGCATGTGTTCGGGCGCGCGACGGATGGGCGCGAGTGCGCCGACATGCTGCGCATGGTCGCTTCGTTCGACCGCCCCGAACTTGGTGCGCGTTCGCTGCCGAAGCTAGTCGCCGAAGGGTTGGGCTTCGACGCTACACATCTCTTTCACACATCAACTATCAAGGACGAAACGATGCTCCGTACGCGAGAGCAGGTCGATGTGATTGTCAGGGAAGCCATCTCGATTTTCATTCATGATGGGGTTGAGCGCGCGGTGAGTTGGCTGGGACACGCGGCGCACGTAACGGACGAAGCAGCACGCCCGGTCTTCGTGCTGCTTGCGAGAATCCGCGAGCAGTTAAAGAGTAATCAGGAATTGGATAGCTTAATGCGTGCGTTGCGCGGCGAATACATCGCACCCGGCCCCGGCGCGGACATCGTGCAGAACCCCGCCATCCTGCCGACAGGGCGCAACACGCACGCCGTCAATCCGTACAAAGTTCCATCCGAGGCGGCATTCACACGCGCCGAACGAGTCGTCAATCTGTTGCTCGAACGCCATCGTGCGGAGCATGGTCGCTACCCGCACGCGATGGCGCTGGTGTTGTGGGGGCTGGACAATATCAAGACCGAGGGCGAGGGTGTCGCGCAGGCGTTGTGGCTGCTCGGCGTGCGCCCGGTTCGGGACGCGATGAATCGCGCGACCGAAATCGAGTTGATCCCGCTCGACGTGCTCGGACGCCCGCGCATCGATGTGGTGATGACCGTCTCAGGCATCTTTCGCGATTTGTTCGGCGCGACGATGACTCTGCTCGACAAGGCGGTGCGTGCGGTCGCCGCGCTGGACGAGTCGGTTGAATCAAACTACGTCCGCCGCCACGTCGATGCGCAGATGAAAGACGAGGGAGTTTCATTCGACGAAGCCGCACTCCGCGTCTTTTCGAACGCGCCCGGCAACTACGGCACGAACGTCAACTTTATGGTGATGGATTCGCAGTGGGACAGCAGCAGCGCCCTCGGCGATTTGTTCGTGACGCGCAAGTGTTTCGCCTACGGGCGCGACGGCGAAGGGCGGATGGTCGAGGGCCGTGAAGCGCGCGGCGCGATGAACCGCGCGCTCGCCAACGTCGAGGCGACTTATCAGAACATCGATTCGTTCGAGATCGGCATCACGGACGTCGACCATTACTTCGAGTATCTCGGCGGCGTCTCGAAGGCCGTCGAAAAGCAGTCGCAGGCGCGGCCTGCCATATATCTTTCGGACGGGCTGTCGATGGAGACGAAAGTGCGTTCGCTCGAAGAGACGGTGCGCCTTGAGACGCGCGCCAAGACGCTTAACCCGAAATGGTATGAAGGCATGCTGGCGCACGGATTTCGCGGCGTCGCCGAGATCGAAAGCCACGTCGTTAATACATTCGGGTGGAGCGCGACGACGGGTGCGGTCGATGATTGGATTTATACCGAAG
>JALZJL010000189.1 GCA_030859785.1 Acidobacteriota bacterium
GCGATAAAACTTCACTCCCAAATTCTCTTCAAGCAGCCGCGAATCGGACGGCTCGAATCCTGCTAAAAAATCCGGCGGCATCAACGTGTCCGCGTCTTCGACGGTCAGTGGAATCTCAGTCACCAGCCACTTCTCGATGTCGTTCAGAAACGTCCGGTAAATCTGCTCGCCGCCGATGATGAATAGGTCGCACGCGAGGTAGGTGGTGAGCGAAAGCACGGAGACTCTGTCGCGGAGCACGATCACGCCTTGCTGCGGCGCGACCTCTGCCGTGCGGCTCATCACGATGTTCAGGCGATTTTTCAACGGCTTCTTCAGCGACCGCCACGTTTTATAGCCCATCACGCAGGCGTGCCCCGTCGTCTGCTCCCGGAAGAACTTCATGTCCGCCGGGTAGTGCCACGGGACGGTGCCGCCGCGCCCGATGGCCCCGCGCCTGTCCACTGCGACGATGCCGATAATTGCCATACTGTTCTTTCAAAACTCCCCGCGCCGCAATCTATACCGCGACCGGGGCGGCGATTTTGCCGTGCGATTGCTAGCTGATGAGGTGAAGGTGTTCGTACTTAAAATTGAAACGAAGCGCCCTTGCGCTCTGTTCGCCGCAGCTTCGTTGAAGAAAGACGAAGCGTAGTTTTGGTTTCGCAGTGAAGGATCAGTCTCCAGTCGTTTACGCAACCATGCCTCCGACTTGCCGACGTGTATCTCGACGGTGTGCCCCAGTCGGGGGTTGCAGGCGTTGCTTCGTGTGCCTCGATGTTGCGTCGTCCGCTCGCCTGAGTCACACCGCGCGATTCCATCGTCAACTCGTCTGCATTCTTCGCACTTCGCACCCACACCGGCACTCTAACACTGTTTGTCATCTCCACCACCTGGACAGTGCCGATCTGCGGCGGCTTCGCGTGCTTCACCACGCCGCGCGTCAGGAATGCGGCCGCCGCATCAATTCCAATTGTCGTCACCGCTTCCGCTAAGTGGTCGCCCGCGCGTCCCAAATCTGCTTCCGCGTGGGCGTTCATCGCGCCGCTCGCAAAATCGTAGAAGTGCGTGATGACATCTATCACTTCGCTACCGAGCGCCACCGCGCCCACGCCGAGCAACGCCGTATCCACCACGAAGCCGACGCCAATTGCATGCGACGCCGCCCACACCCCCAACGTGCCCGTCATGATCGCCAGTGACTGCGGCGTCACCAGCGCTTCGAGCTTCGGGCGGGAGCGGCGGTGCTGCTGTCAGTAGTCGTGGACGTCATCGCGGCAGACTGCGCGGCGGCGGGGTGCGACGGCTGAGAGTAGACACGCTGCCACATCTCGGAGTGGGCGAAGACACCGGGGTCGGGCAAGTGCGCGCCGGTCGAGGTGCCTGTCCCCTGATTGCTCTCCGGGGTGTGGGACGCAAACGACTCCGGGGCGAAGTCCTGACGGTAGTCGGAAGCATTAACAGAACGGAGCGACATTGAGTAAGGCCTCCTGAGGGGACATGAAAAACGGGACTGAAGATAGTGAGAATCTCGCCTGAAATAAAAGTGACAGTTAAGTTATCGGCGGGTGGCGGGAAATGTTTCCTGATTTAGCAGATTTATTTTCGGCGGCGGCCACATGACGGCGCGTGACAGTTGCCTGCCACCGAAACAGCAATTGTCAAGCGGCACGTTTGCGGATTGCGAAGACGACCGGAAGCGGCGGTGATCATCAGCCGCTGCCCGACACTGTCAGCTTAATCCTATGATGAGTAGTGGGCGGGTGGTGCGCCGGGATTTATCCGCCCACTACCGCGAAGGGGGTTTACCGAGAAGTCTACTCGGTTGAGCTATCGCTCCAAACTCGACCTGACCGGATTGGTTACGCGGCGCCGTGTTTCTTGAACCACGCTTGCAGGCGTTGCCAACCGTCCGCGGCGTCTTCTCGGCTATAGCTCGGTCGGTAGTCGGCGTGGAAGCCGTGGTCCGCGTTCGGATAGACGATGATCTCCGATTTGCTCTTCGCCTCTTTCAGCTTCGCGCGCATCTGCTCCACGGTGTCGACCGGAATGCCTTTGTCTTTCGCGCCGTAGAGTCCGAGCACCGGTGCCTTCAAGTCGGCGGCCACGTCAATCGGGTACTTCGGTTGCAACGCGAAGCGCGGCGAAGACTCGCTTGGCACCAGCCGCCCGTACCACGCGACGCCCGCCTTTAACTGCGGACTATGCGCCGCGTACAGCCACACGATTCGCCCGCCCCAGCAGAAGCCGGTGATGCCGAGTTTGCTCGTGTCGGCTTTACCGGTTCCCTTCGCGTAGGCCACCGTCGCGTCGAGGTCTGACATCACCTGCGCGTCCGGCACTTTGGAGACGACTTTGGTGACGATGTCCTGAAAGTTAGTGAGCTTCGACACGTCGCCCTGTCGCGCGTACAGTTCCGGCGCAATCGCCATGTGGCCGAGTTTCGCGAACCGGCGACAGATGTCCTTGATGTGCTCGTGGACGCCGAAAATTTCCTGCACAACCAACGCGACGGGAAAGTTCGAGCCGGTCGCGGGCATCGCACGGTACGCCGGAATCTCTCCGTCGCCGACTGGAATCTTGATCTCACCGGCGACGAGTCCGTTGGTGTCGGTGGTAATACATCGTCTGCGCGGCGACCGGCTGCACCGCGGCGGCGAACCCGACCGCCAGCGACGTGACCATAAACGCGCGCCGGTCGAACTCAGTCTTGGGAAGGATGCTGGTGATGTCCTCGTAGATTTCTTTCATTTGTTTAAGCTCCTGCTGAAGAATGTACGGACACTTTAACGCAACTGTGAAAAGCGAAGAAGGTCTTTTACAATTTTTTACGAGTCGCGCCGAAGCGATGCTTGACACACTGCCCCAGTTCCGTAGAAGGTACACCGCAGGCACTACACCGCTTGACCTACTTCCGAGGAACAATTAATGAAAGCTGCTTTACTCATCGTCTTCGCGCTCGTCTTGTGCGCGTCGACGGCGCGGGCGCAGGAGCGACCGCAGGCGTATACCGGCGCGACAATTATTCCGGTCTCCGGCCCAATCCTGACGGACGGCGTGCTCGTCGTCCATCGCGGCAAGATCGTCGCCGTCGGCGCGAAGGGTTCGACCAACATTCCCGGTGACGCGCAAGTCAACGACGCCTCCGGTAAGTTCGTGATGCCCGGTCTCGTCGATACGCACAGTCACATCGGCGGCGGAGCGGGCGGCGACGCTTCAGCGCCGATTCAACCGGACGTGCGTATCCTTGATTCGATCAATGTCCGCGATTCGGGTCTGCAACGCGCGCAGGCAGGTGGCATCACGACCGTGAACGTGATGCCCGGCTCCGGCCATTTGCTGAGCGGGCAGACGCTCTACCTGAAAGTCAAAGATGGCCGGGTCGTCGACGACCTGTTGATTAAAGACTCGAATAAAATCATCGCCGGCGGCATCAAGATGGCGAATGGAACCAACGCACTCCGCCCCGCCGCACCCGGTCCGTTTCCGGGGACGCGCGCCAAGTCTGCCGCCCTCGTGCGCGAACAATTCGTGAAAGCCCAGGACTACCGCGAGAAAGTCCGCCGCGCGGGCACCGACGCGAGCAAACTGCCGCCGCGAGACCTCGCGATGGAGGCGCTGGTCGAAGCACTCGAAGGCCGCCGCGCCGTTCACTTTCACACGCACCGCCACGACGATATTTTGACGGCGCTCCGACTTGCCAAAGAGTTTAACTTCCGCGTTGTGCTGCAACATGTTTCGGAGGCGTGGAAGGTGGCCGACGAGATTGCGAAGGCGAAGGCTCCGGCGTCGATTATCATGATCGACAGTCCGGGCGGGAAGTTGGAGACGACTGACATCAGCTTCACAAACGGTGCGGCGCTCGAACGTGCCGGAGCGTTGGTCGGCTTTCACACCGACGACTACATCACCGACTCGCGTTTCTTTCTGCGCTCGGCGGCGCTCGCGGTGCGCGCCGGCATGTCGCGCGACCGCGCCCTCTACGCGATGACGATGGCGGGCGCGACGATGCTCGACTTACAGACCCGCATCGGCACGCTTGAAGCCGGCAAGGACGCAGACTTCATCGTGCTCTCCGGCGACCCACTCAGCGTGTACAGCAAAGTGCTGGAGACCTATGTCGAGGGCGTCAAAGTTTTCGACCGCAATAACCCGCAGGATCGACTCTTCGCCGTCGGCGGCTACGGCGCGGGGCGTGACCAGCACGCGCACTTCGACTGCTTCGATGGCGACCACGCTGAGGGACAACGATGATCACTTCGATGAAAATCTTTCGACTCATCACTTTCAGCCGGTGCGTGCTGCTGCTGTCGCTGCTCTTGGCGGCGGGAAATTCCGCGCGCGTCTTCGCGCAGATCGCGGTGCGCGGCGAGACTGTGCATACGATGGCGGGTGCGCCGATTCGCGACGGCGTGGTGCTGATTCGTGGCGGCAAGATCGAGCGCGTCGGCGCGGCGAGGGAAGTGACGATTCCGACAAACTACAAAACAATCACGGCCAAAGTCGTCACACCGGGGTTGGTCGACGCGCGCTCGGTCATCGGACTCGCCGGCTATCTCAATCAGCCGCACGATCAAATGCAACTCGAACGCTCCGCCCCGATGCAGCCGGAACTGCGCGCCATCGACGGCTACGACGCGCGCGAGAAATTGATCGAGTATGTGAGAGGCTTCGGCGTCACCACGATTCATACCGGACACGGCCCCGGCGCACTCATCTCCGGCCAGACAATGATCGTCAAGACCGTCGGCAACAACGTCGACGAGGCCGTCATCAACCCGGATGCGATGCTTGCCGTGACGCTCGGCGACGGCTCCATCGGCCAGGCCGGAAAGCCGCCGGGGACGCGCTCGAAGTCCGTCGCGATGCTGCGCGCCGAGTTGATTAAAGCGAAGGAGTACGAAACCAAACAGCGCACCGCGAAGGAGGATCAAAAGCCGTCGCGCGATTTACGGATGGAGACGCTGGCGCGGGTCATCCGACGCGACATGCCGCTTCTGGTCAACGTCCACCGGGCACACGACATCGTGGCGACGTTGCGACTCGCGACCGAGTTCAACATCAAAATCGTCCTCGACGGCGCTGCCGAGGCGTATCTGGTGGCGGAGCAGATCAAGGCGGCGGGCGTCCCCGTGATCGTCCACGCGACGATGTACCGTGCGACCGGCGAGGCGGAAAACCTAAGCATGGAGACGGCGGCGACACTGCGTAAAGCCGGCATCCCCGTCGCGCTGCAAAGTGGCTACGAAGGCTACGTGCCGAAGACGCGCGTCATCCTTTTCGAGGCGGCGGTCGCGGCGGCCAACGGCCTCTCTTTCAACGACGCACTGGCGGCGGTGACGATTGACGCGGCGCGCATCATCGGTGTCGTCAACCGCGTCGGCTCGCTCGAAGCGGGCAAGGACGCCGACCTCGCCCTGTTCGATGGCGACCCCTTCGAGTACACAACGCACGTCACCGGCGTCATCATCAACGGGCAGTTGGTCAGTGAGACGGCGCGTTAGGTGTCCGCGAATTCATTTGCGTCCTGATCGCTCGGCCGCAGTCACGCACAAGACTTCGTGCATCGTTCCCGTCAACTATCCGGGTGAAACGCGAACAAAAAAAGGGATGACAACTTGTCATCCCTTTTCATCTTCCCCAATGACCAGTCGGGGCGATTTAGTTCACCAACCTTTTACCAACACTTCGTTGCTCCGACCCTTCTGAAGCCGCGCACGTGACCTGAGAATCATGCTTGCGAGGCCGCCGTCACCTGTTGTCAGGACGCCGCCTGACTTACGCGGCGAGGTGATTGCTACTGCTCTGCGACCAGATCGAAGAAGTCTGCGCCGGGGAGTAAAGATCGTCGGTGCTGCCGCGCTCTGAGCGGGCGTCGCGCCGGCTCTTCCTGACCGCCAGTGCATACTCGATGGAATCAAAGATCGCCTCGGTCGCGCGAGACACTTGATCCTGAAAAATGCTGGTCGCCAACATGAGCATTAACCCTGCACCAGTTAACGCAATAAATGAGTAAGTTAAGTATTCCATCTCTAACCTCCTAAAAGACCGGTTATGCTCCCGTGTCGTTGACCTGATCTACTATTTCAAAAGCAATTTGGATTTGCTTTACACACCCAAGCACTTTCATCTGCCTTGCCCTCTAACGACATTCTTAAACGTGCAAATCTTCCAAAAGATGACTCACACCATTTATCAAGGGAAAAAGCCGGATATGCACTGTCTTTCAATGACTGGCTTGATTTAGTTGCCGTTGCTGCATTCCGAGTTGGTTTGCGCTTCGTGCCGCTTTATCAACTTTTGTTTCACTTTTCTTTGCGCTTAACTTAGGACGCGCCAATTCGGTTGGTAACCGCCAGCCATCATCAAATAACTTTCACGCCTGCCCCGGGGTGCGTTCAAATTCCGCTCTCATTCAGTAACGCGGATTCTGGACGTGAATTGAATCAACTATTTTCCGCTCGCTACACAATTCCATAGAAAGGTCGCTGATTGATCGGTGAAGCATGGATTTTTTGCTCACGCTGGCGTCGATTTGATATTGAGCCGCTCGCAGAGAGGGCGCGGGACGAAGTGATGGCGGGTTTGCAGTTCCGTCGGCGATGGGTGTTATTGAAAGCGTGAAATGTTAAGGCTGAACTGGCGAGTGTGACGCAGATTGAAGTCAGGCTGAGACTCCACGGCTTCAGGTAGCATGATGCAATATGGCCCGTTCGATTGCAACTTCAGTCAGTTAATGACGCGCAGATCGCGCTCGCTGATGATTCGCCACGCGCCGTCGGTGTTCTGCCAGCGCAACTCTTGGAGCACCTCGCCGCGCCGTTCCCGCTGGCCCTCTTTAATTGCGTACTTTTTGCGGAAAACCATCGTTGCGGTGCGCCCGTCCGGGCTAAGCTTCACCTCCGGGGTGCCGGCAATAATGTCGACCTTATCTGCCCGACCGAAAGTGCGCGTCTTCTCTGCCCGCACGGCATCGCGCGAAGCGTTGCGCGACCTGTAGAAAGTGCCGACCCGCTGATTGTAAAGTTTCATCTGCCGGTTGATGTTGCGCGAATTGGTCGCCTTAATCCACTCGTCGAACGCGCCGCGCAACGCGGCCTGCGATTTGTTCGATGTTGCGGGCGCAGCTTCCTTCGTCGGAGTTTCGCCACCTGTCGCGAGTTGTCCGCGTGCATCGCCACCCGGTGGTGACGGCGTCCGGCGCGCGGCGCTCACGTCCTCATCGGTGACAGGCGGCGTTGAGCCACTCGCGGCGGGCGTCGTGGTTGCCGAAGATTGCGGCGTGACTGTTGTTCCCACGATTTCTCTGTCAGCAGGATTGGAGCCATCCTGAGATGCATCGCCGGCGGAGGACGCATCAACGACGGGACTTCGTTCCGCCCGCGAGTTTTTGTACGACAGCAACGCGAGACCGGCGAGGATGCCGCCGGCGATTCCGGCAGCGACGCACAATGCGATGATCCCCGCCGGCCAAAACCTTTTTTGCCTCATCGCCGCCAGAGATGCGAAGGGCGTCGCCGGGCGGGCGTGCCGCACGGCCTCGCGGTCGAAACGCGGGGTGACGATGGTCCGCTCCGGATCATCAATCAACCCATCATCGTCAGACGTAGTGGTTCCAAATTGATTGTCTTGTTTCATGCGTCATCAACCTCCTTGCACGTCGACGTTGAACCGATCTGCTGATTTGATGATTCGAGCAGACGCTATTTCCGCACCGCCGTCGGTCCAAGTTTTCATCGCTCCAGAGCATACACAAATCGCACTCGTCTTTAGAAGCCTTAACCGACACCACAAGATTGGCCTAGATTTAGATGTCGGATGTCAGATGTCAGATGTTAGCCAGCACACCGGCCTGCCTTGACTAACATCCAGCATCTAACATCTGTTCCGACTTTTGCCTTACTACTTGCGGTCGCGCGCGTCAGTTGGTAAAAATGATGAATATGAAATTGTTCCCTGTCATCTTACTACTGCTGCTATCTTGCGCGGTGTTCGGACAGGTGTGCTGCACGTCGCCCGGCACACAACCTTCCGCGTCCCTCGCGACCACGAACACTACCCCTCACGCCGGGTCTTCTCCGGCAACAGAGAACGCCAACACTTCGGCGAACATCACTATTGCGAACGACGGCACATCGCCGACGCCGAACGATGCTCGCGGTTACTTCGAGAAAGGCTCGGAGGATTATAAAAGAAACCGTGACCGCGCCGCCGCGGAAGCCTTCGAGCAGACACTTAGACTCCAGCCCGAATTCCCCGAAGCCCGTCTCAGGCTCGGCCTCGCCTACACCGCACTTGATCGGAAAGAAGAAGCCGAGATGCAGTTTGAGGCGGCGGTCAAACAGTACAAAGATTTGCTCCGCCGCCAGCCGGAGGACGCGGACGCGCATTTCAATCTCGGCGTCGCCTATGACAAGCTCGGCAAGCTCGATGACGCGTTGAAGGCACACAAGCAGGCTGTGCGGTTCGCTCCCGACGACAGCGGCAAGCAGTACGAGTTGGGTCTTGCGCTGACCAAGCTCGCGCAGTACAAGGAAGCGGTCGCCGCGCTGGAGCGGGCGATCAATCTCGACCCCGATAACTTTCGCGCTGTTGACGCTCTTGACCGCGCGAAAGCGGGACTCGCCCGACGCGAGGCATTTCTGAAACAGATCGAGAAGGCGCAACAGCGCAAGACGGAAAAGCAGCAGCCTTCGCCCACACCAGTCCAGCCACCTGGAATTCCGTCTCGACCGCCAACGTGAGAGGCCGCGACGGTTTTCAGCTCAAAACTGAAAACTGTTCGCTTTTGCCTTCCTATTTATGTCCGACGCACCTGACGCTTTTTATGAATAAACACTCGCTCAATTCCACGCTCTCTCTGACCGCGATTTTCCTTTTTGCACTGTTCTTCATTCTTCCTTCAAGCACCGCCGCCCAGCCGCCGCCCGCTGTGATGAACGCAGCAGAGACCGAGCAGGCGCTGAAGAAGCTGACCGTTCTCGGCAGCGCGCTGTTCGTCGCCGCGCACCCCGACGATGAAAACACGTCGATGCTCGCTTATCTGTCGGGCGAGCGTCTGGTGCGGGCCGCGTACCTTTCGGTGACGCGCGGCGACGGTGGGCAGAATCTGATCGGCACCGAGCAGGGCGCGTTGCTCGGCGTGGTGCGCACGCAGGAGTTGCTGGCCGCACGCCGCATCGACGGCGCGGAACAGTTCTTTACGCGAGCAATTGATTTCGGCTTCTCGAAGTCGCCGGAAGAGGCGCTGCGCATTTGGGGGCACGACGCGGTGCTCGCCGATGTAGTGTGGGTCGTCCGACGTTTCCGTCCGGATGTCATCATCACGCGGTTTCCCAGCACCGGCGAAGGCGGGCACGGTCATCACACTGCGTCGGCGATTCTCGCGGCGGAAGCTTTCGCAGCGGCGGGCGATGCGTCGCGGTTCCCCGAACAACTGAAGTACGTCCGACCGTGGCAGCCGAAGCGCCTGCTATGGAATTCATTCTTCCGGCGCGGCGCCGGCGGTGGTGGTGGCAGCGACCAGCCTTCAACGTCAGGACTGTTGAGCGTCGACCTCGGCGCGTACAATTCACTGCTCGGTAAGTCGTACACCGAAATCGCCGCGAACAGCCGCAGCATGCACAAGTCACAAGGATTCGGTTCTGCCGAGCGGCGCGGCACCGCGATCAATCCACTTCAGCATCTCGCCGGCGACGCGACCGCGCGCGACATCTTTGACGGCGTTGACCTGAGTTGGCGGCGCGTGCCCGGCGGCGAAGCGGTCGGCACGATTTTAGAAGAGGCGCACCGTACTTATCGACCCGCCAACGCGCAGGCGACACTGCCGCTGTTGGTGCGTGCGCACGCGGCGATGAGCAAACTGCCTGCCGACGATCCGTGGGTGGCGGGCAAGCGCCGCGAGTTGCTCGAAGTGATTCGCGCGTGCGCCGGCCT
>JALZJL010000200.1 GCA_030859785.1 Acidobacteriota bacterium
TCTTGGTTGATCTGCGTTCATCCGCGGCTCATCTCATGGCCTTCGGGCCACTACCAAATTTACATTGACGAAGACGGCGACGCGGCGGCGAAGAATAGATTCTGTTCGCCGCCGCATTGTCGTTTAGTCAGTGGAGTAATCTGAAATCTTAAGAGATGCACCGTTTCACCGCAGGACGTGGTGTGTGACGTAAGAGGTTTGCACCGGGACGCCGCCCTTGACTTGGACTCGAAGGATCACTTGGTAATAGTCAGGCAGTCGCGGCGCTGCCTCGGCGGGGGCTGTGTTGAGGCGCGCCGTCAACTCCGCCAGATATTCCGGTTTCGTGACGTACTCGGCGGCGGCCTGCGTGCCGAGCGTGGTGATGCCCGCGAGAACCAGTATGTGGCGCTTGTCGTCAAAGCCCCTGAGCATGCTGACGATGGCGTAGTCCTCCGTGATCTGTCCGGCGGAAGTGCCTTCGGCCCGGAGCCGGTAGTCAGCCTGCTCGCCCGCTTGAGGCACAGTGTTGACGATGCGGAGTTCGCCGGTGCTTTGATCAGCAGTCTCGAAAATAAACTCTTGTGCCTGCGGCAACTCGCGCAGAAACATGTTTTCCGACGGCGAGCCGAGGAAGATAATGTTGTCCGACTTAGCTTCTTCCCACGTCAGCGTGGTGCTGCGCTTAACACGGACGGTATGGCCGGCGCGTTGCAGCATGGTGCTGATGAAGTGGATGCCCATCACTTCGCCGACCCCTGTGTACGTATCGTAGATGTTCGTGTTGGCGGCGACGGCACGTGCATCAGTGGTCGGCGGTGCATTGACATTCAGAGGCTTGGCGAACTTCATGCCGGTGGCGGGCGTCCCCTCAAACAAGGCGTTACTGTAGACAATCAACACCGGGTCGTCTGACGCCATCAATCCACTCCACGCCGGAGCGAGTGAAGTCAATGCCGCGCCGCCGGGTGTTGTCGAGTCTCGCGCGCCGAGTAGTCGTTGGGTTTGCGCTCGGTAGTAAATAGATGTGCCGCCGAGCAGCAGGCAGATCAGTGTCAGCGCGAGCGTTGCGGTCAATAATTTGGAAGGGCGCGCCGGGGCGTCGGAATGCGAGAAATTTGCTTCACGCGCAGCGGGCGGCGCGGTCGCTTCGTCCGCGGCGACAGGCGCGTTCGTTTCAGCACCGTTAGTGTGCATGGGGGCATGCCCCGTGCCATTCGGGAAATCCTCCGGTGTGTTCGTGACTGGTGGCGTAGGCTGACGCGGCGGTGCGTCTCCGATCAACGTGAAGGTCGGTGTGTAGTGACCCTTCGGCAGATCAATCACCACCCGGTCGGCCTGTCCCTCCGTTTCATAATACTGACGCAACTTCAATCTGAGCCGCCCTGCCTGGACGCGCACGATAGAGTCGATGCGCGGATCGTATTTGCTTTGGCCGAAGACCTCGCTGGCGATGACATACTCTTTGAGCGGAGTCTCTTCGTCATCGACCATTCTGGTCACGACGAAGCGGAGAAACGCTTTCAAGTTTTCCGACCCGTGGAGGGCGCGGCTGCGAAGCAGGTTCTCTAATTGGTGAAGCTTTTCTTCTCTTGTCAAAATCATATGAGGCCGCGACGTTAACTGACCATGTAACGTAAAACAAAAATGATAATAAGAACACGGGCTTTCGCGTAAGTTACGAAGATTATACGTGCATTTACGCCACTCGCAACGCTTAAAGGCGTATCTTGCCAAACTACTAAAACGGTTAATCGCTCGCCTGTATCCAATACGGATGCCGGCGGCGCTTGCTTCGAACTGATTTCGATCTTCCGATTTTTGCTTTGAGTGTTGCCGGCCTGTGATCTACTCGCAAGCCATTCGCTCGAGCGTCTTTAGGAAGCAAACCAATCGTCCTTAACGAACATTGCCATCTCAGTCTGCTTCCGAAGTTTGCGCGGCACTGACTTTTACTCCACAGAAAAGTTAAACGCTTGCCGCGACGTCTCCGGTCAAACAGACCAAGTCAAATAAGGAGATTTTTATGCGTCGAACTTTGACAGTCATTGCCTTCCTGTTGGGCGCGAGTTTTGCCGCGCACGGTCAGGCCGGAGGCTCCGGTTCCATCACCGGTCAGGTTCAGGACCCAACCGGGAAGATTATTCCGGGGGCAAGGGTGACGGCGGTCAACGTTGCCACCAACGCGCAAAGCGAAGCCGTCACCAACGAAGACGGATATTATCAAATTCCGCAACTCACCCCCGGAACGTACAACCTTGAGGTTGAAGTGGCCGGCTTCAAGAAGCTTCAACGGCCCAACGTCGCCGTCCAGGTCTCCGACCGTCTGACGATTGATCTACCGGTGGAGGTCGGTCTCGCCTCCGAGACCGTGACGATCACCGATGAGGCGCCGTTGCTGCGCCGCGAGGATGCGCAACTGGGCGAAGTCATCGATCAGACGATGATCCAGAATCTGCCACAACTTAGCCGCGACCCGCTGGCACTGCTGCGCCTCGCGGGTAACGTGCAGGGCGACGGCGGTCGCGCCACCGAAGGCAGTGACACACGCATCAATGGCGGTCGAACGCAAGGCGTCGAGTATTTCTCGGACGGCATTGCGCAGAGCACCGGACGCTCGCACGGCGTCACTGTTACGACGCCGACATCCGAGGCCATCCAGGAATTCAAGGTCATCACCAACGGCATCTCGGCGGAGTACGGGCGTCTGTCAGGCGGTGCGGTCGAGGTTGTGACGCGCTCCGGCTCAAACGACTTTCACGGTCAGGTCTTTGAATATCTAAGACACGACGCACTGAACGCCAACTCGTGGAATCAGAATCGTCTCGGCGGCGAGCGCACTCCGTTCAAGAATCACAATTACGGTTTCGCGGTCGGCGGGCCGATCCTGCTGCCGCGCTTCGGCGAGGGTGGCCCGGCCGTGTGGAGCGGCAGAAATCGCAGCTTCTTCTTTTTTAACTTCGATGGTGTCCGCTTTAATCAGAGCGGCGTTCTGCGCGAGGCGTCGGTACCGACGCTTGAAGAACGGCAAGGCGACTTCTCCAACACGCTGGTCAACGGGACGCGGACGCAACTCTACGACCCGTTCGGGCGCACGCAGGTGTTGCCGGACGGCACCATCGAGCGGCTTGATCTGCTCGGCGGCAACGGGCTGCGGGTCCCCGCCAACCGTATCAGCCCGGTCAGCGCGGCGATTCTCAGTTTCATCCCGCTGCCGAACAAAACCCCGGCGCCGGGCAATAGCTTCCGCAACAATTTCGTCGGCGCGCAGGATTTTTCTTCGCAGAGCGATTTGTGGGCGCTGCGGTTGGATCACAGCTTTACCGACAGCAGTAAAATCTTCGGTCGCTACACCCGTGCCAACAACTTTCGGACTGAGACGCGCTGGTTTAGTCCGCTCCAAAATGTGCCGACGAACCGCGTCGCCGGTGCCTTCGCAGCCAATATCAATTACGACTGGACGATCTCTCCGACGCTCATCTTTACCGCGCGCGTCGGCGGTCACTACGACCCGTTTACGGGGGGCAACTCGATAGCCGAAGATTTCAACACCGCCGCGATTCCGTTTGACGCGGACACGCGACGCATTCTCGGCTCGAAGGGATTGCCGTGGGTCAGGGCGACGACCTTTGATGATTTCATCGGCGGCCCAAATACAAGTCTCACCAACTCGACGACCTACAACGCCGGTGCCTCGATGGTCAAAATCCTCAGCCGCCACACCGTCAAGTTCGGCTACGAACATCGCCGCTACTACGACAATTATTTGAACTCCGGCGGCGGCAACTTCGTCTTTCAGCACAATCCCGTCCAGCGTTACTCGACCGATAATTCATGGAACGATCAGGATGCGGCCAACGTGCTCGGCGCGTTCCTGCTCGGCATCAACGACAAAGCTCAGATCGTCGGCGAGCGGACGCGCTCGATGAACGTCAACTATCACGGGGCGTACGTGCAGGACGATTTCAAAGTCACGCCGAATCTGACGGTCAACCTCGGCATCCGCTGGGATATGGAGACTCCGCCGTCCGAGCGGTATGACAAGCTGTATGTCTGGGACCCCAACGCACCGTCACCGTTCACCATCAAGCCGGGCTATAACTTCGCCGCCGCCGTCGCCGCCGCGGGCCTGAACCCGAGTCAGGTACGCACGCCGGCATGGGTCGCCAACGGCTTCCCCACGGGCGCGATCCGCATCGCCAATACGCCGGACTATCCGTCGCGGCTCGGCACCGAATGGCACCCGTGGCAATTTGCGCCGCGCCTCGGCTTCGCTTACTCATTCTCCGAGAATACGGTGGTGCGCGGCTCGTTCGCGAAGATGTACCTGAGCACGACCGGCGATCCGAATGGGTATTCGACCGGCGGCGGAACGATTGCGCTCAGCGACGCCGCCGACGCCGGCTGGCACCGCGGACTTAGCTCCAACTTCTCCGACGCGATTTCTACGTTCGAGCGTCCCTTCCAATCGTCGGACGTGAGCATCTACACGCGGGACAACACGGTCGCCAACCGACAGGGGACGGGCGGCGACCCGGCGGCGGCGGCGTTCGACATCAACTCGCGGATGCCGCGTGAATACACTTGGAGCCTCGGCATTCAGCGCGAGTTGCCGAAGAGGTTTTTGGTGGAAGCAACTTACTCGGCGAACATGGGTCGCGGGTTGCTCGCCAAAGATTTAATCAGCCGCTTTCCGCGCGATCTGTTTACGCCGGAGCAGCGCAACAATTATACCGCCAGAGTCGCGTCGCCATTTGCGGAAGAGACGCGCTACGGTGATTCAATCGCGGTCGGACGGTTGCTGTTTCAATACCCGGCCTATGGCCCGTTGCAGATTCTCGGTTCGAACATCGGACGGTCAAACTACCAGAGCATGAACCTGCGGGCGGAGCGACGCTTCGGCAGCGACTTCAGCTTTCTGGTCAACTACACGCTGAGCAAACTGCTCGACAACGTGGGCGGGCCGAACGGGCAGAACGACTTCATCGCCGGCGGCGGGACGGGTGCCAAGACGTATCAATCCGTTGACACGATTCGTGACGTGTACGGTGTCAGCCCGCTTGATGAGCGGCACCGCCTGAGCGTCTATTATAATGTCCAACTCCCCATCGGGCGGGGCCGGTCTTTCCTCGGCGACCCGAGCGGGTTCGGCGGAAAACTGCTCGACCATATAGTCGGCGGTTGGGAGGTCGCCGGCATCTCGCTGTGGCGTTCCGGGCGACCCATCATCATCGGTCATACCAACGTCAACAATGATCCGCTGCGCATCGAAGCGACGTTCTATCGGTGGGCTGACCCGAATAACCAGAACCTGTTGAACTCTGCCTTCTCAGGCGGCACCGGAAACGCGTTCGTTTCGGGCGCTGACTATAGTACGCTTCTCGCCGCGGGCAACGCCCCGGTAGGCAGGTTCAACGGTGATGCTCTGATTGATCCGGCGTTCGCTTACGGCGACGTGAATCTGATTCAGAACATTCGCCAACCGAGCAGGTTCCGGCACGACTTGTCGTTGATGAAGAAGTTTCCGGTCTTCAGCGCCGACGGCACGCGCTACTTACAGCTAAGGGTGGAGGCCGAGAACCTGCTTAACATGCGCGGCTTCGGCAACTACGACACGAATCCGAATAGTGCGACCTTCGGATTGATCACCGATCCGGCTGCTTCCGTCAATCAAGGCTCCGGTCTCAGGTTCGACGAACGGCGGTTACAGGCATCGGTCAGATTCGTTTTCTAACACCGATTGCTTAACCCACACACTGCCACAGACACGCCGGAATCTTTGATCATTCCGCGCGCGTCTGTGGCAGAGTTTTCCTGATGCAGCATCAATTCATTCAAACGTGGGTGCGCTTAATCGCCGGCACAATGCTGTCGTTCCTTCTGCTATCCGCCACACTGTCCGCGCAGAAGAGCACCGACAATCATCTGCTGCTTGGCAAAACTGATGCTCAACAGGGACGCTGGAAAGAAGCCGAAGAGCACTTCCGCATCTATCGGCAAGTGAACCCGAAATCGCCGGAAGCGACGGTGCTTCACGCGCGGGCGCTGGTGCAACTCAATCAACCCTTCGACGCCGTACTCGAACTCGAAGAATTATTGGCCGCGGTTCCCGATGCGGTGCCGGCGCTGAAACTGTACGCCGGCCTGCTCGACGCAGTGGTCGACGACGATGCTCAGGCGGAAGAGGTTCTGGTCAGATGTACGACGCTTGCGCCTGATGATCTGGAAGTCTGGACGGCGCTCGCGCATCACTACCTCAGCCATCAGAAGAGCGCGGACGCGATTCGCTGTTTTGAACAGGCGCTTCGTCTCGCGCCTGATGACCCGACGCTCGTCGCCGGACTCGCTTCCGCCTTCGGACAAGCCGACCAGCCGCAACGCGCCACCGAACTCTTCACACGCGCGCTGAAACTTAACGAACCGATCACGAACCGTCATCACCTTGTTTACCTGAGCTACGCCGAGTATCTGCTGAAACAGGAACGCGCGGCGGAAAGTCTGCCGCTCTTCGATAAGTCGCTTGAACTGAATGCGCGTTCGTCGAATGCGCTCTACGGACGCGCCGCTGCTTACGAGAAATTGAAAGACTTGAAGCGCGCCGAACAGGATGCGCTCGCCGCCGCGCGCGAATCGCCGAAGCGCCGGGACGCGCGTCAACTGCTGCTGAGAATCTACCGGGCGCAGCGCGATCAGGAAAAGATGCTGGGCGAGGCCGCCGCGATTGAAAAGTTGACGGAGGAAGAAACCGCGCAATACACGCTCGCCAGAAGTTTGCGCCTCGCGCTACGGACGGCGGAGCCGTTGCTGCGCGAAGGAAAGTTCGCCGATGCCGCGAAGCACTACGAAGAGATCGTCCGGCTGCTGCCGACTTTCTACGAAGCATACTTCGCGCTCGGCGTGTGCTACTTCCAGACCGCGCGCCTCGATCAGTCCGAAACCTCGTTCAGAAAATACCTGTCGTTCCAACCGCTCTCCGCCGACGGTCACGCCTCGCTCGGACTGCTGCTGATGCAGCAGGTGCGCCACGCCGAAGCCCGCCAGGCATTGAGCCGCGCGCTGCAACTCGACCCGTCGCTCAATGAAGCGCGCAAGGCACTGGCGCGCACATATTTCATCAATAAAGATTTCACCGCCGTCGTCCACGAGCTTGAGCGGGTGTTGATTGATGAGCCGCGCGCCGAGCCGGAAGTCTACGTCATGCTGGCGACCGCCCACTTCAACATGCGCGCCAGAGAGAAGGCAATTGAAACCAGCGAGCGCGGTTTGCAGCTTCACCCTGATTCGGAAGCGCTCGACGATTTTTACGCCGCGCTGCTGGTTGAGTGCGGAGCGCAACCGGAGTGCCGTCTGAAGCTGGCGCAGAATCTGCAACGCAGGCCGAACTCGCCGGCTTATTTGAAAGCTGTCGGCAAGTTTTTGTTGCAGCAGGACCCGCGTCATCAGCAGGCCGAAGAGATGCTTTCGCGGATCGTGCGGGCGTTGCCGCAGGATGCGGAAGCGCGCTACCTCTACGCACAGTGGGCGCACCTTAACGGTCAGTTTCAGATTAGTCTCGATACGTTAAAGACGGTGCTTGCCGCGCCGATCATCAGCGAGCAATTAAAGATGCAGGCGCACGTATTAACGGCGCTGGCGCGAGATGGATTGAACGACGCGGATGGCGCCGAGGCGGCGTTCCGCGAGTCGCTGGCGATCAATGAAAAGCTGCCGGCGCCAAGTCCGCTCGCGGCGCACCGTTACGCCGAGTTTCTCATCAAGCGCACGCGCGACGCCGAGGCACAGAGCATCGTCGAAAAGATTTTGAGTTGGTCTCCCGCGTTCGCCCCGGCGCGTATGGAGCGAGCGAAATTTCTCGCTAAACGCGGCGAGTTGAAGCAGGCCATCACCGAGGCGCAGACCGCGCTGCAAAACTCGACGAACGATCCGGAGCAGCAGCGCGCCGCCCACACGTTCCTTGCGAAAACCCTGTTTGCCATCGGACGCCGCGATGAGGCGCAGATCCATCAACGCTGGGTTGAATCGCACGGCAGACCATAGATGATGGTCTGCTGTCAGCGATCAGCCGTCAGCGGTCAGCCGTCATGCGCGCACTGGTCACTCAATTGCGCGCCTCGTTCAGCGAGAGCGAAAGGCCCGCGCGCTGACTTTGTTTTAGCAGATTGCTGATTGCTGACCGCTCACTAATTATGCATCCCAATATCACCTCAAACTCAAAGCTGTGTTGGCTCATCACCGTGATTCTTTCCGTCATTTCTGTTCACACCGTCGAGGTTAAGTCATCACGGCAGCAAGTCTCCATCGTGAATCAAGGTCGGGTGTACAGAGATATTTATTTGCGTGAGCAGTCCGGTCGGTTGGTGTTCGGGAATTCAAAACTAACACTGGAAGTCGGGGCGGCGCGCGGTCAGTGGATGTCGCTTGTGGCGGATGGGATTCCCGGCAGTCTCATTTCACCGACGGGAGCCGCGATTGACTTCCGCGTGGACGGTGTGTGGATGGTCGAACGACACGGCGCGACTCTGCTCAGACATGAAATTGGCGTAGACAGAATGCGGAACGGAGTTTCGCTGCGTCTCATCTTCGGTGTCTCGGCGCAAACAAATCAAACCCCATCGACGGAACGCTCGCCGGTCCACGAATTCGAGTTAACCTGCTCATACACATTATTCCCCGGCGAGGGCCGTCTCGACCGCTCGGCGAAGCTGGGTCGAAATGCCGGAGGCAATGCCGTATCAAGCGCCCGACGACTCGAAGGTTTTCTGTTCCAACTACCCGGCGCCGTGATTGCGGATGCGTCCGAGTGCGTCGTCGACGTGCCCGGCCCGTTCTTCCCGAAAACATTCGTCAAACCACAGACGCCTTACGACTCTCTGAAAAACAGTTCGATCAATTTTCACAGCGCGCCCGACGCCGGGTTCGGTCTGCTGGCCGTCAGCAATGAACAGCGCAACGCGACGCTCGCAAGTTGGATGGACACCGCCGGCGAAGTTGCCTACCGCTCGGCGCTGCACGGCGACGGCAGACGGATCAGTCTCCGCCACCACAACCTGCGCGAGTACCGAATGACGGAGCGCTTCGCGGTTGATTCCGACGTGCATCGCGTCGAGTTCGTCAATGGCCCGCTGCCCGCCGCGCTGGCGAAGTATCGTCAGATGGTCGAGCTAAGGATGCCGATCAACAAACAGACGCCGGCGTGGGCGAATGAGATGGTGCTGCTCGAAGTCTACCCGTCTTATTATCCGGGCGGCTTCAAAGGGTTGACGAAGCGTCTGCCGTTCTACCGCGAGGTCGGCTTCAACACGATCTACATCATGCCGCACTGGGTCGGCGGCTATTCGCCGATTGATCTGTTCAAGGTCGAGCCGTCGCTCGGCACCGCCGCCGATTTGAAGGAAGCCGTGCGGACAGCGCACGCGCTCGGCATGAAGGTGCTGTTCGACATGGTGATTCACGGCTTCAACGAAAAGTCTCCGGTCGTGCGTGAACGTCCCGACATTTTCGTGCGCACCGAACAGAACGAGTTGGCGCGTCACCCGACGTGGAAAAGCGTCACCACCGATTGGGCCAGCCCGGCCTATCAGCAGTACATGGATGATCTGGTGCGACATGATTTGAAGGAGTACGACATTGACGGCTATCGCGTCGATGCGGCGACGTTCAAAGGGGCGAGTTGGGACCCGGCGCTGCCATATCCCGCGTACCGCAGCGGTTCGGCGGCCCCGGAACTGATGCGGCGGATGCTCAAAGCGCTCAGCGAGACGAAGCCCGACGCCGTGCTGCTCAGCGAAGTGTTTGGCCCGGTCTTTTACACAGTCTCCAACTTAGTTCACGACAACCAGACCGAAGCGCCGCAACTGTTGCTTGAAAAGATGGAGGCTCACGAAGTCACCGCCGCCGACTACAAGCTGCACATCGCCAACGTGCTCGACGCGCTGCCCGCCGGGGCGAACCGCGTCTTTTATGCGCGCAACCACGACACGTCATGGTTCTATCACTTCAACGGCTACACGCCGCGCTTCATGGCGCTCGAAGCCGTTCACGCGTTCTTCGGCATCCCGGAAGTTTTCGCCGGTGACCCGGAGCCGAAAAATGGCCCCAGCCCGGACGCCGACCCGGCGGTTTATGATTACTACCGCAAGCTGTTCGCGTTGCGAAAAGAGTTTCCCGAATTAGCCGGAGGGGAAGTCCTGCTGCGCGAAGCCGTCTGTGATAATGCTTCGGTCTTTGTCGGCCTGCGCCGGATGAATAATCGTTTGACGCTGGTGATGGTTTCACTGAGTGGTCGAGAGGAAACCGGAAGCGTCACGCTCCGTCCGGAAGCGAGCGCGGCGAGTGGGATCAAACGCTCGGCGGCGGACATTGAGCTACGAGACGCGATCAGCGGAGAAGTCGTGCGGGTATTAAAAGCCGGCGGCGAATCTGCGAACATCAATTTTAAGATGAAGCCGTTTCAAGTGTTGGTCGGGCGGGTATGACTACATTTCCACATCGACGAGCCGCGCACAAACAATCGTTACGGATTCGCTTCAATCCATCTTTGATGGATTTCCGCCTGCTCCCTCTGGCCGAGCGCGAAGTAGGTCTTGGCGAGGAACGTGTGAATCGCCTGAAGCTGCGTCTTACTATGTCTCGCGTATTGCAGCGCACGCTTCGCTTCGTCGATGGCCGCCTCGCGCTGCCCCTGCTTCGCTAACAACCTCGCGCGCTCGAAACGGGCGGGGCCGAAGTCGGGCGCTTGTCTGAGCACTTCATCAAGCAACGTCTGCCCTTGCTGCGCGCGTGCGGTCTCAATTAAAAACTTGGCATATTGAAATGTTCCCTGCGGCTCAGGCCGGGGCAGCTTGCGGTTGAGACGGAGCGCATTTTGAAACGCGGACTCGGCGCGCAACCTGTTGCCTGAAGAACTCTCCGCCATTCCGATCAGCGTGTAGCTCTGCACCCGCGCCAAATGGTTCGTCCCACTCAACGCCAGCGTCTTCGTCAACTGCTCGATGCAGAGCTTCTCTTTGTTGGTGAGGCATGCCCACTGCCCGTACAGGTAACGCGCCTCAGCGTCTCGTGGTCGCGCCGCTACTGCCCGCGTGAGCAGCGTCTCCATCCGTGCGTCGAGCGGATTTGTGGTCAATAGAATCTGACTCAGCGCCTTAACGTACACCGCCGACGCAGTGGGCTGTTGCATGATCTGTTCAAGCCTGACTTTGACAGTGTGTTGATCGATGGTGGCCGCACGCAGCAGCGTGACGTAAAACTCGGCGAGGCTGTCCGAACCGGGGAACACGTCTGCCCCGCGTGTGCAGACTTCGACGGCCTCATCCGGTCGTCCCAGGTTGGACTTTGACAATGCGAGCATGACGTATGCTTCCGCATCGAGACGGGGTTGTGCGCGAAGCAGAGGTTCGAGCATCTCGACTGCGTTGATGAAATCTTTCCGGCGGATGGCTGACTCGACGGCGACGAGTTGGGGATGACGCCACGCTTTCTGGCCGGTCGTGGAGATGGTCGCGGCGATAAGTAGAACAAAGGCGCAGAAGATTCTTAATGATGTGTTCAATCTCAAAGCGGTAACACCCACTGTTATTCTCCGCCCTCGCGCACCGTCAGAATTTGATTGACCCTTACGTCAGTGAGCGTGCTCTTGACCCCGCTCGGCCACTTAATCTCGATTTTGTCCACCGTCCGTGCGGCACCGAATCCGAAGTGGATGCGCCGGTCGCTCGCAGAGCCGTAGCCGACGCTGGTCGTCGCGTGATTGTGCTGCACGCCGCGCGCGGTCGTGACTTTGACCGTCGTGCCGATGCCGTCGCGGTTGCTCTTCGAGCCAATCGGATTTATCAGCAGCCAGTTGTTGTGTGCGGCGGAACGGTTTAAGAATAGCTCCGGCTTCATGTTCAGATTGTTGGTCACGATGTCGATGCGCCCGTCGTTGTTGAAGTCGCCGAAGGCCGCCCCGCGATGCGCCGCCGGAATCACGAAGCCCTTGCCAGCCTGCGCGCTGACGTCGGTGAATGTCCCGTTGCCCGCATTGTGCCAGACGGTGTTCGCGAGTTTGTAAGGCAGGTTGTCAATCTCCTGCGAGTTGTCGAGGATTGCACCGTTGGCGGTGAACAAATCCTTGAAGCCGTCGTTGTCGAAGTCGAAAATTCCGTTGCCCCACGCCGTCAGGCGAATCGTCCCGGTTGTCAGTCGCGCCGCGTTAGTCACATCCTCAAACTGTTCGCCGATGTTACGGAACAGTGGAAACGTGTCGCCGACCATCGCCGTCTCAAAGATGTCGGGTCGTCCGTCGTTGTCCGTGTCGCGAAAGTCGACGCCCATCCCGGCGACACTCCGTCCGCTTTCGTTGAACGCGACGCCGCTCAGGATGCCGACCTCGGCGAATGTCCCGTCGCCGTTATTGCGAAACAGAAAATTGCGAAACGTGTCATTCGCGACGAACACATCCGGGAAGCCGTCGCCGTTATAATCGGCGAACGCGACACCCATTCCTTTGCCGATGTGCTTGCCAATCTGCGAAGCTTCGGACACATCACTGAACGTGCCGTCACCGTTGTTGCGAAACAGCATGTTCGGCAATCCCGCGAAACTGTTTGGCGAGCAATACGCGCGCACGCCTTTGACGGTGCACGGCGGCGCGGCCGCGAGCGACCAATTGAGATAGTTGATTAAAAGTAAATCGAGGAAGCCATCGTTGTTGTAGTCGAACCAGCCGGCACTGACGGCGTAGGTCTTACCGTATTTCGGATGAATGCCGAGCACGCCCGTCTTCGTCGCCACATCGGTGAATGTGCCGTCGCCGTTGTTACGAAATAGTTGATTGCGATTGATGCCGACGACGTACAAATCGCTGTGCCCGTCGTTGTCGTAATCGCCGACCGCGACGCCCATCGCGTAAGCACTGCCTTTGACGCCGGCGCGCTCGGTCACATCAGTGAAAGAACCGTTGCCGTCGTTGCGATACAAACGGTTGTGAAAAGCGGGGTCGGTCTTATCCATCTGCGGCAGACGCGCGCCGTTGACGAAGTAGATGTCGAGGAGGCGGTCGTTGTTGTAGTCGAACGCCGCGACACCGCCGGTCATCGTCTCGATCTGGTGCTTCGCAAGCGTGACGCTGTTGTTCAAAACGAACGCGATGCCGGAGCGTTCGACGATGTTCTCGAAGAGTATCGGAGAAGCGAGGGGCATGGGCTTTTGTGTGGACGCTTGAGCGTCGCACTCAACGAGATTGGCGCCGATGACGAGCGCGACGAGAAAAAGGTTGTAGAAAGATGGCATAACTTTCAAACTACCGAGCCGGCTCTCTGACTTTCAGAATCTGATCGACCGCGACCTTCTCCAGACGCTGTGTCGCTCCGCCCGGCCAACGAATCTCGATTGTTTTGATGACCCGCTCGGTGCCGAGTCCGAAGTGCACGCGCCGGTCACTCGATGACATAAAGCCGACGCTTGTCGTGACGTGGTTGTAGAGCGCGCGACCCGAACCCGTCACGACTTTGACCTTCGCACCGATGCCATCGCGGTTACTCGTCGTGCCGGTGATTTCAATTTTCAGCCAGTGGCTTTTGTTGTCGCCGGAGTTGAGCATAATGCGCGGTCGCTCGCCGAACGACGTGACGACGATGTCCATCCATCCGTCGTTGTTCAAATCGCCGAAAGCAGAGCCGCGCTGGAACCCGAGGAACATAAAATCCTGACCGAGCGCCGCCGAGACATCGATAAATGTAAGGCCTCCGACATTCTCGAACATCGTGTCGTGCTGCCGCGCGTTCGGCGTGATCGGGTCAATCTCGCCGTTGGCGGAATAGATGTCGAGCCACCCGTCGTTGTTGTAATCAATGAAGCCACAGCTCCAACCCGTGAAGGCGCGGCTGAGAGTTTCGATGTTGTGCGTGGTCGAAACATACTTGAATGACTGGCCCGCTTCGTTTTCAAAGAGGCCGAAAATCTGTTTGGCAATGTCGTTGTAAAAGACATCCACCCAGCCGTCGTTATTGAAGTCTCTGGCGTCGCTGCCCATCGCCGAGACGGTCGCGCCCCGGTCGTTATAGGCGACGCCGTAGAGCAACCCCGATTCTCGAAACTTGCCGCCCGTCTCGTTGACGAAAAGGAAATTACGCTCCGTGTCGTTGGCGATAAAGACATCAGCCCAGTCGTCGTTGTTAAAGTCGGCGATGCTGATGCCCATGCCTTTACCGAGCGCCGCGCCAAACCCGGCGCGGTCGGTCACGTCGGCAAACTTCCCCTGCCCCAGATTGCGATAGAGCCGTTGCGGGACGCTCTTATATGTCCACGGCGGGCAATATATATCGGTCTGCCCGTCAATGACGCAACGCACGTCGGTCTGCGGACGCCACATCGTGTAGTTGGCGACGACCAGATCGAGCAGCCCGTCATGGTCGGCATCGAACCACGCCGCGCCGACACTCAGCACGTCGACCGGTTTCACATCAAGGCCGGAGCCGACGCTCACGTCCGCGAAGGTGCCGTCGCCGTTGTTGCGATAGAGCGCGTTGCATCCGGCGTTGGTGACGAACAAATCCTGAAAGCCGTCGTTGTCGTAGTCGGCAGCGGCGACACCGAAGCTGTAGCCGAGGTCGGCACCCGCCAGTCCCGCCTTCGCGGTCACATCCTCAAACGTCCCATCACTTTTGTTGCGCAGCAGTGCGTTGTAAAACGTGTGGTCGGTCTTCTTCAATGCGGGAAACCGGGCGCCGTTGCTGAAGAAGATGTCGGGCCGCCCGTCATTGTCGTAGTCGAAGATGGCGACGCCGCCGCCCATCGCCTGCGCGAAGTATTTGCGACCGGTAAAGTCGTTGTTGGTGCGATAGGCAAAGCGTGAGCGCGGCGCGATGTCGGTGAAGCGGATGGATGTCGTGGGAGTTTTGGTCGGGGTCGCTTGACGGGTCGCTGCCGGACGCTCGTTGACTGATTTTTGAAGGGAAGCGGCGGCGGTTTGAGCAATCAGAAGCGATGAAAAGACAAGCAGGACGGAAGTAATAAATCTGTGCGTGAGCGAGAAGCGAATCTGTGTGAAGGACTGGGGCGGGTGTCTGTTAGTTGACTCTATCGAAGGGTTTTTTCTAACACAGAGACACAGAGAGGGGGACACAGAAGGCGCAGAGAAAACCGGTGAGTTGCTCCGCGACTTCTGTTTTAAGTTGGTGTCGTTATGTTCGGATCGTCCCACTTGCCGGTGCATCTTCGTTCGGTCGTATTCTTTGGTGTTCAATCGCCGTACTGCAAGCTGCCGCTCGGCAGACTGCCGGTCGAATGTTCGTCGGAGGAATCGTCGGCGTACTGTAGCCGGTAGAGTTTCCAATAAAGGTCGCGCGCCGTGAGCAGTTCCTGATGGGAGCCTTGTTCGCGAATCGCGCCGTGATGAAGCACGATGATGCGGTCGGCGCGCTGCACGGTCGACAGACGGTGCGCGACGACGATGGAAGTGCGGTCGCGCATCACACGCTCGATGGCCTGTTGAATCAACTGCTCGGTTTCGGTGTCAATCGAACTGGTCGCTTCGTCAAGAATTATCAGCGCCGGGTCAAAGGCGAGCGCGCGGGCAAAGGACACCAACTGCTTTTGCCCGACCGACAACCCCGCGCCGCGTTCGTGAACCTCGGCCTTGTATCCACCGGGCAGGCGTTCAATAAAGTCGTCAGCGTGAACTTCGTGCGTCGCCCAGCGCACGCGCTCATCATCGATGCTGTCGCGACCGAGCCGGATGTTGCTCTCGATGGTGCCACTGAACAGAAACACATCTTGCAGCACGACGGCGAAGTTTTCGCGCAGCGCACGCAAGTCCCACTCGCGCACATCCACACCGTCGAGCAGCACGCGCCCGCGCTGCACATCATAGAACCGCATCAGCAAATTGGTGATCGTGGTCTTGCCGGAGCCGGTGTGGCCGACGAGCGCGACCGCCTGCCCCGGCTCGACGGTGAACGACACATCGCGCAGCACCCAGTCCTCGCCTTTGTAAGCAAACCAGACGTTTTCAAACTCGATGCGTCCGCGCGCGCGTCCCGTCTTGGTGGGACGCTCCGGCGGCGTGACCGAGATGGGTGAATCGAGCGTCTTGAAGATGCGGTACGAAGCGACCATCGCGGCTTGCAGCACGTTGTACTTGTCAGAGATGTCGCGGATCGGTTGGAACAGGCGCTGTGAATACTGTATGAAAGCGACCAGCGCGCCGATGGACAGCACCTCGACACCCGGCGAGTTCTGCATCACGCGCGAGCCGCCGTACCAGATAATCAGCGCGACGCCGACCGTTCCGATAAAGTCGACGAGCGGGAAGAAGACGGAATAGTAAAAGATGGTTTCGATGTTGGCGCGGCGGTAGTCGTCGTTAAGATCATGAAACTGATTGAACGCTTTTCGCTCGCGATTGAAGATTTGCACCGTCTGCGCGCCCGACAGATGTTCTTGCAGAAACGAATTGATCCGCGCCAGCTTGGTGCGCACCATGTCATATCCGCGCCGCGCGTGCTCGCGGAACCACAGCGTCGCGGCGAACAGCATCGGCACCGTCACCAGCGCGACCAGCGTCAGCCGCCAGTCCATCCAGAACATAAAGCCGATGATCGCGAAGATCGTCACGATGTCGCCCAACCCCTCAATCACGCCGGAGGTAAACAACTCGTTGAGCGAATCGACATCCGAGGTCAGTCGCGTCATCACACGCCCGACCGGGTTACGGTCGAAGTAGGCCACATCCTGCTGCTGCAACTTTTGGTAAAGCTCGCTTCGCAAATCGAACATCACGTGCTGGCCGACCGATTGCAGCATCACGGTCTGCAAATAAGAGACGATGAATTGCAACAGCTTGACAACAAGGAAGACGGCGGCCAGCAGGTTCAGCCCGGACAAATCCCGCGGCACGATGTACCAATCAATCGCGTACTGAAAGAACTTCGGCTCAATGACGCCGAGCGCGTTGACGAGCAGCGTGAACAGCAGTGCCGGCACGATCAAGCGCAAGTACGGCTTGAGATACCGCAGCAACCGCCGCGCGCTGGCCGGGTCGTATGCTTTGCTGATTGCTTCTTCTTCGTGAAACTGTTGGACTACGGTTGCCATGCTGTTTAGTAAAATCCTGTTCGATGCGCTGCGCGAATAATCGTCTCGGCGCTTATTGCTTAAATGATGCTGCCAGCAGGTGGTCGCGGCGCGGCATGTGCAGCAGCAACCCGACGGCCCCGATGACGAAGAGAAGAAACGAATACGCTTCCGTCGTGATGAAGGTTGCGACAAGCCCCATCAGCGCCGCCGCCTCACAGAGCGCGAAGGCGACGATGTATGCGACCTGCACCGAGTCGATCCGCTGCCGGCTGACGGCCTGCGCAAGCAAACCGTTTTTGATGATGAACGACACCGCGACCATCGACACGCCGGCCATCATCAGCACGATGATGACCACGAGATTGTTGTCGTCGCCGCCTCCGCCCGTGCCGGCCGGTCGAAAGAAGTACGCCACCAGAATGTACATCACGATGGAAGCCAGGAATGCGCCCCACATGATGAGCAGCACGCGGTGGCGCTCTTCGATACTTCGCTGTGCGGGGTTGTGCGGGATAAGTTTTCACCTCGCGGTCGCTGAATAATATGTCACTTCAGCTAAGTCAACTCGTTCGGGTCAGGTCGCGGCCAGTTCCTCTTCCAGCAACTGGCGCTCGTACAGCGCGGAGTATGCGCCGCCGCGCGCGAGCAGTTCTTCGTGCGTGCCGCGCTCGATGATGCGCCCCGCGTCGAGGACGCAGATCAAATCGGCGTCGCGCACGGTCGAGACGCGATGCGACACGATCAGGCTCGTCCGCTCGCGCATTACTCCGCGCAGTTGCGCCAGAATCTTTTCTTCAGTGTAGGTGTCGACGGCGGAGAGAGCGTCGTCGAGAATCAACATCTTCGGTTGCCGCAGGATAGCGCGTGCAATCGCGGTGCGCTGCTTCTGCCCGCCCGACAGCGTGATGCCGCGCTCGCCGACCATCGTCTCGAACCCGCCGGGAAAGCCGCGGATGTCCTCCGTCAGTCCGGCAATTTCCGCTGCCCACTCGACATCGGCGCGCTCGGCCCGTTCGACGCCGAAGGCGATATTTTCGGCAAGCGTGTCACTAAATAGAAAAGTCTCCTGCGGCACGTAGCCGATGCCGGAGCGCAACTGCGCGAGCGTGTAGTCCGTGATCGGCACGTCATCAATCAACACAGTCCTGGGAGGTGCTTCGATCAAGCGCGGAATCAGGTTCATCAGCGTCGACTTGCCGGAGCCGGTGCGCCCGACGAAGGCGACCGTCTGGCCCGCTTCAATCACCAGGTTGATGTCTTTCAGAATCGGCTCGCGGTGTTCGCTGTAAGCGAAAGTCAGGTGTCGGAATTCGATGCGACCACGGAGCGGGGCTTCCTGTTCGCGTGCGCCGGGGCGGTCGGCGATGGCTGGTTCGATAGCGAAAATCGCGTTCATCCGCTTCAGGCTCGCGGTGCCGCGCTGGTACAGATTGACGACGTAGCCGAGCGCGATCAACGGCCAGATCAGGCGCGTCAGGTAGAGGATGAACTCCGTCACCTGTCCGACCGAAATCTGCCCGCGCACCGCTTGTCTGCCGCCGTACCAGATAATCAGCACATAACCCGTTCCGATCACGAACTGCAACAGCGGGCGCATCACCGCCGAGACGCGCACCAGACCGAGGTTGCGTTCGGCGTACTGCCGGTTAAGCGAGTTGAAGGCGACAATCTCCGCTTCCTCTTGAGCGTAGGCACGCACCACCCGCACGCCCGAAAAATTCTCCTGCGCGCGGGCCGAAATCTGCGAAAAGAATTCCTGAATCTTCTCGAAGCGGACGTGTACCTGTTGACCGAAATACTTGACCGTCAGAGAGACGAGCGGCATCGTGACGAACAGCATCAGCGTCAGACGCACACTGATACGCAGCATTAATGGCAGGATGAGGATGACGACGAACACGGTCTGTAGCGTATACATAATCATCGGCCCGGCCAGTTGCCGAATCGCGCTGAGGTCGTTCGTCGCCCGCGCCATCAAATCGCCGATACGGTTGGATTGGAAGAATGAAAGCGGAAGGCCTTGCAGGTGCGCGTAGAAGTTCTGTCGCAAATCATATTCGACGTGGCGCGACATGCCGATCAGAATGCGCCGCTGCAAAAACAGAAACAGCCCACTGACCGCGCTGACGCCGAGAATCGCCAGCGCGTAGCGCGTCAGCTTCGCCCACGTCACACCGGTCTGGAGGTCATCAACCGCGCGCCCGACCAGCAGCGGAACCAGCAGGCCGATCACCACCGAGGCGAAGATGCAGAGAATGCCGAGGACGATGGATTTTTTATAAGGCCGAAAGTAACGGGCGAATTTTCGTAAATCGTGCATAACTGAACGAGAGCCGTCGAGCCATCTCTTGTTTGTCTAAAGTTCGAGAATCTCAACGCACATGATGCGCGATTTTGCTCCGCAAAGACAAACGAGCGCGATGACCAACAGCGTTTCAGCATGTTACGGCAATAAGATGATAAAAGTGTGGAGCGGTGCGGCGGGTCATAGTCACCTATTGAAGGCTTGACGCCCGGCATAACCGGCGCGCTGTAGCACACGCAGATAAAAGCGGCGCTGGGGCGCGTCCGGTTGATGCATTGTTAGGCGGATGGTCTTCCGCCGACGAGCTTGCCATTGAGCAACAGCACACCCACTCCGACCGCCAGCCGCCGCCAAGCAGAGGCTCCTGTGAAACCAACATACTGTGGCCCTACCTCATCTCCAATGATGACCGCCTCTGTCGCACCACCAATCTGGACAAGCGCCAAATATTTCTGCACTTTTGTCAAATATAAACCTTCCAAGACTCTCATTTCATCTTGCGCACCTAAAGCATCTGTAGCCAACTTTGTGATCGCGGCCCGCCGGTCAATAACTGATGGCACGTGCTCATCGCCAATGTGGGACGTGTCTAGATCGACCGAATCGCGGGTGCCGATCCACTCTGTGCCGAGCACTTGACAGCGCAGATCATCAATCGTCATCCCGGCTTGAGGGTAATAGTTCAGAGAATGGTCGGCAATGGCAAAGAAACTCTCACCATCATTGCTGAACACAAAAATCTCCGTTATGCCGCGAGATGTCTCAACATGGCCGAGCAGGTCAAGCTTGAAGGGCCACACCTCGGAAAGCGCGGACTGCTCATCCGCTTCCTCATCGCTGAGGTCAAACTCGTAGGACAGGTATTCGTTAATCTCTATTTTGATGTTCGGCATCTCGCTTTGACTCTGAAATGGGTAATCCGCCGAACGCAAATTCGGCGTCAGGGGAACGGGCGCAACACAGACCGCTTGAGAGCCGACGGCCAGGATGTCGAAACATGCGTCCATCTTATGGTCACGACAGAAGGAAACGGCTGAGCCTGCGTCAGCCACAGGCGGCAGAGACGGCATGCCGGTCAGATCAGTTTGGCGTAGATCAGCATCGCGGAAGCGACCAGTCGGTTGTCGAAATCAGTTGCTTCGACCGCGACGTTGACCAGCCGCCGCCCGGCGCGCACGACGCGAGCGCGGGCCGCCACTTGCCCGGCGGTGACGGGGCGCAGGTAGTGGAGTGTTAGATCGACCGTGACCGTCTGTTGATCGGGCGCGAGCAGCGAGAGGACGGCGAAGGCCGCTGCCGTGTCAATCAGCGAGGCGAGCGCGCCGCCATGCAGGATGCCCTCCATCCGCGTCAACTCCGGTCGCACGTCGAACAGCATTGTCGCCGCGCCGCGTTCGAGGCTATGGATTCTGATGCCGAGTAGAGTCGCGAATGAAACCCGCGCAAATGCTTCGCGCAGGCGGGCCGTCTCGTCGATGGTGAGTTCAGTGTCAGTCAAGAGTTGTAGAGACTTGTGCCTTCCGCCGGATCGACGACGACCGCCGTCCCATAGGCGAGCACCTCGGTCGCGCCGCTCGCAATCTCGGTCGCGTCATAGCGTGCGCCGATGATGGCGTTGGCGCCGAGTTCGGTCGCGTGTTGCACCATGATGTCAAAGGCTTCGGAGCGGGTCTGTTCGCAGAGGCGTGTCCAGGCGGTGATGTTGCCGCCGACCATCGAATTGAAGACAGCGCCGATGTTGACGAACAGGTTACGCGAGCGGACGACGATGCCGCGCACCACGCCGAGGCTGCGCGCAACACGGAAGCCCGGCAACTCGAAGGCCGTCGTTACCATGTGCGGCGAAACCGAGTAGCGCGGCGCGCTCACTTCGTAAGGCACGCGATTTTGCAGCGGCTCATTATTCATTGCTCGCTCCGTTTAGGGCAGGGGATGTTCAGTCGGTGAACAGGCTCGGCTGCACTTCGCCCGGCGTCTTCTGTTCAACGCCGGCGTCTTCGTCTGTGTCCGGACTCCACCGATAGATGTTGAGGTCGCAACGGGCGCGCGCGTCGAACCGCACCCCTTCGGCTTCAAGCATCCGCTGCTGTTTGTCGGCGGGGAGAACGATGCGCCCCGTCGAGCACCCGCCCTGCGCGTTGATAACGCGATGCCACGGGTCGTCTTCGTTCGCGGCGTGCATCACAAAGCCGACGGTGCGCGGCGTGTAGCCTTCACCCAAAATCTCCGCAATCTGCCCATACGTCATCACGCGCCCCGGCGGAATGCAACGGACGATTTCGTAGACGCGCTCCCGATAGCCGGGCGTATCGACCTCCGACGGGACGTGTGCGGACTTGGTGTTGCTGCTGTCGCGCTTGTCGGTCGGCGTTGATTGTGTCTGTTCGTGCTGCTTGGTCACGTTCGCCATCGCTTTCTGCCGGTTGTCCGGTGCTCGTTCCACCATCGCCGCCATTCCTCAATCGCCCGCTCGCGTTCGGCCTGCGGAGCCGCAGGCTGAAAGCTGAGTCAGGTATCGGTCGCATCGCGCAGACACATCTCGGCGATGAAGCGCGTGCGCAGGTCGGCACTCGAAAGAAGATCAATCAAGTTCGGGATCGTGGATTGTGCCAGCCGTGCGCGCTCGGCGGCAAAGGCCGCACGGCGAATGGCTCGCGTCGCCATCTCGCTCTCGGACGCGAAAAGAGTTGAGTTGCGATTCGTCATTACTGAGATGTGGTTCCTGCGGCCATCTGACGCAGAATCGCGCGCGCCGGCGCTCCGTCGCCGTGTCCGCCGCCGAGCTTGAGCGGCAGGCAAATCAACTCGTATGCGCCCGCTGGCACTTCGCGCAGATCGAGTCCTTCGACGATCACGACGCCACGTGAAAGTAGCGTGACGTGCGTTTGAAAATCAATTGAGCCGAACTGCTCGACCGACAGATAGTCGATGCCGACCAACTCGACTCCGGCATCGACGAGTGCCCGCGCGCCGTCGGGTGAGATGTAAGTAAAGTCTTCACGAAAGACGCCACGCGGGTCGTTCCAAAAAGCGGAGTTGCGCGTTTTGAAAAGCACTCGTGTGAACCCGCCGAAGTCATGTGCCGAAATGTGTGCGGCGTCAATCGCGCGCACGTCGTCGTCGAGTTCGACCACGCACGCCGGGCCAATCAGTCGATCAATTGGTATCGTCCAGATTTCCGGCCCGCCGTCGATGAAGTGCGCCGGCGCGTCAATGTGCGTGCCGGTGTGCGCGCCGAAGTG
>JALZJL010000203.1 GCA_030859785.1 Acidobacteriota bacterium
GGTGAAGAGTCGCCGAATTCGGCGACTCTTCACCTCCCCATTCATTGAGAAAGTCATTCAAAGCACCGTCATTAACATTTCAGGTGACAGCGCAGTTCTTATGGGTCGGTCGCGGGAATCCGGGTGGCGAACAATTGACATCCGTCCGGTTCAAAAGATTCCGCTCGACGGAGAAGTCGTCGCAGAGCGCGCTCGATGTGCGCGTCACAACGCTCGTCGAAGACACGACACTAAATCGAAGCACATGAGATTGGCACAGTAAGTTTCGATGTAGCAGCCTAGACACGGGTTTCCCACAACTGTTCACACCAAAAAAAAGCGCACGTATCACAGGAAACACGCGCTCTTTTAGGTCACCTCGTGAGACCGAATCACACATGAGCTTCTTTCGCGATGCGTGCTGCCTTCTTGCGCGCATGCCGGGCCGCGAGCCCCGCGAGGCCCATGCTGAGCAGACCTATCGTGGTCGGCTCAGGTATCTGGTTCACGGTCAGGTTGTCCAATGCGAAGCGTCGCGGAAAGGCCAGCGCGTCTTCATTGAAGTTGAGTACCGCGCGGCTGATGGGAGCGCCCGCGTAACTGAACGTTCCTTCAGAAAGTGGCAAAGTTGAAATTCGGTTAGTGTTAACTGAGTTGACGCCGAGAGACTGAAGCGCCGTATCGAAAAGCTCGACGGTCAGTCCAGGCGTGACGTTGTTCGGACTTGTCAGTCCCAAGCCAAACTGAAACTGCGACGTGGGCACCACGAAATTAAGTGTCAGAATGCCCGCCGCGTCGCCTTCCAAGACGCGCCCCTGGACGAAGGTGAAAGCGCCGGGACCGTTGGCGCCATAGCGCGCGTCGGCTGAAAGCAGCCCACCGACTCGGAACTCAAACGTGATTCCACTGGTAGTTAAGAATGGGCTGGTCCCCGCCGGGGGCGTCGGGTTCGTGACCGACACAAGACCGGGCGGCACCTCGTCAAAGGTCAATGTAATCGGGTCGGCTGATGCGGTTACATGGCTGAACACGACGACGAGCGTGATGCACAGCAACGTTATTAAGTTTTTCATTTGATTCGTTCCTCTCCTAAGGCTCGGTAAACGCGCGACGTGGCGCGTTCAAATCTCATGATGACAGCGGTCGAGAGCAAGTCTGGATTCGTCATGACCTCTACCGTCTGAAGATTTCGTAAATCGTGCCCCGCGTCAGAGACACTACGTACAGGTTGCCGTTGGGTCCGGTCTGAACATCCGTGCCGATTCCGAAGCCGGTGCCGATGCGGAGGCTGCTGCTCTCTGTCACGTCGTACTTTGCGGTGTTATCAGCGACACGATCTTCAAGCAGCGGGTCTGTCACAGCAATGCTGCGGCGGTCGGCGGTCAGGTTGAAGCGAAACAGATAGCCGCCGTCAAGTATCGGGGTCGCTGCGCCGACGAACATATTACCTTCGAACTCCGCGCCGAGCGCCGTGCTGTTCAGAAAGCCGATGCCTCCAGGCGAGACCGCGTATCTCCAACTGAATTCCGGATCGCTGTAGCTCGACCCAAGCGGCAGAAACAATCTCGACAGAGCCTCGGCGGGCGTGGTAGCGATACGATCAGCGGGCCAGCGTATCTGTTGAAGGGTCGCACCGGGGACGCCCCCGGAAGGAGGCAGTGTCATTTCAATCGACCTCATCTCGGCGATGCGCGCCAACGGACCCATGAACTGTACCCACCCGCCGTTCATGCCCGGCTCCCAACGGTTGATCTCGTCAAATGAATCGTCGCTGTTCTCCTGCGTCCACAGACCACCGCCAATAGGGTCGAAGGCCATCCCAAAGCTATTGCGAATGCCGTGAACGAAAAGCTTTTGCAGGTTCGCGCCGACCTCGCCGCCGACGCTCGCGCCGATTGCGAAATAAGGATTGTCGGCCGGCGCGGTGCCGTCGTCGTTCAGCCGGGTGATGACCCCGGTGAAGTGCGCGTTGTCTGGTTCGGGTCCGCCGAACTGATCATCGGGGATGACACTGCCGAGGCCGGTCAGCGTCGGCCCCGACGGGAGGTTCTGCATCTGACCGCGCCGGCCCGTATCACCGACGATGACGTAAAGCTTGCCGTCCGGCCCGAACTTGATGATGCCGCCATCGTGGTTGCCGCGCA
>JALZJL010000226.1 GCA_030859785.1 Acidobacteriota bacterium
CGGGGCGGTGCCAGCCGAAGAAGAGCACTGACCAGAGTCCGTTAAGCACAAGCTGTATGCCGAACAGCGCGAGCGGCAATAGTGATGCCCCGGCGAAACCGCGCCGCCGCCAGACGAGCCACGCCGCGACCGCCATCAACAGGTAAAGCATTGACCAAACCGGGCCGAATATCCAGTTTGGCGGATTCCACGATGGTTTACGTAACGCCGCGTACCATCCGTCGATGTTCGGATCGGTGGCGAGCGAGCCGAGCGCCGCAACGCCGAAGCAGATCACAATTGAAACCACCAATCCAAGCCACTGAAAACGCCTCCGCTTGATACCCGTTCGATCAATCATCTCCATCAGTGGAGAACCTCCGCTCCATTTAATCTGCCACACATTCCCTCATCGACATAAAAAACGTCAGTCGGTCGCAAGCATACAGAGAAGACGGTCTTCGCGACAAAGGTCTGATGTGCGATTGCTATGAGCGGTAAACAAACGTTTGATCTCTGACAAAGGTCTGTGACGAGCGAACCCTTTGAAAGCGTGTATGCTGAGAGCCGTGATTCATCACGTCAAACAAGAACGACGACGAGTCGACGGTTGATGGTCGTAGTAAGGCGACGCGACGCTCCAAACTGAAATGAGGTGCATTGATGGAGATGGCGGGCACGGTGGTGATGATTGTCGGGGCCGGGCGCGGTATCGGGCGCGCGGCGGCAGAGATGTTTGCGGACGCCGGAGCCGACCTGGTGTTGGCGTCGCGGAACGAAGCCGAGTTGAGCGAGCTTGAATGGAAGCTGGAGCGAAAAGGGGCCAGTGTCGTTTCGGTGCCAACCGACGTGACCGACGCCGCGAGCGTGACGCGCCTGGTGGCGGAAGCCGAGCGCCGCTTCGGGCGCGTCGACACGCTCATCTACGCCGCCGGCATCGGAGTGATGAAGCCGTTCGCCGAAACGACGGAGGAAGAGTTTCAGCGTGTGATGCTGACCAACGTCGGTGGTGCATTCAACGTCTGCAAGGCCGTGCTGCCTGTGATGGAGAAACAGAAACACGGGCGCATCATCGCGTTGCCGGGCATCCTCGGGCGCGCGCCGATGGCGCAGGCGGCTGCGTATTGCGCGTCAAAGTACGCGCTGACGGGAATGCTGAAGTCCATCGCGCTCGAATACAAACGCGCGGGTGTGGGCGTCAGTCTGTTGCATCTCGGCGGCGTGAACAGCACTTTCTGGGATTCGATCACGATGCGTGTGCAGCGCGATAAAATGCTGACAGTGACGGCGGCGGCGCGCGCCGTCATCTTCGCCGCGACGCAGGAAGGTGAAGGGGTGCTGAACGAGATTGTGTTGCAACCGGAGTCCCACCAACTTTGAAAATTCGTTCGATTCTCGGCGTGCTGAATAGAGCACAGGATAGGCGATAGATAACGGCGATGAGATTCGTTAAGGAGAGCATCATCCGCGCCGCGCCGGAGCGGGTGTTCGCGTTCCACGAGTTGCCGGATGCGCTCGAACGTCTGACGCCCCCGTGGGAAACGGCCCGCGTCGTGCAAGCGGCGCCGAATCTGCACACGGGCGCGACCGCAATCATCGAGACGCGTTTGTTCGGTTTGATCCCGGCGCGTTGGGTTGCGCGGCACACGGCTTACGACCCACCGCGTATGTTTGAAGACGTACAGGTGAGTGGCCCGTTTCGCAGTTGGAAACATCGCCATATCGTTGAACCCCACGCGGACGGCGCGATCCTGCGTGACGAAGTAGAGTACGAGCCGCCGTTCAGTGTGGTGGGCCGTCTGATGTCGCCGTTGCTGATTATCCCGCGGCTGCGACGGATGTTCGACTACCGGCATCAGGTGACGCGCGAGTGGTGTGAAGGTCAGCCGTCAACCGAAAATAAAAGGGGGATGTGATGAAGAAAGAACGAATCAGCAAGTGCGTCGAGTGTGGGCAGGTGCTGCTATCGACGCCGACGAAATCCGAGAAGGCCAAAGGCTTTTTAATTGCGGGCGCTTCGCTGGCGCTGCTCTTTGGCTTTGCATACTTAAAGGGTCAAGTGAAAGATCGAAGCGATGTTCACTTAACGGAACAGTAACAAGGAGAAAAAGCAAATGGCACAGACAGCAAGCGCAATTCACGCAGGTCAGAATACGGACACAACCACCGGCGAGAGAACCGACATGGCTGAGTCGATGCTGCGCAGCATTGACCACTCAACCAAACAAGCGACCGGCATCAGCTTCTTCCACATTTTGACGCTCGGCTCAATCGGCGCGTCGCTCGCGTTGTTCCTGTCCGGCAAACGCACGGCAGGGATTTTCGTCGGGCTATGGCCGCCGACCTTCCAGGCGTTGAAGTCGGTCGCTGACACGAATAAAAACAAACAGTAGCCCGGAACACAAACATCCGTCCGTCACGCTAACGAAAGAGTCGCGCCGCTCAGCATCGAGGGCGCGGCTCTTCGATTACCACTTAGTTGCCGGTGGGGAAAGGTGTTTTGGTTTCAATCTTTACGTTTCCATGTGAAGCGCTCGGCCAACAGACGGGTCGCGGCGCACGCGCCAGATTTTTGAGTCGAGGTAGTAGTGGATGAAGGCGAAGCCCCACAGAAATGCGGCGACGAGTTGCGTGACGAATGCTTCCTGTCCGACCGTCGAGCCGGCGTAGTAGCGCGGCAGCCGGTAGACAATACCAAACAGGACGCCGAACGCGATGTAGTAGAGCACTCGACGGCTGATTAATTCCGCCGCACCGTATCGACTGCGCGAGTCGTCGCCGCGCGCGTACTTTTGGTTGTGAAACCAAATCAGGCGGTGGTACTGAAGATTGTGGTAGATCGTCAGAATCGCGACAATCGCGATAGGCTTATGCGGCATCGGCGTCAGCAGCACGACCCAATGCATCGGGATCGCCGCCGCGAGCAGCAGATACTTCGGCAGATTGAGCGGCTCGCGGCGCACGGCTCGCTGCACCTGGCGCGCGAGCCACACGAGCGTCACGAGAATCGTTGCCCCAAGCAGCAACGTTGACAGTAGTCCGAGGTTGCCGAGCAGTGCCGCCGGAATGCGCGCCGCAGCCTCTGCGTCGCTGGCGATGAACGCGACGAACGGATAGCTAAAAGCGAGCAACAGGAAGGCACGGTCAAGCGCGTTGTCCGGCGGCGCGAGATCGTCGTTCTTCTTCTTGTAGAGCACCATGAAACCGTAATGCTGTTTGACGAGATGGTAATAGGCCCACAGTGCCGCCAAGAGGAAGAAGAGAATAGCCGCGCCGGCTGCGACCATCACCGGCCCGATGGCGAAGAAGAGCAGCGAGCCGAACAGCAGACGCCGCCTCACACGCCGCTCTTCGCGGTCGAAGTAGGTGCGCGAGAAGGTGCCGAAGAGGTGCGGCGCGTCAATCAGAATCGCCCACGCCGCAACCATCGGGATCAGCGGGACGAGGCCAGTGACGTAGAGCGCAAGCAGCGCATAGCTCGACAACACCGAACCGACGAACCACACCAGGTCGTCGCGCGCGCTGATGATCCAACGCACTGAGACGGCGCGGGTTGCGCTACTGTTCGGAGTCGTGATGGTTGTGGGCGTGGGGATGTGATGTGAAGTAGTTGGTACGGCGGACATGATAAAACCTCTTCCGTCGGACTAGCGCGCGGGTGGGACGTGAGTTGGATAGACAGTCGCCGCGCGCGCCGTTCATAATCATCGGGGCACGTCATCTCTCTGGGGCGACAGTGAGAATTTTAGCACACCCCGCAAGGAACTTGAGCAAAGCGCGCGCGAAAGAACAAAGTGAGCATCCGACATGACCGACAACACCGATGATGTGGCCCTCTACAATCTGCTGGCGCTGATGTTTCAGGCGCATCCGTGGCACGGCGTGCCGCCGGGCGAGCAAGCACCCGCCGCAGTTAATGCATTTATCGAGATCGTCCCGACCGACGCCGTCAAGTACGAATTGTCGAAGGCTTCCGGTCACCTGCGGCTCGACCGTCCGCAACGCTTCTCGTCGTTCCCACCGACGCTCTACGGCTTTATCCCGCAGACCTTCTGCGGCGAAGAAGTTGCGGAGTTATGCCGGATGCGCACCGGCGTCGCGTCCGGCGTCATCCGTGGCGACGGCGACCCGCTCGACATCTGCGTGTTGACGGAAAAAACTTTTACGCACGGTAACTTCTTCATTCGAGCCAAACCCATCGGCGGCCTGCGCATGATCGACGGGCTTGAGGCCGACGACAAGATCATCGCGGTGCTCGATAACGACATCGCCTTCGGTCACATGAATGACATCAGCGAAGTACCCATCGGGCTGGTCGAGCGGCTGCAACACTACTTCCTGACCTACAAACAACTGCCGCACGAAGCGCCGCGCCGCGTCGAAATCGCGGACGTCTACGACCACGCCGAGGCACAGGAAGTAATCATGCGCTCAATGCGTGACTATCGCGCGTTGTTCGGCTCGCCGGAAATGCGCGTCGCCGAACTGCGGCGGCTGTTGGCGAAGTAGCCAGAATCCAACTCTCGGCAAATGCTTTCTGAATAATGTCGTCATCATCCATCCTGCCTGCTTCTTCATACACGGAGACGACTTGATGTGTTTGCTCGCGTAACCATTGAGCTACCTTCGGACCGGTGGATTCATCCACGAGCAAACGCATCTACACGGTCTCCGTCGTCAACGGCATGAAATCCGTATCTCTCAACGACTTTGTAGCAAACAGAATACATGCTTGAATGTCTTCGCTCAGATGGCTCAATATTACGGACTGAAGTCAGCACGCGAAGATCGCCAGGAATGGCAAGGCGGTGACATCGTTGAGCACTAGCCTGCCACCACCAAAACGTGGCGAAATCCGGCTTGTCAGCTTCGACACCACGGTTGGAGCAGAGATTAAGAAGACGCGCCCTGCCGTTGTCATTAGCTCGGATGCTGTGGGTCGCCTGCCCATTAAACTCGTTGCACCGATTACTGATTGAAAAGATTACTATGCCGCCAAGGTTTGGCACGTCCAGATTGACCCTGATTCTGTTGACGGCCTGTCGAAGATTTCTGCGATTGATGCTTTACAATTACGTGGGATGGATCGGCAACGTTTTGGCCGCAGGTTAGGGCATGTGTCACCAGGCCAATTAGAAGAGATTGTGCCGGCAGTGCGGCGTTATGCGCGGGTTAGCAGAAATCTTTAGCCCTTCGCACGGACTCTGATTCTGCCTGGCGCAATTACGCTAAAGTGATCTGGGAATTCAGCGGCTCGCTCCCGAAATGCATCTGATACGATTTCTGCTTTCCGCTCTGCTGACAAGCCAGCCAATCGAAGCAGTACGACCCCGCCTGCGGCAAGCTGTCCTTCTCGAAACACTAATTCGCCAAAGTCCTTGTCTACCGTCACTAACAACGCCATCCGTTCATTCGCACGTTCGAGCACCACATCATCTGTGATGCTTGGCTCCATCTCGGCAACATACAAAACCTCATAACCGTCCTGCTGCAACCGCTCGACAATCGGACGGTCAACGCTTTCATCAGCAAGCAGGTTCATGCCGCTTTTTGAGGTGGTAAGTTGCGTAGAGCTTGAGCGGCATATGCCAAAGCTGCTGAAATAGCATCTTTAGTTAAGCGTGGGTGAGCTGCGAGAATCTGCTCGACAGATTCTTCAGCAGCTAGCTTCTCAAGGATAAGCTCAACGGTAATGCGCGTGCCTGCAATTACGGGCTTGCCCATCATGACAGATGGATCAGATTGAATGAGATTAGCATCCATAGCGTTCCTAATTATACAACACAACGCGCAAGCGCCGAACGACCAAGCTCACCCGCCGCCGGAAGCCGGAGCGAGGAACGAGCGTAGGCTGTAGGCGGTTGGGTGCAGCGCCTTGTTCTGTCGCGGTTGGTCGCTTTAGATGCCTATTCAGACTCGGCACCCTCTAATTGTTTGCCCTGTTGTGTAGCTGAGACAGACGTTTTTAGAAGGCTTTGCATAAATTCATGCACAAGTTCATTAAACCAACTACTAACCTCCTTGCACATTTCAATTTCATCATCCGAAATATCCACTTCGGACGTATTGCGCGGATGAGTTATTCTGTTGCGAACTTCAATAGCCTTCTTAAAGTTCTCCCACTTTGTTGTGCCTACTCCTAAATCCAGTTGCGCTCCAAAGAGCCGATTAACTGTTTTTACGGTGAAACGAAGATTGTCTGGGAGCTTCAGGAACTTTGTTTGGACTGACGTTTCGCCGTTGTTCTTCAAATCGTAGGATTCATCGGCGAGTATGGCGTAATCGGCAATAGCGATTTTACGCATCCCAACGACCGGATTGGCTTTGAGACACGTCTGTTTCATCAACCAAATAATTCCTTCTGTTGAAGAAAACAAACTGCGAATGTAGGCGCGGCGAAAGAATTGAGTGTCTTGTTCTTCTAATAATCTTTCCGCTTCTGCTGCATCCTCAAGCAGCTTTATCATCGGTTCTTTAATGTCGCGCATTTTCATAATCTGCAATTTACCATTTTCGCTCACATACAAGCCGCGCGCCGCGACAGAACTAGGCATTATCCACCCTACTTCCGCATAACACTCTCTTGGGCGTATTATCCACACCCGTTCCGCATAACGCGCTAAAAAGAGTGTTATCCAGAACGGGTCGGGATAATCACACTTTGTCGTAATCTATGTAAAGCGGAATCTTCAGCAGTCTCGACGCCGATTAGTTATTCGTTCGGTCATTCATTCAGTCTCACCTTAATCATTACTTTGGGCACGACATCGGTCATCGTCATCGGCGCGGGGTTGGGCGGCTTGGCGGCGGCAATCCGGCTGGCGGCGCGCGGCGTGCGCGTTGAAGTGTTAGAGAAGAACGCGACGCCCGGCGGGAAGGTCAACATTCACCGGGCCGCCGGCTATTCGTTCGATACCGGCGCATCCCTATTGACGATGCGCCATGTCGTCGAAGATTTGTTCGCGGCGGCGAATCGTCGCGTCGAAGACTATCTGCACATCGAACCGCTCGACCCGATCTGCCACTACGTGTGGCCGGACGGCGTGACGCTGGATGCTTCGACCGACCTGACCAAAACAGAGAACGAGCTACGCCGCATCGCACCCGGAGATGTGGACGGCTTCCGACGTTTTCTCGCCGACGCGCGGCGTAAGTACGAGGTCGCGGAGCGCACGTTTCTTGCGCACAGCCTGAATGATTTGCCGAAACTTCTGCGCCCGCGCTATGCGCGCGACTTGGCGGTGATTTCATCCTGGCGCACACTCTCGGCGCACGTCGGAAGGTACTTTCGCTCGCCGCATCTGCGGCAGTTATTTAACCGCTACGCGACCTACAACGGGTCGTCGCCGTACCGCACGCCCGCCACGTTCGCGCTGATTCCTTACGTCGAGTTCGGCCTCGGCGCGTGGTACGTGCGCGGCGGGATGTACGAACTGCCACGCGC
>JALZJL010000239.1 GCA_030859785.1 Acidobacteriota bacterium
ACCCGATTGAGCGCTGCTGGTCAAAGCTCAAGACTTATGTGCGCGGCGCCAAAGCCAGAACTTACGACGCACTGGTGCAAGCGATTAAAGAAGCCCTCGCGACCATCACCGAAGCTGATGCTCGCGCCTGGTTCAAGTTCTGCGGTTATTCCCTAAACTGAATTGAAAACCGATCTAGTATGAACGAGATTGATATTTCGTCTCGTAAGACGGCAGGATTTACCCTTAAACAGGATATTGTAATAGTCAGTTGCTTGCAGAACGCTCATCGTAATACGATGAAATATACTGTGAGGATACGCCCGGCAATAGAGTAGCTTTAAGCAATAAGAAGATCTCCGAGCGACTTGATCATTGCGTAGGCTCATTTTTCTCTTTTCAACGCCGCGCCTAACGCTCCTGTTCAGCGGCGCGGCGCGAACCCACGCAAGCATCGCCGCCGGAGGAAACTTGAAAAACACGCTATCGCCGCGACCGTCTGCAACTGGTTGTTCGGCTTCAGTATTCACCCGCGTACATAGTTTCGAGTGACAAGTTCGAACGACGCTGCCAACGAGAACTATTACAGGCACGCAACTCTTTTGGCATGTAAGTAGTACTCACTGGATGGGGGGAAGACCAAAATCATGATGATCCTTAAGGGAACATTCTACGAGTTTCACAAGGAGCGAGTGATCTCACGTCCGGGTGCGCCACTTTTCACGAGGCCAGGTCTTGAAATCGGACCTGAGATTCCTCGTGAGATGGCTCTTGCGCGCGTGAAATCTGGTAAAGACGTCTACACTCTAAGCAGAGAGGAAGCGTACAAACTTGCCGTTCATGTGTGGCCTGGACGACCGATAGACGAACTCCCACACGAACCGTCCAAGCAGACGCAGAGTAAGCGCGAAGATGTCTTTTACCGGCACTTCCATCCTGGTGGTGTGCATCCTAGTCAGGCTGGCGGGCCCGGTCACGTGTTCTATGGCGAGCGTGGTGAAGGCTTTGAACGGAGAACGTAAAGCGACTTACTGCACATGAGCCAGTCAAAGCAGAAAACATGTGCGTAGCTCTTAAGTCCAGCAGCTGAACATCACGTTGCAGCGGACGCGCATATAACGATCTTCTTATCCTTAACGGCCCAGCGTGCCGCTGAACGTGGGCGTTCGTGAATCTTTCGAGCAGTCGGTCGTCGAACCGTTGATGCGCTTGTGTCGGTTATCACAGCCCGCATTTGATCGGCGTCCGCGCGGGCGAGAGAGAGTCGTTGCGACGCATCATGCTTAGTGATAATCTTTCGCGCGTTACACAACTCACGGCAAGCCGCAAAGAGAGTTTCGGGTCGCAAGCCTTGAGACTTACGGCAACTCACGTCCGACGTGATTGAAGTTGTCGAAATATGCGCGCCCGCCGCGTCGCTACTTTGATTGGAATAAACTTCAGCGCGCCCCGGGTCGATGTCATCAGGGCATCGCACGCCGGCGACGCACCACATTCTTAACGAGGGAGATCTGATATGGCTCACGAATTACCTGCGCTGCCTTACGACTTCGCCGCTCTGGAACCACACATCAGCGCCGACATCATGCGCCTGCACCACGACAAGCATCACGCCACATACGTCGACAATCTGAACAAGGCATTAGAGAAGCACGCCGACCTTCAAAGCAAAAGCGCCGAAGACTTAGTGCGTGATTTGCAGAGCGTGCCGGAAGATATTCGCACAGCGGTGCGCAACAATGGCGGCGGCCACGTCAACCACACGATGTTCTGGCAAATCATGGCTCCTAAAACCGGCGGCGAGCCGACCGGGGCCATTGCCGACGCGATTAAAAGTTCGTTCGGTGGCTTCGAAGATTTCAAGAAGCTCTTTAACGACGGCGGCACGAAGCAGTTCGGCAGCGGTTGGGTATGGCTGGTTGGTGGCGGCGCGGGCGGTAAGCTCCAAGTTGTCAGCACGCCGAATCAGGATAATCCACTGACGAACGGTCAGCACCCGATTATGGGCAACGACGTATGGGAGCATGCCTACTATCTTCAATATCAGAACCGCCGCGCCGAATATCTGCAAGCGTGGTGGAACGTCGTCAACTGGGAAGAAGTCAATAAACGTTTCGCGGCCATTTCAGGCAAGTAAGCAGGAAGGCAAAGGGAAACAGTTTTGAGTTTTGAGATGTAAACCGGAAACTCAAAAACTGTTCGATGGATGTTTTTCATAGGACTTACGCAAAAAGTAGAAGAGGAACAACGGATTACACAGATGACACGAATTAATTGACTGTTGTCTGTGAAATCCGTGTCATCCGTTGTTTCAATAATGCATTTTGCGTCAGCCTTAATTCAACTTCCCCGCAAAATTCCACCATCGCGATTCGCGAATTTCCGTCACCGACTTTTGGAGGATAAGGAATGAAACTCTCTCGACCCGCGTTATTACTCGGCGCGCCCGGCGTGCTCGCCGCGTTGTTGATGGTGGCCTGCGCGCCAGTCGACAACGCCAACTCGAACACGACGGCCACAACCAATGTCGCGGCACCCGGCGCGTCACCGTCGCCGGCGGCGCAGACGCTTGCCGAAACAGACCGCCCGCAGAAGATCAAGGATCAGATGGCGCAACGCGGCGAGCAGGACACAGCTGCGCCCGTGCTGAAGGTTGTCAGCCCAGGCGAGGGCGCGACCATCAACGGTTCGACCGTCAACGTCAAGCTCAACCTGAGCGGCGACCTCAAGGGATATAAGCCGATGAAGGACCCGGCGACGGGGATGGGGAATCACATCCACGTCATCCTCGACAACGAGCCGTACGAGGCTTACTACAACATCGACGGCCCGCCGTTCGAACTCCGTAACGTCGCCGAAGGCAAGCACACGCTGCGTGTCTTTGCGTCGCGTCCGTGGCACGAGAGCTATAAGAACGACGGCACGTTCCAGATGGTGACGTTCACTGTGAAAGGCGGCGGCGATGCGACGAAGCCGACGACGACTGCGACCGGGCAGGTGATGTCAAATACCAATGCGGCGAATGCCAACATGGCGAGCGCGAACGCTAACACCGCGGCGTCGCCAGGTGCGTCGCCGGCGAATGAAGGCAAGGAGATGAAGCCGAGTCAGGGCGGCGCAATTGATAAGGCGAAGCCGCTTCTGACCTACAGCCGTCCGAAGGGCGAGTACAAAGGCGACGACGCGAACGCAATTATGATCGACTTCTGGCTGTCGAACGCCAAGTTGCAGGGCGACGGCGGCGAATACCGTGTGCGCTACTCGGTCGACGGCAGCGCGCCGAAGTTTATCGACAAGTGGTCACCCATCTGGCTGTCGGGTTGGACTGCCGGGAGTAAATCAATCAGTCTCGAACTGGTCGGCAAGGACGGCAACGTCGTGGAGAACGGCGGCTACAACGCGACGACGCGCGCTATCACGGTCGTCAAGTAGTTCAGAAACTTAACGACACCCGGATTCATCGCCCGGTAACAGTCAAAGCGTGATGGCAAGTCCCGGAGGAATTGTTGAGGCCCTCGTGGTTGCTCACTCCTTTCGGGACTTGTCGCTTTTGGCGATGAAACGTTTCGCTCGAATGAAGCTGCTGAAGCAACAACGCACGCTCTTCGCGGAGCTACTCACCGACACCGCTGCCTGCCGCAAGTGTCCGGCGATGTGCGGGCGCACGCCGGTGTTGAGCGAGCGCAACGGAGCACTCAACGCGCGTGTAATGTTCATCGGCGAGGCTCCGGGCAGGCAGGGCGGCGACCGTACGCGCGTGCCGTTTTCGGGCGACCAGTCGGGACGAAACTTCACGCGCTACCTCGACTCGATCAACCTTAGCCGCGACCGTATCTTCATCACTAACTCGGCGCTCTGTAACCCGCGAACGGCGACGGGCGCGAACCGCAAACCGAGCGGCGCGGAAATCGCCAACTGCTCCGATTTTTTGCGCCGGCAGCTTGAGACTATTGATCCGCCGATGGTCGTCACGCTCGGCGCGGTCGCGCTTGCCGCACTTTCGCGCATTGAGTATCATCGGTTTTCATTAAAAGAAGCAGCCGGACAAGTTCATCACTGGCGGGGTCGCCTGCTGGTGCCGCTCTATCATCCAAGCCCGCAGGTGCTCGCCTCGCACCGGCGTGAAGCGGCGCAGATCGAAGACTATCAAGCGGTCGCCCGCGCACTGCGAATCATCGAAATCGAAGACACAGCGAACGCCGGCTTGACTGCAAAAGTCTGACGAGCGGTTCTTTGGCGAATCATGAGCGAAACAATCGAACCCATAAGCATTCGTACATCGCCGCTGGATGCGGTTCATCGCCGCCACGGCGCGACCTTCGAGGAGCGCGACGGATGGTCGATACCACAGGATTACGGCGACGTGGCGGCGGAGTACGCGGCGGTGCGTAGCGGCGGCGGGGCGGGACTGTTTGATCTATCGTCGCGTGGGCGAATCGAGGTCAGCGGCGGCGAGGCCGTGATGTTCCTCAACGGTCTCATCACCAACGACGTGAAGACGCTGGCGGACGGCGCGTGGATGGTCGCCGCGTTCCCTAACGTGCAGGGCCGCTTAATCGCCACCGCGCGCGTCATCCGTCGCGGCGAAACTTTTCTCTTCGACACCGAAGCCGCGACCCACGCGAGTGTGTTGAAGACACTCGGACGCTTTACACTCGCCGGGGATTTTCACGTCGCGGACATCACGCACCGGACAGTTCATTTATCGGTGCAGGGCGCGGGGGCAGCGCGCGTCGTCGGCGCGTTGCTCGGTGAAGCAGCCGGACAGTTGGTGCGACAGCGCGTCATCATCGTATCGTGGCGCGAGGCATCAGTGACCGTGATGCGAACGACGCACACCGCAGAAGATGGATTCGATCTGTTTGTCGAAGCCGACCACGGCGCGGAGGTATGGGAAGCGTCGATGCAAGGCGGCGCGCGTCCGGCGGGTTCGGCGGCGCTGGAAATCCTGCGCGTCGAGGCAGGCGTCGCGCGCTTCGGAGTGGATATGAACGAGACCAACGTCGTGCTCGAAGCGGCGCTCGACGACGCGGTCAGTTACACCAAAGGCTGTTATGTCGGGCAGGAGATCATCGCACGCATCCACTGGCGCGGCCACGTGGCGAAGCGATTGAGCGGTCTCGTCTTCGATGACGAAGTGACATTGCCCGTGCCGCCCGAATCAAAGATCAGAACCGTCGACGGCAGAGAGATCGGGCGCATCACATCGTCCGTCTTTTCGCCGGCGCTGAGTAAAACGATTGCGCTCGGCTTCGTCAAATACGATTATCTCGCGGCGGGCACGGAAGTAAGAGTTATAGTTGGTGAAGCGGAGCGTCCCGCGCGCGTCGCCGACGTGCCGTTGGTGCGCGGGAGTTGGTTGGCGGAGACGAGCGACACGGAAGGGGCAAACGCGTGAGCGAGCAACGGACACCAATCGAAGTTTCGAGTTCCGGTCACCTGGCTTACGAACAGGCGCGGCTCGCGTACACGATTATTCAAGCGCTGCTCGAACACACGCGCGTGACCAGCGACCTCGTCGCGCTGCTGGCGCAAGTGATTGACCCGGAGACGACGAAAGCTCTGACCGCGACGCCGTACTGGGCCGCCTATCTCGACAGCCGCCGCTCGATGGAGCGGACGCGCGTTGACATCGAAAAGTTCGCGGAAGTCTGGACGAAACTTGCTGAAGATGAAGACACGTCAGTGGATGATGCTTCACGTGGCGAGTAACATCTGACTGTGAAGCCAAACGGCTAATTTTCTGGACGGGAGGCGTGTGGTACAGTTGCAGTCGGTGATCTGATGAAGTCGAAACTGAACAGAGATTTAGGGCGGAAAGGATACCTCGTGCGCGGGGTCGCCGCTTTCTTTCTGCTTTTCACCTTTGCCGACATCGCCTTTCCACAGGTTTTCTGCCGCGAGGGTATCAGTGCCTTCTTGTCTGAACGCCCAATTCCCGTTTCTGCCACCAGCGACACAGCCATCGCATCTGTCGCTTCAATGCGCCGCCCCGATGATTCCCGACCTGACACGCCTTCAGACCAAGTGCCGCACGAAGAAGATTGCTTCTGTTGCTGCGGTCACGTCATGACGGTGACGGTCGTCGTCAATTGTCGGGCTTTGATCGTGAAGTCTGCGCCGTTTACGCGACACCAGGATCGGCTTCCAACCGCTCCGCTCCAAAGTCCCTTCCACCCCCCCCGCCACGCTTAATCTTTTCTCGCACCGCAAACAGCTTTCCGGCTTAACTGTTACGGATTCGTGTGTCCGCTCGCGCTCATATCGAGGGCGTGGGTGCATGATTCCGAAAACCACATCAAGCCTGAACTGCCCCTCCGAGTCGTTTGCTTACCCGCGTACCGCCTTTCGTCGCGTCCGCGTCCGGCATCGGCACGCAATCGGGAAATGTTTTTGTAGAAAAGGTAACGGTGGTGATGACGATTGGTTTCCGCCTCTCTGAGAGTCCGGCAAGTATTCTCTGCAAAGTTCTCGTTTTGTCATTGATGACGCTCGCGATCAGCGTCGCCGCAGTGACGGCACAAGATGCTTCAAGCGTCACGGCATTGGGCGCAGACAAGGAGAGCGTGCCGCGTCCTCTCACGTCCGGCGATGCAGTGGTCGCCACAGGTGAGCGAGCGATCAGCCCGGTCGTGGCTGTGTACTTCAATCTGACACAGGGCACTTTGTCCGCAGACGTTGTGCAGCGTGCGCTCGCCTTGAACGGTGAACTCGCCGCCGCGCGATTAGATGCGACACGTGCCCGCGCACGCCTTCGTCAAGCGGGACTCAGGCCCAACCCGACGATTGATTTTGAACTGACGACCGGACGATTAACCGGCTCGCGCGGTGAGAGCGAAACCAGCATTGGCGTCGGCGTGCCTTTGGAATTAGTTGGCAGACGCCGACGACGGATTGAACTCGCGCAAGCTGAACTCGAAGCCGTCGAAGCGGAGATTGCCGACCGCGAGCGGCGACTGGCGGGCGAAGTCCGCGCGGCTTATGCCGAAGCGTTGGTGGCATTGCGCGAGTTGGAAATCACCGAAGGCTTGAACGACCTTGATCTGCAAACGGCGAAGGTTGTGCAGGCGCGTGTCAACGAAGGCGACACCGCTCCGCTTGAACTCAATCTGCTGCGCGTTGAACTTGACCGCTTGCGCTCGCGGCGCGCACTCGTCGAAGGACGCTTGCAAGCGTCGCTGCTACGAATCAAATCTCTCGTCGGAATCCCGCCGAATGAACCGCTGCGTTTACGCGAAGACCTTGCCCACCCGGTGTTGCTCGCGCCGCCCACGTCGCTTGAAACAGCAATCGAAATAGCTTTACGGACGCGCCCCGATCTGCGGCTCGCCCGCTTGACCGAAGAAGTGGCGCAAGCGGGTTTGCGTCTCGCCCGCGCGCAAAGTTCACCGGAGGTGACAGCCTTCACGCGCTACACACAGGGTCGCTCATCGTTCGACAACACGCCCGTCGGGGTGCTTACCGACAGGGATAGAACACTGACCTTCGGCGTCTCGGTTGGCATTCCCGTCTTTAACAAAAATCAGGGCGCGAAGGCTGAGGCGGCGACCGCGATCACGCAAGCGCAGAGGCGCCGCGAGTTTATCGAAGCAGTCGTGCGCTCCGAAGTCATGAGCGCATATGCGCGCTATGAAGCAGCTCGCCGGGCGCTCGTCGTCTTCGAGTCAGGAGTTATCTCACGCTCGAACGAGAACATCCGAATCATCCGCGCGGCATACGAAATTGGGGCGTATCGCATCACCGATCTCATCGCTGAACAGCGTCGGCTCATTGATTCTGAGCGTGAATACACCGAAGCCTTGGCCGAGCAGTATCGCGCCATTGCTGACATTCAAGCGGCAGTTGGTCTGACTGAATCAACGGGTGCGCCCGCCACTCCCCAACAATGAGGAATCTTTAACATGGCAGAAGAAACGATCACCACTAATCAAATTAACGATACCGAGCAAGTCGAAACGGCGCGCAGAACGGAAGTCGTCTAAGACAACAACGGTCAAAGCTCGCTCGTCGAAACATCATGCGAGCGGCGCACGCCCTCTGAAAACAATCGCGCGTGGTTAATCGTCGGAGCGGTCGCACTGGTGGCGTTGCTCGCCATCGCATTCCTGTGGTCGCGCAGCAACCGCAACGCGGCGACGAATGAAGGGGCAGGTGCCGCCGCCGCAGGTGAACACACGGACGAACACGCGGGCGAAGAAGCAGGCAGCGAGGTTCGCCTTGAACCCGACACGCTCGCTTCCGCCAACCTCGAATATGAAGGCGTCACGCAACGCCCGGCAATTGCGCTGCTTCGCGTCACCGGCACAGTCGAGCCGAACCCGCGCGGAACGCAAGCTGTCACACCGCTGGTCGGCGGTCGCGTCGAGCAAGTTAACGTCGCGGTCGGCGACCGCGTTGGCGCAGGGAGCGTGCTGGCGACCATCGCCTCGCCGCAAATCGCGCAGATGCACGGCAAGCTACACGAAGCGCAGACGGCTTATGAATTGGCTGAGCGTAATCTCGCTCGCGTGCAGCGGGCGGAGAATCGCGTCGCTGTCCTTTCCACGAAAGCCAGGCTCGACGAGGCGGAAGCGACATTGCGGCGCACCCGACGGCTCGTCGAACTCGGCGCAGGCGCGGGGCGTGACCTCATCGCCGCCGATACCACGTACCAGACCGCGAAAGCGGAATACGACTTCCAAAGCAATATCTCGCTGAACCGCGAACTGCAGGAAGCGCAAGCGGCGGTCGAGACGACGCGCGTCGATGTTGGACACATCCGCGACGAGATGCGTGCGTTCGGCGCACCCGTCCCGGAAGGCGAGCGCGACGACCATCGCAGTAACACATCGCTCGTCACCGTGCGCGCTCCCGCGTCCGGCATCATCACCGAGCGGACAGTAAACTCTGGTACCGGCATCGAAGCCGGAAGATCGCTTTTCACCATCTCGAATCTTTCAAGCGTCTATGTGATCGCCAACGTGCCGGAAGCACAGATTGGAACATTGCGAATTGGCACGCCCGCCGAAATACGCTCTGCCGCGCTCGGAGACGCAGTGATGCGAGGCAGCGTCAGCTACATCGATTCGCAACTGGACGAAGCGACACGCACGGCGCGGGCGCGGATGGAAGTCTCTAATACCGGTGAACGTCTCAGAGCAGGCATGTTCGTCGAAGTCGGTTTCCAAACCACCGCCGGCGCAGGTAGTGGCGAAGAATTAGTCATCCCCGCAGCAGCTATTCAGCGCATTGAACATAAGACAGTCGTCTTCGTTCCGAAGGACGACGAGCCGGGCGCGTTCGAGGTGAGAGAAGTCGAACTCGGCGGTGAATCTGACGGCTACGTGCGCGTGCTTGAAGGTTTGAAGATGGGCGAACGAGTCGTCACGCGCGGCAGTTTCACCTTGAAGACACAAATGCAAAAAGGCGAGATGGGAGACGACGACCACTAACGCTCGCGCACACACGATGAGAAGCGGCGAAGCATAGGCTTTAAGTTATGCGAACAAAGAAAGACAAGTACGTCCGGCACTCAGATATCACGGGTTGACTGCTTTCTATGACACGGTCGTGCGCTGGACTTCACGAGAGAAAATCTTCAAACAACGCTTGCTACAACAAGCAAACATCCACAGCGCGCATCGGGTGCTCGATCTGGGGTGCGGCACAGCCACGCTCACCATTGCCGTCAAACAAGCCGTTCCACAAGCGACGGTGCAAGGTCTGGACGGTGACGCCAAAATTCTCAAAATCGCGCGGGACAAAGCGCGAAAAGCCGGTGCCGAAATTCTTTTCGATGAGGGCATGTCTGACAAATTGCCATACCAGGACAAAGTTTTTGATCGCGTCGTATCGAGTCTGTTCTTTCATCACCTGACGCAAGAAAACAAATTGAGGACGCTCGGAGAGATAGAGCGCGTGCTCAAGCCGGGAGGTGAATTGCACATCGCGGATTGGGGAGAACCGCACAACATCATCATGCGCGTCGCTTCATTGCCGGTGCGCTTGTTAGACGGAGCGACAACCGCTGACAGCTTCGACGGTCTGCTTTCGAGCTACTTGCGAGAGGCAGGATTTGTTGATGTCCGAACGGGAGAGTGTTACGCGACGATGTTCGGCACGCTCTGGCTGTATCAAGCTAAAAAGCCGGAGTAGCATTCCACGCCTTGACGAAGGCGCATTAGCAATTGAAGCCCGAATGCTTCCGAGCATTTCACTGTCGCAATCCGTCAAAACTTTCACCGAAGCCGAAAAGGTGCTGCGACGCTTCCCCGAAGTAACGAAGGTGGTCACCAAAATCGGGCGTGCCGAAGTCGCTACCGACCCGATGAGCGTTGACGCCGGTGACGTGTACATCGAACTCAAACCACATTCCGAGTGGACGACCGCACAAACTTCCGAAGAGTTGGTCGAGAAGATCTCGGAAGCTTTAGAGAAGGAAGTGCCGGGCGGCGCATCCTTCGGCTTCTCGCAGCCGATTCAATTGCGAGTCGCGGAACTTATCTCCGGCGTGCGCTCTGATGTTGCCATCAAGTTATTTGGCGATGACCTCGACGTTCTAAAAGAAACGGCAGACAAGATCGCCGCCGCTGTGTCGAAGGTGCGCGGCGCGGAAGACGTGAAGGTAGAAGCCACGACGGGGCTGCCGCAGTTGCAGATCAAGGTTGATCGTCCGGCGGTCGCCCGCTATGGGTTGAACGTCGAAGATGTCAACGACGTGGTTGAATCAATCGTCGCGGGTAAAGATGCCGGGCAGGTCTTTGAAGGCGAACAGCGTTTCAACATGGTCGTGCGCCTCAACGATAGTGCGAGTCGGGATATTGATTCAATCAAAAACCTACGGGTGGCTGCGCCGAACGGCGCCAGGCTGCCGCTCGCGCAACTGGCCGACATCGCGCTCGTCGAAGGGCCGGCGCAAATCTCGCGCGAAGACACACGCCGGAGAATCGGCGTCGAACTCAACGTGCGCGGGCGCGACATCGGCAGCTTCGTCGAAGATGCGAAAGCTGTCATCGCCCGCGACGTGCAGATTCCGTCCGGCTACTACCTCACTTGGGGCGGGCAGTTCGAGAATCTTGAGCGTGCTTCGGCGCGGTTGTTAATCGTCGTGCCGCTCGCGTTGTTTCTGATTTTCGTGCTGCTCTTTTCGACGTTTGGCTCGGTCAAGCAAGCGCTCCTGATTTACACCGGCATTCCATTCGCCATCGTCGGCGGCATCTTCGCCTTGTTCCTGCGCGGGATGCCGTTCTCAATTTCGGCGGGCGTCGGCTTTATCGCGCTCTTTGGTGTCGCCGTGATGAACGGCGTCGTGATGGTCAGCTACATCAACCATCTGCGCGAGGAAGGAAAGTCGGTGACAGACGCGGTGCGCGAAGGCGCGATGACCAGGCTCAGACCCGTGCTGATGACCGCGCTTGTCGCCAGTCTCGGCTTCATCCCGATGGCATTAGGGTCAGGTGCGGGCGCGGAAGTACAACGCCCATTGGCGACCGTCGTGATCGGCGGGCTGGTCACCTCGACCTTGCTGACCTTGTTCTTGCTGCCGACGCTCTACGGTTGGTTTGTGCGTGAACAGAAGCGAGGAGAATAAACAACTCACTAAAACAGCGACGGCTGATCTTCCAGTTCGTCCGGCTCGATGGTCGACTGACCGAGCAGGCGCTTCAGTTTGTTCGCGCTCGCCGGCGCGTGTCCTTCGTAGAAATTACTGAAGTAAGCATCCACGCGCGTCCCGCGCTCGCCGAGACAAGCGATCACCTCGGCCCACGCGCGCAGGTTCGAGTCCTGTGGTCGCTGCACGATGTCGAAGCGCGTCAGGTCGCGTTCGCCCATCCAGCGCACGTAGGCGAAGTCCGCTGTCAGACTATCGACGAGCCGCCACACACGCTCGCGCGCGACCCACGGCCCTTCCACCAGCGCGAGCGCGACGTTGTAGCGACCGAGCAACTCCACTGTGCTTTCATCAAACCATCGACCGTCGCGGAACTCGACGCTGAAACGTATGTCGCGCGGCAATAGCGGCAGAAACTCGGCGAGCGCGCGCGTGTTCTCCGGCCACGCTTCGAACTGCGGCGGCAATTGAATCAGCACCGATGCCAACTTGTTTTCAAGTCGACGCGCGCGATCACAGAACTCTGCCAGGACTTCCGCCGCGCCGCTTCCGCGCAACGCGTGTTCATGCGTGATGTCGCGCGGCAGCTTTAACGAGAACGTGAATCCGTCGGGCGTGCGCCTATGCCACCCGTCGACGGTCGCAGCGGACGGCACGGCGTAGAACGTCGAGTCAACTTCGACCGACGTGAATGCGCGTGCGTACACGTCGAGCATCCCGGCGGCGCGTGTGCTGCGCGGGTAAAGAACTTTCACACCACCCGCCGCCGTCACCCAGTCGTCGTAGTTCCAACCCTGACAGCCGACCCGGATGTTAGTAACTTGTTTGGATAAGGTCATACGATTTCTCGGCGACAATCTAAACGCGGCAGACGATTATTTGGATGACACCGAGGGCGCGCGACTCGATGCTGACAGTGCGGAGTCCGGCGCGGCGTGCTTCGTCGGCGGTGCGGCGATTGAAGTGGTCGTCGAACAGCGCGACCGTCAAGACGTTCAGCAAATCGAAGACGTAACCCAGTAGTCCCGCGGGCCGCACATGCTCCAGCAACGCGACGGTGCCGCCGGGTCGGACGACGCGGCGCAACTCGGCGAAGGCCCGCGCCGGCGAGACCACCGAGCAGAAGACGAGCGTCGCCAACGCCGCGTCGAATGAATCGTCGGCGAACGGCAACTCCTCGGCGCGGTTGCGGATCAGATGCACGCCCGGCGGTCGCTCTTTGGCGCGGGCGACATCGATCATCGCGCCACTCAACTCGGTCGCCGCGCCCCTCGCACATGCCGGATAGTGTCGGAAGTTCAGCCCCGTGCCCGCGCCGACTTCCAGCACGCGACCGTCGGCCGGCAGTGCCTTCAGCGTGTGTGCTCGCAGTCGCGCGAGGAACCACCGTTCGAGCGGCGCGAGCGCCCGGTCATAATTCGCGGCCAAGCGGTCATACGTCGGCGGCTGGTCATCTGTCGGCGGTATCCTCATCACCTTATTGTTTCCGATGGCATTAATCGTCAACGCGTTCGAAGGATTTTGGTCTTCTTCTTCGTTGAATCCCGCACACGACAACGTAAACCAACACTCGCGAAGCCGCCAAGCCGCTTTCCATAAATTTGAAGTAGGCGGCGTCAATCTTCAAAAAATTGAATTCCGTAAAGTTAATCAGATAGCCATTCTTATAGATTCTGACTGAATCGGTGCGGTCGCGCGGTCAAGGCACGATGCTTGCTGCACCCCGGCAGGAACCTCTCGATTAGTGATTCTGAACTGACCATCAAACTCACTCGCGTCGGTTCGGATTGTTTCCCTCACACAGCCTCGCGGTTTAGCGTCGGTTCGGGTCTTTAGCTTTTACATTAAAGTGCGGAACGGTAACGCGACACGCGCACGGTATCTCGACCCTACAACGAGTTGGCAACGGCGATCATTGTTGATTCGCCTTCTCGCCAACGTTCGGACATAACACTAAGGAGATTTGAACATGGCAGCGAAAGCTCGATTCGTAATTATGCTGGCGGCGGCGCTATTCGTCACCGCTCACTATGCGGCGGCACAGACGACCGGCTCGATTTCGGGAGCGGTGCAGGACGAAAAAGCGGCGGCGATCCCGAACGCAACCGTCACTGCGCGTAGCGTCGAGACCAACACCCCGCGCACCGCGCAGACAAACGACGAAGGCCGCTACCGCTTTGAGAACTTGCCGGTCGGCGCCTACGAGGTAACCGTCGAGGCCGCAGGCTTCGCCAAGTACGTCCAGACGGGCATCACGCTCGCGGCGGGCCAGCCGGCGGTCGTAGATGTGGCGATGCGGGCGGGCGGCGTGCAGGAAATTGTCACCGTCACGGAGAACGCCTCGCTGCTCAACACCTCGACGGCAGAGGTCGGCACGCGGTTCGACTCGCGGCGTATTTCGGAACTGCCCCTCGCCACCAATCGCAACGTCTACAACGTCGCCCTCTCTGCCGCCGGCGTCAGCCAGTTGGGCAGTGGGCAAACCGCTTTCTCGAGCGACGGCCGGACGAGCATTAGTTACTCGGCGAACGGCGGTCGCGTCCGCTCGAACAACTTCATGATCGACGGTCAGGACAACAACGACGCTGGCGTCGCGGGCACCGTGCAGCCGCTCAACAACCCCGACCTTATTCAAGAAGTGCGGCTCGTCACTAATCAGTTCACGGCGGAGTACGGGCGCAATTCAAGCTCCGTCTTCAACGCCATCACGAAGAGCGGGACGAACGAATTTCACGGCTCCGGTTTCTGGTTTCATAACGACAATAAATTGAACGCCCGCAACAATCTCGATAAGGCCGCCGGAAGAACTGAGGCCCCGTTCCGCATCGAGAATCAGGTCGGCGGAACGTTCGGCGGCCCGCTCAACCTACCGCGCTTCGGCGAGGGTGGCCCGGCCTTTTACGAAGGGCGCGACCGGACTTTTTTCTTCTTCTCGATTCAGCGTTGGTTTGACCGTCAACTCGGTTCGGGAACCACTCTGAACGGCGCTCCGACCGAGCAGGGCCGTCAAATCCTTCAGCAGGCGGCGGGCAATCGTCCGCAGGTGGCCGCCTTGCTCAGATTCCTTCCGGCGGCGCAGACGCCGATTGGGAAGTCTGCGAATTTCACAGCCGGCGGGCAAAACTTTGCTGTCCCCCTCGGCTCGCTGACGGGTTCAACCTCGTTCTCCTTCAACGATTGGCAAACGTCCCTGCGTTTGGATCACCGCATCAACGCCGACCACACGCTGACGGGGCGTTATCTTTACGACGACCAAGACATTAAGGGCGCAGGACAGGCGACGCCCTCGGGACTGTCTTCGCAAACCGTAGGGCGTAACCAGTCCGTGAATTTGTCGCTCATCAGCGTGCTCACTTCGCGCACGGTGAACGAGATTCGCGCGTCGTATCTGCGCGGCGTCTCGACAACGGGCGCGCAAGACCCTTCTTCGGAACTGATCCCGTCCATCGAAATCTCGGAACTCGGTTTGATTGGCTTTAACGCCGACATCAGCCGCACCGGGATCGGCCTCGCCGTTAATCTCCCCCAGTTCAGTTACCGAGAGAATTACCAGTTAACGGACAATTTCTCATACACAGTGGGCAACCACGCGACGAAGTTCGGCATTGACGTTCGGCGTAATAAGCTGAAGCAGTTCTTCTTCCCGACCATCCGGGGCCGCTTGGCTTATTCCAGCCTGGACCGTTTCGTGAACGACGTGGCCGACGTGGCGACGATCAACAAACCGCTCGCGGGCGGCCAAGACGTTTATTACTACGACTGGACGGATGTCTTCGTGTACGGTCAGGATGAGTGGAAGGTGAGGCCGAACTTCAGTCTGACCTATGGCCTGCGCTACGAAACTCCAGGCCAGCCCATCAGAGACTTGGTGGCGATTAACGAGCGCATCCTGCAAGCGGCGGGCGGCAACCAAGGCTTCGCTTTTGCGCCCGTGCCGAAGCGCGACAAGAATAATTTCCAGCCGCGTATCGGCTTTAATTGGAACCCACGCACCGAGGGCGGCGGGGTGTTTGGCTGGCTCACCGGCGGCGACAAACTCGTGCTGCGCGGTGGCTACTCACGTACAAACGATTACGCCTTTACGAACATCGCCTCCAACATCGCCAGCTCTTTCCCATTCGTCGCGGCCGTCACCTTAGCGACTACCCCGCAGTCCATCGCGGGCGGCCCCGGCGTCAACAATGCTTTCGTCGTGACGCCCGCCATCCAGGGCGCGACCGGACTCAACCCGGCGACGCTCACACGCACTATCGTCGCCGACGACTTCCGCGCGCCTTCGACGGATCAGTATAGCTTGGAGATACAGCGCGAGTTGTCACGTGATGTGGTGCTGCGGGTCGGCTACGTTGGCACGAAGGGAAACGGCATCTTCCAAACGATTGACGGCAACCCGCGCTTGCCATACTCCACGACCCGCGTTGATCCGACGCGCGCGATTATCCGTTTGCGCGCCAACGCCGCCTCATCAATCTACCATTCGATGCAGGTCAGTTTTGACAAACGTCTGAGTCGCGGCTTCAGCGCTGGGGTTCACTACACGTGGAGTTCGTTCATTGATACTGCGTCGGAGATTTTCAATCCGTCAACCGGCGAAGTGGCCGTCTCGCAAGACTCCTTCGACCGTCGCGCGGATCGCGCGCGTTCGGGCTACGACCGTCCGCACCGCTTCACCGGCAACTTCGTTTACGAGTTACCTTTCTATCAGGACCAGAAGGGCCTTGTCGGACACCTGCTGGGCGGTTTCCAGGTTAATTCATTCTTCACATTCCAGAGCGGTGCGCCGTTCACTGTGCTGAACGGCGGCGACCCGACCGGCGCGCTGAGCGGCATCAACGGACTTGTAGGCGATGCGATTCGCCCGAACCTAAACACGAGTCTCGACCTCTCCCGCTTGTCCGTGGAAGAGATCGTCGCGGCGGGAGGGGCTTCGCTCTTCTCACGTCTCACGTCAGCTACGGGACCCCGCGTGGGCAATGCAGGTCGCAACATCCTGCGCGCGGACGGCATCGGCAACATTGATTTCGGAATCTTGAAGAACGTCCGCACGACGGAACAGCAGCGTTTGCAGATTCGCGCAGACTTCTTTAATGCTACCAACACTCGCAACTTTGGCATTCCAGACGGGCGTGTGAATTCATCGAACTTCCTGAACCAGTGGGGCACGAGCGGCGGCAACCGCCGCCTCATCGTCGGCTTGCGTTACATCTTTTAGTGAGTTTCGCGGTCGCCCGTCACGTACGGGAATACGCGCGGAGCAATCGCAAGATTGCACGTTACGGGGCTGAAGAAGATTTCTTCGGCCCCGCTTTTTATTTGAGTTAGAATCGGTCGATCAAGCAATACCGAAGGAGGTGTAGGCGATGAAAACGTGCGGCGTACTGCTCCAGTTGATTCTTACCCTGGGGGCGGCGGCAGCGGGCACGTTGGCGCAAAACCCGACGGACGCTCCCGCCGCGCCCGACGTGACCGTCCTTAAATTCAATTGGAGCAAAGAGCGCATCGGATGGGAGCGCGACCCGTTCAGCGGCGCGGTCGAAAGCCCCGACGAGATGCGCATCCGCACACGGAACGAACGCCGCATCGAAGATGCGAAACGGGGCGGCAACAGTATTGAAATAGACCGCCTGCGGCGTGACGCGCGGGCCGACGCCGCGATCATCGAAAGCCAGCGCCGCCAAGCTCCGCCGCGTTATGCTTTCCTGTATAAAGCTTCAATCAAAAACAACGGCGCGAAGATCATCACGGCGATTGACTGGGATTATGTTTTTTACGAAGCCGGCACGGAGCGCGAAGTCGGTCGCCGTCAATTCACCAGCGATGCGAAGATCGGCGCGGGCAAAAGCAAAGAACTGAGTGCGCTCGCCTCCGCTCCACCGGCGGCGACGGTCAGCGTGTACAAACTCGACCGGGACGAGCGCCAGAGCCTCGACGGACGGGTGGAGATGAACCGCATCGTATACGCGGACGGCTCGGTGTGGCAGCGGCCATAAATGTTTGCGGGTGGTTCTTAAAATCTTGCGGGTGGTTCTTAAAATCTTTTGTGAGAGGAGTTGCTATGGCGAAAAGACCTAAGATGTGGGTCTACTCTCCACCTAAACCGGCGAAGCCCAAAGTCCCGGAGACGCTCAAGACTGAGGTGACGGATAAGGCCAATCAGTTGATCGAGCAGCATCTCAAACCGGTTCATATCAAGAAGCCGCCAAAAGACAATCGGTACAATTACATCGTTGATCTCTATCCGAAGTGGTATCGGAGCTATTTCTACTTCTGCTCAAAGTACGCATGTCCCGGGCCGACGGCGATATCACCGTTCTTCGAATCGAGGTTCGCTCGGCTGGAGTATGTCGGCGGTCGGAAATTCAACATGGCATTCATGAGGCATACCGGAGAGTGGATAGAAGTCATGAATGATCTAACGGTGGAAGAGTGCATGAAGGTCGTCAGAGAAGGTGGATTCTTTCAGCCGTAGGATAGTAGTTGCGTGAAGTCCCGACTAACCAAGCGGGGGCAGACGAATTGTGGAAACGAGTTTCTGAACAGCGTCAGTTGATGAGAGTGGTGCTTGATGAATGACCTACTACCGCGCGAGAGGTAGTGGGTCATTTACAATATTCAACGGATAAATAAATACATGCGGCGTGATGATGATTAATCAATATGATACGGATGAAATCCTTCGCGTATTTCCTGTTGGCCGGGGGGGGGAGATCGGCGGAGGTTATCTCATCTGGCTCTGGCTGCGCGAGAATAAAAGCATCTGGTACGCGGCGGGCGGGCGCCATCATACTCGTCCTCTACGGGGTCATACCGACGTTACAGCCCGCGAACTTTGGCAGAGTCTATGCTGCTTACGGCGGCGTGTTCGTCGTGCTTTCGATTCTGTGGGGCTGGCGAATTGATAAGATCACGCCCGACCGATTCGACTTTATCGGCGACATGGCCGCGCTCGCCGGGGTATTGATTATCATGTATTGGCCCAGACACTGAGGAGTCGTGAAGATGAACGATGCGAACGCGGAAAAGGTATCGCCATTCGCCTGCGACATGAGCGCGATTGAACCGGACAGCAGGGGCGAGCACATCGCGACAATAAACGAGTTGTTTCGTGCCGTTGAGGATATTCGAGAGCTTCCAAACGGTTACGCATTCAGGCTCCCGAATAAGCCAGACGTTTTGTTGAGGACGGCGAAGTTCATCGCACTCGAAAGGATGTGCTGTCCGTTCTTTGGATTTGCCGTTGAGGTTGAGCCGGAAGGTGGTGCGGTTTGGCTTAGCCTGACGGGGCGCGACGGGGTCAAGCCATTCATAGTGGCGGAAATCAGCGACCATTTAACCAAGTCCACAATCAGACCTGGCAATTTCAATCTACGGTAGAATTGCGAATGTCCAACAGTGAAAATGACCCACTACCTTTCGCGCCGTCAACTTGACCTTCGCCGGTTCGCGATGGTAGGGTTTGCGCCCTGAACCGCGGAGTGTGGGTTTGTTATCGACTTCGCACATGATCTTTGCAACTTACGAATTTACATCGCTATTTCGATCCGGCACATTGAACGAAAATTTCAATTGACCGGATTGACCGTCGCAGGTCGCCCTCAGTGATTGAGGGCAACAAGGGAAGTCGGGTGTCAAAGCCCGCACGGTTCCCGCCACTGTGAACCGGCGATTGTGTCGCTTGCCAACAACCAACAGGGTCACTCGTTTTCCGAGAAAGCGGGGAAGGCCGTGCATGCGACGCGCTTGAGCCGGGAGTCAGGAAACCTTGCCTGCTGTATGAGTTTTCAGTTTTGAGTTTTCAGATTAATAAGGAGACTGGAAACTCAAAAATGAAAACTGTTTTGACGGAAGCGACCGCTGATGCTCCGGGAAAGAGCGAGTGGCATTGTTGATGGTGGGTTAGCTTTTGCTGCCCCGCAAGGCGCGTCCGTGGGTTCTCTGAAATGATGAGACACACGCCGAGCGCCCATTTCGCGGGCGGCGGCACCCGTTGATCCGACACGCCCTCGGTCTTCCACGTGGAAGACCGAGGGCGTTTTCGTTTTCAAGTCCGGGTGTGCGTGCGTTCGCGCCCCGCGGCCCCGCCTGTCTGCGATTCCTCACTCGTTAAAGTTTCCATCCGAGCATCGCGCCGCATCCCTCTCGAAGCCCGGAAAGGATTTACTCAATGACCAAAGGCAATTTTCTATTTCATAAAATTTTACTGACACTCGTGTGCGTGCTCGCCGGTGCGGCGCAACCTGTCTTCGCCCAGCGACCGGACAACGCCGCGGCCATTGATGGACGCGTCACCGACCCGCAGGGTGCGGGCGTGGCGGGTGCGGTTGTGACACTTAACGGACGGGCGCGCACCGCCGCGGCGCATTTCGCGACGGTGACGGACGACACGGGCGCGTATCGCTTCGCGCGCCTCGCCGCGCCGGGTGAGTACATCGTCGAGGTCGAAGCCGCCGGCTTTGCGCGCACAACCGCGAGCGTCGAGCGCATCGAGCGCGGCGCGTCGGTCACACTCGATGTTTCGCTTCAACTCGCGGGCGTCAGCACGGAGGTGGTCGTCACCGCCGCGGGTGTGCCGCAGACGGTTGATGAAGTGTCGAAGGCAGTGACCACCGTCGGTCGTCGCGAGATCGAAGAGCGCGATGAGTCTTCGATTCCTGAAGCATTGCGCACAGTGCCGGGCCTGCGCGTGCAGCAACTCGGCGGGCCGGGGACGCTCACTTCGATCAGGACGCGCGGCTTACGCAACCAGGACACGGCGGTGCTGATTGACGGACTGCGCTTCCGCGACGCTTCGACATTGAACGGCGACGCGCTCAGCTTCCTGAGCGACCTGGTGGTGACGAACACCAGCCGCATCGAAGTGTTGCGCGGCTCCGGCTCGTCGCTCTACGGCACGAACGCGATTGGCGGCGTCGTCAATATTGTCACCGACGAAGGGGGCGGCCCGGTGCGCGGCTCGCTGCTCGCGGAAGGCGGCGGACTCGGAACATTTCGCGGGCGCGCGCAAGTCGCGGGCGGTTCCGGCGCGAACCGCGTTATTTACAGCGCGGGCGTGACGCACCTCAACACGGCGCGCGGGATTGATGAGAATGACGCGGCGCGCAACACCGGCGGGCAGGGGCGCGCGTTGTTTCAATTGACGCCGACCGCGACGCTCTCAGCGCGTCTTTATGCGGCGGACGCTTTTCTGCAACTCAACGACAATCCACAGGCCATCGGCGCGCTCCCGGCGTCAGGCGTCATCAACGCCGTCCCACTTTCGCTCGCGGAACTGCGTCGCTTTGAAGCGGGCACGCCGCTTGATGCGTTGAACATTGGCAACGCGACGTTCGTCCCTTCGTCTGACGATCCCGACGATTCGCAGGCGACGCGCTTCTTCACGGGCGCACTCGTCTTCGCCCACCGCCCCACAGAAAAATTCGACTACGCGATTTCTTATCAGCGACTCACGACAGCGCGCACCTTTCGCGACGGCCCCGGCGGCACCGGCTTCGAGCCTTTCGGCGGCACGACGCGCAACGATTTCGACGGGCGCATTGGGACACTCAACGCGCGCGTGGATTTTCAACCCGGTCGCCAGAACCTCGTCACCGTCGGTTACGAGTTCGAGAACGAGAATTACATTAACCGCACGCGTGGCGTGAGTGCCGGCGACGTTTCGCGCGTTGATGTCACCGAGCGCAGCCACACGTTCTTCGTGCAGAATCAACTGCGCCTGATGGATGACCGTCTGCAACTCTCCGCCGCCTTCCGCGCGCAGAGGTTCGCGCTCGACGAACCCGCTTTCGACCCGGCGGCGAACGCGCCTTACGCCGGCCTCGCATCGCCCGCGCCGCCGAACGCCTACACCGGCGACGGCTCAATCGCTTACTTCTTCCGCGAAGCGGGGACGAAGCTTCGCGCGCATGTCGGCAACGGCTACCGCGCGCCGTCGCTCTACGAGCGGTTCGGGACGTTCTTCAGTTCTTTCAGCAACTCGTTCGGCGCGCTCGGCGACCCCGGCTTGAGGCCGGAACGCTCCATCGCCTTTGACGCCGGCCTTGACCAGACGCTTCACAACAACCGCGTGCGCCTGTCGGCCACGTACTTTTACACGCGGCTCCAGGAAGTCGTCGGCTTCGGCCCCGTGCCGACCTTCGGACGCATCTTCGGCGGCTACCTCAACACCGGCGGCGGTCTCGCGCGCGGCGTCGAGATGAGCGCCACCGTCGCGCCCGCTCGCACGTTCGACTTATTCGCCGCCTACACATACACCAACAGCGACGAGCGCACGCCACGACTCGAAAACGTCATCAGCGCCTTCGTGATTCCCGATCACCAATTCTCGCTCGTCGCCACGCAACGCTTCGGGCGGCGCGTCGCCGTTAACTTCGATCTGGCCGCGTCGAGCAGTTACCTCGCGCCGGTCTTCGATAATCGCACGTTCGCCAGCCGCGTCTACCGCTTCGGCGGCATCGTGAAGGCGGATGCGGTCGGGAGTTACACGCTGCCGCTTGATGACGCGCGCTCGATTCGCTTCTTCGGTAAAGTGGAAAACATGTTCGACCGCCAAAACTACGAGAACGGGTTCCGCACACCGGGGCGCACAGCGCGCGCGGGCGCGGCGTTCAACTTTTAGAAGGGATGAGGGCGGAGGGATGAGGGATGAAGAAGAAGACGCGGGGACACGGAGAGAGGGAGACGCGGCGAGGAGAGTCTGACTCGCCCCGTCACCGCGTCGCCCACTCCCCACGTCCTTTTCCGTTTCATCCCTCATCCC
>JALZJL010000241.1 GCA_030859785.1 Acidobacteriota bacterium
GCGACAGCACCTACGTTGACGGGATAGTCACCGTTCTTATCCTCTTAGCACTTGGTCCACTGACATCCGCTGTGTGCACCTTCGTTAGAAGCCGTCAGTATCAGTCGCAAGCTGCGGCTTGGAACGAGGTGAGACGCGAGATTCGTCATGCACAGTTCCAGGGTATGAGAAATCTGAGAGTAGTTAAGCCATACGATTCAGACGAGTTTGATACGTTAAGTGATGATTCAAACTTTGTGGTCAACCGGTGCGTAGCTTCTTACTATAATCTCGATTCAATCCGCGCCAAGTAGCGTAGTTCGAGTGACTATACGTGGCACATCCGGTGAGGCAGGGGCTGGGGAAAAGGGCTGCACTACTGCAGCACCTCGCCGGCGGCCAACTAACTATCTACTCTCGTATTGAGAGCATCCCTTCTTGTCTTTTCATCGTACAGCAATCAATTAAAACTGTAGCTTCAACGCGAATTGAATCACACGGGCCGACTCGCCAGTCTGGATAATCGTCTGTGTGGAGGGCGGCGCCACCGCCGCGCAGCATGTTTGTGCAAATGCGTTCGATAGGATGCTCGGCGATCCGCTTGAGGCGTCGCGCGGATTGTCGAAGTTGGTGTGATTGAGCGCGTTGAACATTTCCGTGCGGAACTGCACACGGAAGCGCTCCGAAAGCTGAAAGTTCTTGATGAAGCTCAGATCAAGATTCCAATAAGCCGGAGCGGTGAAAATGTTGCGACCCGCGCCGTTCGTGCCAGGCGCCGGGATGGCGAAGGCATCGTCGTTCGGAAAAACCACGGGACCGGCGACGCTCGGAACCTCTTGCAGTTGCGCGCGGATTGGCGAGATCACGTCGGCGCGCGATTCGTGCGCCGAGTTCGACGTGCGCGAGCCGCTGCGGACGCTGAACGGCTCGCCCGACATGTAGTTGTAAATTCCGTTGATGCTCCACCCGCCGAAAATTTGGTTAACGACGCTTCCGGCATCGCCGAAAAAGCGCTTGCCACTCCCGACCGGCAGATCCCAGGTTGAGCCGATCGTTAGCACATGGCGGCGGTCGAAGTCAGAGCGAGCGCGCTCCTCACGGAAGTTGCGGATGTCGGTCGGGTTGCGCGAAGTCGTCGTCGTGAGTCCGCCGCCCGATGCCGCTCCCACGGGGTCAACCGATTGGTTGTCAATGGACTTACCGAACGTGTAGGCCATGTTCATACCTAGACCGCTGCTGAATCGCTTACGGAGGGTGAACTGTGCAGCGTGGTAGTTCGATGCGCCGCTGTTGTCGAGGTAGGTGATGGTCGAGAACTGCTGGTTGGGCCTCAGGCGCAGTGCCAGCGTGTTGTCCTCGATTCTTTCCGCGAGCGCGCCGGCGGCGTTGGTGTTTAATTGGCCAATGACCGTGTCGTTATTAACGAACGAAGCCCCGTTCAGTCCCGCGGCAGTGAGCTGACCAATGAGCGGGATGGATGCCGCTGGTGTCGGGTTAACACACGACCTGCCCGTAGATTGAGGGCCGGAACCGTCCGGCCTGCAACCGTTGTCAAGGTTCTGCCGCAGCAACTCGAACGACGCCAGAAGCGGATCAGAGTTGATCTGATTAATGTTGTAGGCCATGAAGAGCCGATTCCCGGCACGCCCAATGTATGCGGCTTGCGCGACAAAGCCCATCGGCAGTTCGCGCTGGAAGCTGAGGCTCCACTGGTGCACGGTCGGCACCTTCATCTCGGGCGCGAAGACTGTGATCGGCGGCGCGTTACTGAAGACCTGCGGCGGCGGTGTCAGGAACGACGATGGAGTGATCGAAGGCGGAGAGAGCGTCTGCGGGAATCCGCTGTTGACAGTTGTGTTCGACGGCGGCGTACAGCCGTTCGTTGTCGTCGTGAACGGGAAGGTCGAAGAGCACGTGACAAGAAGCCCCGGTACGCGCCCGGCTGCCGCCGTCACCTGGAAGGAGGAGATCGTGTCATAGGCGATGCCGTAGCCTAAGCGGATCGCGCTCCGGCCGGTCTCGCCGAAGAGCCCGTGAAAGAAACCGTCCTTGTAATCCGGACTCCAAGCGAGCCCGAGACGTGGGCCGAATACGCCGATGTCGGTGGTGTTGTACCAGCGGTCCGCCTCGGCGAAGGAGACGGGTGCGCCCGTGCCGACAATTGGCATCGTAGCCAGCAAAACTTCACCGCCGCTCGTCGTCGCCGCGGGGTTGATCTCCCAGCGCACGCCGTAGTTCAGCGTCAGGTTCGGCCTCACTTTCCATTCGTCTTGGAAGTAGAAGTTGTATTGATTCAGCTTGTGCTGCTCGGCGAAGAGAGTGACATTGTCACCGTCACGAAACGGCAGGAAGACATTGTCGCTGAGGTTGCCGATGAAAGTCTGTTGAATGCGCGCCGGTCGTCCGAGAAGATTGTTAATTAATCCGCCGAGCGTCACGTTATCGTTGGTGGTGTTGATGCCGGCGGCGGCGGTGAAACCGCCGTTGACGGTTGTCCCGGAGCGGAACGGATTGCGGCGGCTGGAGGCAAAATCAACCGTCGGCGTCACGTTGACGCCACCCGGCTGGCCGCGCTGGTCGACGTGGCGGTAGAAGCGGAAGTTGAGGCCCGCGCGGTAGACGTGCGCGCCGCTGACGATGCTCAGGTTGTCGAGAAACTGCGGCGTGGTGACGAAGCGTGCCGTGCGCGGCGTGTTGTTGAAAGGCTCGCTAATATCGTTGAAGTTAAACGGCGGAATGTCCGGGAAAGCGGGGTTCGCCTCGCCCTGCGTAAACAGGAACTCGAAGCGCGCATAACCAGCGGTGAATTCATTAACGACGCGGGACGAGAGCACGCCCCGATAGCTAATCGCGAAGTTGGACGTGCGGCGGAAGACCTCGCCGAGCGGCGGCTGGCCGGGAAAGACCTGCGGCCGGCCATTGAGTGGGTCGCCCTCCAAAGTGTTGTAGTCCGAGAACAGGTAGCGGGCGAACATACTGTTGTTCTCGTTGAACGTGTGGTCAACGCGCATCATGTAGGCCGGGCCTTCGATCTTGGTTGGCGGGTTCCAGAGGAACGCTGCTGTATTCAACCCGTCGCCGCCCGCGCCGAAGTTGTTCGGCTGCGGGTATGTGTTGAGTATTGCGGCTACGGCGGGATCGACGCCTCCCCCGAGCGTGTTGTTTGACGCAGAAAAGATGTTGTAAGTGCGCACGCAGCCAACTGCAGTGGCCGTCGCACAGAGTGGCACCTCAGAACGGAGCGCGCCGGACTGCGGGTCGACTAGGAGGCGCGAGTTGCGCGTGATGATCGTGCTGTTGATGGCGAGGGGGCGGTCCGGGTCGGGGACGAAGTACCGAAAGATCCCTTGCCGCGCGAGGGGTGTGTAGACGATCGGCACGCCGAATGTCTGGTCAACCGGCTGTGTGAAGGAGATTTTGTTGCCTTGATAGCTGCCAAAGAAAAAAGTTTTGTTCTTCACGATGGGGCCGCCGGTCTCAAACCCGTACTGATGCAGCTTGATGACCGGTTTCGCTTGGTTCTGCGCGTTGGCGAAAAAGTCGTTGGAGTTAAGCGCGTCGTTGCGGTGGAAATAAAAGAGCGTCCCATGATATTCGTTCGTCCCTGAGCGAGTGCCAACTGAAACGGACGCGCCGCTGTTACGCCCCTCCTCGGCGGTGGCGTTGTTGGTCGTCACCTTGTACTCCTGCACATTGTCGGGGTTGAGGCGGTACACATTGCTGACAGGGTTGGGGACGGAAGACTCGTTAGCCTCGATGCCGTCAATCGTAACGTTGAAAGCGCGGTCGCGAGAGCCGTTGACGTGGATACCCGACCCGGCTGCCCCCGACGAGCGCTGTACCACGCCCGGTTCGAGCGTAATCAGCGTGAGCGGGTTGCGCCCATTGAGCGGGAGTTGCTCAATAGCCTTCCGCTCGACGACATTGCCAATCGTCGCGTTGGACGTTTGAACCTGTTCGACGCCGCCCTGCACCGTGACGACCTCCGACACGTTGCCCGTCTCGAGGACAACATCGACGGTCAACGGCGTATTGATCTCTAATACGTTACCGGTCTTTTGCATGATTCTGAAGCCGGCGCGCTCGGTAGTCACTGTATAAGTTCCAACCGGCAGTGAGGCGAAAGTGAATAACCCGGCGTCCGTGGTAGTCTGTTTCTGCGCCGCACCAGTCGCTTCGTTCTTCGCCGTCACAGACGCTCCGGCGACGACCGCTCCGGATTGATCGAATACCGTGCCGGTGATGCGCGAGGTGCTGGTCTGCGGAAATACAATTGAACTGACAAGCATTAAAAGAATAAACGACGACGCGGCCGAGCGGACGAACTTCAACATGAGAACTCCTTCTTAACGATGTGGGGGCATACGGCCTGATTTGATAAGGCCACAAACATGAACTGTCTCATAAAAATAAAGATAGTGGCTTACATCAGGGTGAGCGCGTGACGACAATTGTAACGATGAATGAAAAGGCGTAAACACGCCTCGTGCATCGCCGATGATTTCGAGAACGATAAAGTTCGGCGCACAAAGCGCGCCAACCGCTGTCGCAACGTCAGATTCCACCGCTTGACCTCTCGCCGTCTGGCCCGGCTCTTTACCGACTGCGGTGTGCTGAGTGGCGGGCAGCACCTTCGCGTACGCTTCCCAAAAGTCCGTGTAGCAATGAGCGCGGCGATACCGGTCAGGAATCTCTTCCCACAAACGGCGGCAGGTCTGCGCGCTCCGGTCTCCGACAACGTAGGCGACCACTTGTCGCGGCTGGCGACATAGAGCAAACCAAATCCAACACTTCCTGGCTTTCTGCAGCACAAATGACCAGAGTTTATCCAACTCCAGCATTGGAACTGAGACTTCGACGAGCGTCTCGGAGAGTTTAGGCAACTCCGTTACCTTTTTTTTATCCAAGCGGTGACAGTGTTGCGCGACACGCCGAAGGTACGCGACAGCCCGCGCAAACTGCTGCGTTCGTCGTAAGCGCGCAAGATTTGTACGCGCTCTGGTTCGGCGTAAGCATTGCTGCGCGGCTGTTCGCGACAGCGCTGACCGCAGTCGCGGCACAGGTAACGCTGGCGACCATCAGGAGCCAAGCCGTTACGTACCAACCGCTCGCTTTGGCAATGCTGACAGCGCAAAGTCATAGTTACGATGGTTGAACTTTAGCATGTCACCTTGATGTGAGCCACTACCATCTTCCGGCTCTCTCTTCTCCATAACTAAACAACCGTCACTCGCCTTCACGGCAGATCGAAGGTGATGGTCGTGCCGCTACCCGTCTCATAAGTCACCTGTGCGGCTCCCGTCCAAGCCGGGTTGAGTTTCTCCGCGCCGTCGTCCGTCAGCCGCACGTGATTATTGCCGTCGCCATCAAACAGATAAAGATCGGCGGCGGTCTGCTTGTGACCATCATCGTGCGCAAATAGCACGAGGATGCGGCGACCGTCGGGCGACCAGAAACCTTCGTAGCTTAAGTTGTGATCGCCGTCGCGCCCGATGCCGAACACGCTTAAATCGCGCCGCTTGCCTGTCGCCAAGTCAATCGCGAATAAGCGGCTGCCTGCGAAATCGCTGCCGGTCACTAAAACTTTGTCTCGAGTCGGGCTGACCTTAAGGTCGCTGTAAATCAGATCGTCACTCGTCAACACCACGTCCGCGCCTTTACTTGGGACCCAAACTTGTCCGTCCTTAATGTAAGCAGCACGCCGATGCGACGAAGCCGCATCGGCTGCAGTAGCTGATTCGCCAGGCGCCGCGGTTGAAGCGCCGAGGTGTTGACAGATCGCGTAAGCGTGCGCTTCGGCGATCCAGGCGCGCGCCGCGGGATCGGCGAGCAATGCTTCTTCGGCGGGGTTGGTGACGAAAGCTGATTCGGACAAAACGGCGGGCATCGTCGTGCGAATCAACACCGTGAAGTTAGCGGTCTTGAGTCCGCGATTACGCAGACCTAAGTACCACAGTAAATAATTCAACGTCTGCTGTCCGAAGTCGCGCGTGGTGACTGAAGGATTTGGCGCGGTGAAAGTTTCTGTGCCGTTGGCGGACGGGTTGCTGAAAGCATTGTTGTGAATGGAGATGAAGCGGTCGGCACCGAAGCTGTTGGCGAGGTCGGCGCGTGTGCCGAGCGGAATAAAGATGTCCGTCGTGCGGCTCATCTCGACGGTCGCGCCTAAGCCTTGCAGCCAGTCGCGCAGACGCAGAGCGACGTCGAGGTTGACGTCCTTTTCTTGCAACCCTGTCGGCCCGATGGCGCCCGGGTCGCTGCCGCCATGCCCGGCATCCACAAAGATTTTCCTGCCCGTCAAGTTGCAAGTCTGCTGTGCCGCCGTGCTGCCGAAGCACAAACCGACGATCAGAGAAAGTGTGCAGAGGTGGAAAAGAAATCTTTTCATGTTCGTCCTTCAAGTTCAGCTTTGTCACGCAGAAGGGGCGCGAACGGATGCGCCAAAGCACGCGAGGGGAAGCGAGCCTTTGTTCATGCTACGACTGTTGACGACGACGGCGAATTCCGGCAACGCCAGCCAGCCCCGTGCCAAGCAATAGCAGTGTCGCTGACTCAGGGACGGGTGCGGCAGGCTTGTCGAAGGTCAGATTATCCAAAGCGAAACGCAAGCCTGCTGACGGATTATCGAGGGTGATGAGCGCGCGGCTCACCGGCACGCCCGCGTAGCTGAACAAGCCTTCGGGGAAATTAAACGGCGGTACGCGAACGAGATCAATCGTGAAAGCGCCGAGCAGGACCGACCCGGCGTCAAAAAGCTGTATGGTCGCGCCGGGGAACAGATTTAAGTTCGTCACGCGGGCGATACCGAAACTCAGCGTCCAGGTCGGCGCAGTGAAATCGAACCTCAAGACTCCGGCGGCGTTGCCTTCCAAGCACGGACACTGCACGTAAGTCTGGTTGCGCGGACCGACTTGACGGAAACGCGCGTCGGTCGAAGCCGCTCCATTCAGCGCGAAACCGAAGGTCACACCGAATAAGTTTACGTTGTTGACTGGCGTACCGTCCGGCAGTTCGTCGAATCTCACCGTTACCAGGTCAGCACGCGCCGTGCTCGCGAACAGACACACCAGCACACACCCGATGAAAGCTAAACTGAACTTGTTGAGTTTCATCTCCCTCAAGCTCCTTCACCCGTGCGGTTGAACTCGAACTGAAGTTCGAAGGCTCGAGCCTCAGCTTGAGGGGCAGGGCTCTCCATGCTTTGAGATTGTAGAAGTTGTACAACGTCGCAGAATACTGCTTGTTGCGCCCCTAAGTTGACAAGAAGGCTCTCCTATGAATAGGGTCTATTCATTCTCGGTCAGTGGGACACGTTCCTCCAATAGGTATTGTCAACTTAAGGATGCCAGCGTGCTGCAGACCTGACTTTGCGGCATAATCCATCGATGTACGCCGCCTCTTCTCCCTATCGCCGCCATCGCTTTCCTTCAGAGATCATCAGCCACTCTGTGTGGCTCTACTTCCGTTTCGCTCTCAGCTACAGAGATGTCGAAGAGATTATGGCTGTACGCGGCATCGTCATTACTTATGAGACGATCCGTGAATGGTGCCTCAAGTTCGGCCAGACCTTCGCAAATGAACTGCGCCGTCGGCGCCCCCGTCCCGGTGATAAATGGCACCTTGATGAGATGTTCGTCAAGATCCGTGGCAAGGATCATTACCTGTGGCAACGTCGGCCCGGAGATTGCTTTCGTCGCGCCCTCTAGCGGTGGCACGAAGGGTATCTTCACTACTGATGTTTCGATTGCCAATCGAGGTTTCAACATGGGAAGGGCGGACAGGGGCGGTGCAGATGGACTGCATACCAATAGCTTTGGGGGCACATCGTCAGCGACGCCGCTCGCAGCGGGCGTCGATGCACTCGTGCTTTCCGTCAATCCTAATCTGACGCGCACCGACCTCCGCGACGTCCTTGCTTCGAACGCCGAAAAAATCGGGAGCGGCTACGATGCAAACGGGCATAGCAATCAGTTTGGATTTGGGCGCATCGATGCCGGGCGTGCCGTTCAAGAGGCGGTCGGCATGGCCAATACAGCCGCGACAGCCACCAAGGGGGGAAATGCGGAAAGAGCGCCCTCGCCGATTCCCCGACGCCGTACTAAAAAGGCGGCAGGAAAGCAAACCGGCGCGAAGAAGTCCGACAAGAGAGCAACGAAAAAAGCCGACAAGAAGTTTGCGAAGAAAGCCGCGAAGAAGCGCCGTTAGGCGCCGCCTTCGTCCGACTGCAAGACACATGTCGAGACTGCCAGGGCAGAGAAAAAAAACCTGCCCCGGAAATTCTCTTGCGTGGATGGCGGTCGATAAGTGCGCAATGTTTGCGAGGTCGGCCATCGGCTTTAGGCGCGGTCAAAGCGTGAGAGAGTATTGACCCAGGCCAGTTGTATATTTTTCTCGCCGGCAATCTCTTGCACCAGTTCGGTGACATATTGCTCGCCGGGTTTGAGCGACTCGAAGATGGCCTGCTGCGGCATGAACTCGTTGCGGCTGTGCAAACGCAGCCCGTGAGAGGCGGCGAAGCGTTTCAACTGCGCATCCGACGGACTAGATTGAAAGCGCACGCAAATCTCTCCGGTCGGGTATTGAGGAGAGCCACTGTCATCAAGCAAGACAGGGTGAACAATCTCTTCCTCTCCGAGTTTTTGGCGGATAAGTTCCCACGCCGCCTTCGCGTCAGGAGTCTTTTGACTAAGATGCAGCAGCAAAATGTTGTCGCTGCCCTTTAGCTTTTCGACCTCTCCGAGCTTTTCCAGTTTGTCCTGGATCTTCTCTCTGTCGTGCTTCGTGTGCACGACGAAAAGATTCTTACTCGGCTTCTGTACTACGTACAAGCTGCAAACTCCCTTCCAAGAAAATCCAACATCGGATGATAGTAATGTTATTAAGCAGGCACCTCCAGCTCTATGTTGAGCTGCGATACACTCATTTCGCGCATGAGATCGCACGATGAGGTGCCTTTGTCAGTCTATTGTGGTGTCGACTTTCACGCGAGTCAACAGACGGCCTATAAATTATGCAGTTACCATGGCTCTGGTGCAAAAAATAAATTGCATACAAGATGTAGAAAAAGCTCTGTGCCTCTTCCTCAATATGATGTAGCCGTTTTCAATTTCGAAACCTATTTGCACCAGAGCCGCTGAGACCTCATCCGGCTCGAAGACCAACCGCCGCGGCCTCAAATATCACTGATCATATC
>JALZJL010000263.1 GCA_030859785.1 Acidobacteriota bacterium
CCGTATGCGTTAGCGCGCAAGTATCCGCACGCGGCGACCGAGTGGGCGTGGCAGAACGTGTTTCCGGCGAGCAAGCTGTCGGTTGATCCACGTTCCGGCGTGGTGCGTCGTCATCACGCTTCCGAAGTTCATTTGCAGCGCGCGTTCAAAGAAGCGATTCGCGCTGCCGGGATCACGAAGGCGGCGAGTTGCCACACGTTCCGCCACTATGCCGCGTCCCGCACTATGCCGAGCGAAGTTTGATGAATCGTCAGCGTGCCGTCTTTTTACAGGTGCGCCAACACTGACCACACGCTTCGCTCGGCATAGTTTTCTCTGAGCTATAACCCCTGCAGGAAGGCCAGCAGTTGATCAGCAGGCTGATAGCATCCGGGCGTGCCATCAATCGGCGTCACCTTGGCTAAGATTTCCTCCTTCAATGCGAGGTTCGCGTGCAGGTAGATCTGCGTCGTCTCGACCGACTCATGCCCGAGCCATAGCGCGATCATCGCCCGATCCACTCCAGCCTGCAACAACTCCATGGCTGTGGTATGCCGTAGCACATGCGGCGTCACACGCTTCTGCTGCAGCGACGGGCACGCCTTGCTCGCCATCGCCGTGTGTTTCGCCAGCAGGTATTGCACCCCGTCGGCACTGAGGCGGCCTCCTCGGGCGTTGGGAAACAGTGTCTGCGGAGCGCCTCTTTTGGTCGGCTCAGCAAGCCACGCCTTCAAGACCGCCACACTTTGCTTGGTCAGCGGTGTGCAGCGTTCTTTGCGCCCTTTGCCAATAACACGCAGATGCGCCCCCACGCCGAAGCTCACATCTTGCTGCGTCAGCCCGATCATCTCAGAGAGGCGCAATCCTGTCTGCACTCCGATCAACATCAAAGCATGATCACGGCGGCCAGACCACGTATGCTGGTCTGGCGCGGCGAGCAGCGCATCTACTTCTGGTCGCGTCAGAAACTGGACGAGCGCGCGTGTGTGGCGCTTGCCAGGGATCGCCAGCACACGCTGAATCTGTGCGGACTTATCAGGTGCTTCAAGCGCCGCGTACTGAAAGAAGGAACGGATCGCCGTCAGGCGCAGATTACGACTGCGCACAGTCACGCCACGACTCTTCTCCATCTCATCGAGAAACGCCGCGATTAATGGAGCGTCGATCTCTTCGAGCGCCAAGCGAGAGGGTGGCTTCCCCAAACGCTGGTGCGTGAACTGCAACAACAGGCGGAACGTGTCGCGATAAGAACTGATGGTGTGCGGACTGACCTGCCGCTGCTTCATCAGCCGCTGGGTGAAGAAGCTTTCAAGCAGGACGGCAAAGCTGGGAGTCATCTTCATTGCTTCACCTCCCAACGTTGTTCGAGCCGCTGGACGGCCAGCCCCATCAGTTCCGGGCACGCCGTGAGATACCAGTAGGTGTCAGCGACATGAACATGCCCTAGGTATGTGGACAACATCGGGAGGCGACGCTCAACGTCTTCACCGCCACGATACCACCGCAACAGAGTTTCGACCGCAAAGCGATGGCGGAAATCATGCAAGCGTGGCCCACTGCTTGAGCCGGGACGGCGCAAACCCGTCTGCCGCGACAAGCGATAAAAGGTGTGGCGGAAGCGTGCCCCATCGAGCCGTGTGCCTTTCCTGGAGATGAAGAAGTAAGCCGCGGCGCGCCCGGCAAGCAAGTCGTCACGGCGCAACTTGTAATCGCACAGCACCTGCTGGGTCGAAGGGTGCAGCGGCACCAAGCGGGACTTCCCGAATTTGGTGCCACATACGGTCAGGACGCCTTCGCTCAAGTCGACATCCTCTAACTTCAGACCAAGCGCTTCACTGATGCGTAAGCCGGAGACGGCCAACAACCCCAGGAGACAGTAATAAGTCCAACCTCGGAGACCCTCTCCGGGTGTGAGTTGCCGGGCGGCTTCCAGTAACCGGTCAACCTCTTCGTCTGTGTATAAGTAAGGCCGCGCACGCGCCGGGCGATGCGGCAGCAGACCCGCTGGCGGAATCTCGGTGCGTGCGTCGGTGGCACTGCGGTGGCGTGCGAAGCCGCGCACGAAACTCAAGCGCCGCGTCCACTCTGCCGGGCGTGCCGACGATGGAAGTTGTGCCCACTCTAAAGCGAGCGACGTGGTGATGTGGGAAGCACCCCGCTGTTCGAGAAACGAGACGAAGTCCACCAGCCCAATCCCGGCGTCGCGCAACTTGAAACCCAAACTACGTCGCAATGCCAAATAGTCTCCCACTGCTTCTCGTAAAGTGTTCATCGCGCACCTCCCGGCCACGGCAAGGCCAGTGTGCGTAAGGCAGCGAGGTCAACCTTGGCATAGATCGCCGTGGTCTGCGGACTTCGATGGCGCAACACTTCCCCGATCTCGCTCAAGGAGGCACCGTGGCGTAGGAGCTCGGTCGCGAGCGTATGGCGAAACTGATGTGCCCCTTTGTGCGGCGCATCAATGCCGGCCCGCGCCAGGGCGTGCCGCACCACCGAGAGCACGGCGAGCTGATTCCTAAAGCTGATAGCAGGTGCGCGGCCGCGCACGAAGACGCTTCTGCTGGTTGTTGGTGGGCGTCCATCCTGCAAGTAAGCGGCGATGGCCTCGCCGACATCGGCTGGTAAGGGCAACGGCGACCACTGAGAGCCCTTGCCGCGCACGCTAATGCAACCGGCTTGCCAATTAATGTCCTCGAGCCGCAGAGCAGCGACTTCTCCAGCGCGCAGACCCAGTCGTGCGAGTAGCAGGAGAATCGCGTAGTCACGACGACCGAGGGGGGTCTGCCGGTTGCAGTGAGCCAACACCAGTTCGACCTGAACGGGTGGCAGCGACCGAGGGATCGACGCCATCGACCAGTTGGCAACCGTCGGGACAGCAGCCACCAGATCAATGCTGATGTCACCGCGGTAGCGCGCATATTGCAGAAATGAGCGCAGCGCAGTCGTCATCAGCTTAGCCCGCTTGAGATGGAGGCAAGCCGCTTGACGCTGCACAAAAGCGACGACGTCTGCCGCGCACAGCACAGAGAGCGCCACTTCTCCATCAGCGAACTTCGCGGTTAGAAAACGTGTGACGAACTCCAGGTAGTTGGTGACGGTCGTCGGAGCGAGCGCGCGTTCTTGTCGTAAGTAAAGAGCAAATTCGTCGGCGAGCCGTTTAACCGGCGTCGTGATGAGCGGGGCCGCTGGCGTTGCGGCGATGAGTTGCTGATGACGAAGCAGGTCGAAGAGGGTTGAGAGCGCCGCCGCATCGCCTTTGCGGGTGCTTGAGGGGTGAGCCCGGTGTTGCAGGTAAAGCTGTGCGTGCTCAGGTGTTAAGTCATGTAAGGTGACGCCCTGTTGAGCGAGCCAATGGCTGAAATGAGCCACAAGTCGGAGCTTGAGGTGAACTGAGTAGCGGGCGTAGCCTTGCTCGGTTAACTGCTGTGCGAAGAGATGCAGGTAGCATCCTAACGGACCTTCGCAGATGTGCAATAAGGTCTGAAGGTGGTTGACACATTGATCCATGATGTTCTCCTTTCAATGACAGCATGTCATGGACAGGAGAGGTGAAACTATGCCGAGTAAACTGCGGTCAGGATGTAAGTCGGTGCGGTGAGGACGAAATTAGGCGGCATAGTGTGGGACGCGGCATAGTGCCTGCTATGCCGAGCTCGGCATAGCAGGCACAGCTTCGCGACTCACTTACTTGAAGCCGGCTACGATATTCGCGCCGTGCAGGAACTCCTAGGGCATGCCGATGTGTCGACGACGATGATTTACACCCATGTGCTGAACCGGGGAGGGCGTGCGGTCAAAAGTCCCCTGGAGTGGTGAGCGTTGAAGGGGCGCGTCCCAACTCCGCGCCGCTCGGAGCCGCAGTCGCAGATGGCTGACTCACTGGTGTCACCATTCATCGGGAGACTTGGGCGGGACGGGCGGCGTCAGGATCAACCCGTGGCGGAGCAGAAAGCTGCGCAACTCCTTGGCTTCGTCGCCGATCAGATACAATCTTTGGCCATAACCTCTGTGAAACGCCGGTTGCCGTAAATATGCATCGTAGTCGAGGCGGAAGTAAATCTTCAGGCAAAAATCGCCATCCTCAATAAATGTGACGTTGGCGAGGTTGAGCCATGTGTGCTTGAGCTTCACCCACAAGGCTGTCGGCGGCAGAGCGGTCAGCGCTTGTGCAATTTCCACTGTGTATTCGACTGCCATCGTTGAAATCTCCGTGTGGCGCTCACCAATTTATTCCATAGCATAGCCATGCTCACGAGCGTTCATGGTACGGCTACGCTCCGGGAGGCTATGACTGTGCTGATGCACATGAGCGTCTGGGGCATGTTCGACTTGCTGGCTGGTCGATTTTGAGAGTTGACCACTCTGCCATGCATTGAGCGCCATTTCTTTGTCCACTTGACGGTCCAGCGCCTCGCCTAACTCATCCGCCGAGTTGGTATAGACCACCGCATCTTCCCTCGCGCGTGAGACTGCGACGTAGCTCATCCGCTGGTTGAGCAATACATCAGGCTCGTTCGTGTTCGCGTTAATAATTACCCGATCAACAGTCTCGCCCTGTGACGAATAGCTCGTCACCGCATAACCGTGATCGAGGTGGCGAAACTCACCGGCGTCGAACTGAACACGGCGACCGTCATCGAGCGCCACGGTGAACTGCCTGCCTTCGATGTGCTCGATGCGGCCAAGCTCGTTGTTCACCACGCGATGCTCCTGAAGGGGCGCGCGGAACTGGATGCGGTCGCCCTCCGCGAACTCCCGCTCTGCCTCCCGATACACGCTCACGCCGCTCAATCGTTGTGGGTTGTAGGTGATCTCGCGCCCGCTCTCCAACGTGACGGTGATGGTGTTCTCAGCGTAGTTGTTGGCCGTCATCCGCCCGTACTCGCCTGTCCTGACGCCATAGACTTTACTTCTCGTGTTATAGCGGATGATGTCCTCGCCGGGCACATAGGCACCCGCAAAAGTGCGCTCGGCTCCGGTCATCTCCTGCCGATTAACATAGACGCTCGTGGCGTGATCTCCGCGGCTGACACCTCCCTGCTCCTGAGGCTGGCGACGAATCATCATGTTGATGGCAACGCGCTCTTTGTTCGCCGGCGAGATGACCAATGCGCCTTCTGGCTGTGCGACGTAATCTCTCGCGATGCATTGCAGACGCTCATGTTCGTCAGGGATCTCGATGACTCGTCCCCCGGCCCGCAACCCAGTGACCGCGGCGTGTATCTGCCTGGCGGAGAGGTGTTCGACGACTCTCTTGAGTGAAGCGTCCGTTTGTCTGACGATCTTGGTCAGCTTGGCGGTCCGCATGCCGTGCTGCTGCAACTGCTCTAACGGAGAGCCGGCTTCAATGGCTTGATGCTGGCGTACATCACCGACGAGTAGCACCTTATCCTCCGGTCCGATGCGGTCGAAGAAGGTGTGAAGATTACGAGAGCTCGCGAGCGAGCTTTCATCAAGGACGTAGAGGGTACGCTTATCACGTGTCCGATAATTTCTCTTCGTCTGCCCCTTCCCACTCGTGCCCGGATCATCGCCTTCAAGCTTTCTGCTAGCATTGGGATTACTGTCAGGCGATGAATCTGCAATTTGATATCGACCAGTTCCAAGTGCGTGTGGATCATTGGCTAAGTTATGCGCTCGTGGATCATGCGCTAGGTGCGGAGCTTTAAAAGGATCATGCGCTAGGTGGAGAGCTTTATCCGACGCATGCCACTGCCGGATGAACTTCTGTAACGTCTGCGTTTCTATTCCGCTCTCACTGAGTTGCTTCACCGCTTTGGTCGTCGGTGCGTAGCCTTTGATATCGTAGCCGCTACGCTCGACTGCCTGCTTCAGTACCGAGAGCGTCGTCGTCTTGCCTGTTCCCGCGCTGCCCTGCAAGCCGATGATCCGATCTCTACTCGTCAGGATTATCTCGATGGCTTCACGCTGGTTGTCATTCAACCTGATGTGCTGCCCGTTTGTCGCCTCCCTGACTACTTCTCTAACCCGGCGCTCATCCGTGATCGACTCCACCCTGCCCCTGATCGACGAGCACCCGCCTGATGTTGGCGTGCTCCATGTCCAGCATCCGCCGCGTCGTTATTTGCGGTGGCTGATGTTCTCTGACGATGCCAACGAATTCGCCCCGCCGCTCACGAGCTGATAGTTCCTCCTTGACCGCTTCATACGTGGTCAGCCCCAGGTTGCGCCGCAGCGCATCGGTTGTCACCTTCCGCAGACTGGCGACCGCTTCCCTCTCCATCGCATGATCGCGGGCGAATGTCACCGACTCCTGCGCTCGTCGGGTGATCTCTTCCCGGCTGTGCTCAATGCTGCCTCGCTCCAATGCTTGCGCGACAACAGCTCGCGCTTGATGGCCAAAGCGCGCGTCCATTTCGGCGTGCCGCTGCTGCATCTCGGCGCGGTCATACCGTTTGCTCTTGCGGTCAACTCGTGCCGCCGCTTGGTTGAGTCCCGCTCCTTCCTTCACCGTGATACCTTGTTCCGCCAGTCGCGCCTTCATCTCGGCGGCTTCGCGCTGTACTTCAAGACTGCGCGGGCTGTTCGCTTGCAGGTAATCTTTGGAAAGGCCTTTGATCTCCGGCGCTCCGGTGCGACCGTCAATCTCGTAGTCGTAACCGCAGTGGTTCAGTTCGACCGCTAAATTCGCACGGTACACCGCGGTGCCGAGTCCCTGGCTACGGTATAGCTCTTTTGGTTGCACCGGCCTCATCTGATTGTCAGCGGTGCGTGTCAGATTGGCGATCACGACATGCGTATGTAGTTGCGGCGCGGCGTAGCCGGTCTCGCGATCTGGACGGGCCGCATCGTGTTGGAATTTGGCGGCGATAATCTTCCCCGTCGTCTCCGCTGGCGTGTTGCCACCGAGCCGCGCCTGCATATCCGTTTCCACGGCTCTGAGCGCCGCGTCAGCACTCTTTTCATGTGCCGCGACGAGTCGTTTATCACCGCCGATAAGGGCCGCGATGGACACGGATTTCGGGGCGGAAAACGTCGCGTCCCATCCCGCCCGATGCTCGCTCGTCTTCACTGTGTCGCCGAACTCGTTGACGTACTCTTTCGCCGCCACGTGCTTCACTAATTGCTCGCCGGTGCGCGGGTCTTGACCGTCCATCAACCGCTCAAACTGCTCCCGCTCAACCGGACCTTCCAAGCCAAGCTCTTCAGCCAGCTTGCCACTCCACTCACCAACGACCTGCTCACCCTCGGTATAGTAATTCTCGCGCGAGTTGCTGTACTCGCTTTGGTAATACGCTTTGGCTTGGGCCGCGCCGAGCGCCTTGCTCATCGTCATCATTGTTTCTGTAGTTCCATCTGCAGAGTACGGCAGACACCTGCGCGATTGAGTGGCGGATCATTGAACACGTTCAGTTGTTGATCACCAGATTTCGTCGCCGGCTGATGATCTCAATACTGTGAGCCAGACAAATTTGCCTGACCCCGGCGGTGCTCTCTTTTCTTTGCCACCTGGTCTGTTGCACAATGCTTCGGTGCAGGAGGTTAACTCAATGGAAACGTCATCCAGCCAACTCTCGACTGAGCAGATCATCGCTGCCGTCACTCACTTGAGCTTGCCGGAGTTGGAACAAGTCTTCGGCCACGTCCTGGCGCTGCAAGCCGAGCGCAAAGCGGCTCATCTGTCGGCGCCCGAATCAGCGCTGCTCCTCCGCATCAACCACAGACTGTCGTCGGAACTACGCGAACGCATCATTACCTTGCGGGCCAAACGTGGCGCCGAGTTGATCTCCGACTCGGAGTATGAGGAACTCACCCGGCTCACTGATCACGCCGAAGAAGTGCACGCTGACCGCATGGCGGCGTTAGTTGAACTCGCTAAATTACGCGGTGTCAGCCTGCCCGTGTTGCTCGACCGGCTCGGTATCTCGCTCCCCGCCAATGGTTGACAAGTACATCCCGGCTGAGTTGCGTCGCCTGGTGACCGAGCGCGCCGAAGGGTGCTGCGAATACTGTTGTACGCAAGCTCGGTACTCATCAGAATCTTTGACCGTTGATCACATCATCCCGCGCCGCGTCGGCGGACCAACCACCGCAAATAATTTGGCGCTCTCCTGTCACGGTTGTAACCAGCATAAGTCGGGGCGCACGGCGGCGAACGATCCCGCTTCTGAATCGATGGTGCCCTTGTTTCATCCGCGCGAGCACCGCTGGGACGCGCATTTCGCTTGGAATGATGATTTCACCGTGATGCTCGGCTTGACGCCGGCGGGCCGGGCGACGATCGCCGCGCTCCACCTCAATCGTCCGGGATTGGTTAATTTGCGCCGTGTACTTTTCGCGATCAGTGAACATCCGCCCAGACTCTCCGCGCGGTAACTTCGCCACTCGAAGATAATCAGCGATTGCCAGGCGCCACCATGCTCTCACGTGGTTCCTGATTGCTCAGCCTCAACGCTTCTGCCTGCTCACCAGTCCCTTCACCGCAGCCCCCGCGTCCTGATGGATCATTCGCCTGCGCCGCGCTGAGCGCTTTGCTCATCGTCATCATGATCAGAATGCATCCTGCATCTCAATGCCTGGTGTCGGCTTCGACCTCTGCCTCGGGGTGGTCGCGGCTGCTTGTTCGACACTTTGCGACGTTATTGGCGATGGTTTCGCCATCGCCGCGCTCACCGCTTCCGGCGATACACCAGCAGGTGCTTTGGATGACTTTCCAGTTGAGGTTGCAGGGCGCGTTGTCGATGACACTCCCGGCGTGCCGAGCGGTATCGTCGGCACGCTGCCTTGCTTCGGCTCACGCGGGAGAAAAGCGTGCGCTACACGCCGCGCCGGGGAGAATGGAAAACGAAATCCAACGACTTTATCCTCGTACTTCCAGTATCCGTTCAGGTTCGGCAACGCCATGATTTGTTCCCTACTGATGACTGGGCGACGCTCGCTAAAAGTCGAGTAGTTGATCGAATCCCGGCCGCTGTCTCTGACGCTTGCCGTCGTCCCGATCTTCGGCTTCTCACGCTCCTCTTCGCCGATGGTTTCAGCAATCCATTTGGCTGACTCCGCTTCGCCACACCGCATGAATATCTTCAGGTGCGGCGCGGCCAGCATCGTCCGTGCGAGATGCCCGTAGTTGTCGTCGTACTGCGTCCTCCCTTGTGTCCCCTGCACGATCTTGATGCCGTACTTGCGTCCCTCCACCAGCCCGTTGTAGAGCGCCGGCAGACGCTTCAGCGCATGCACTTCGTCGACGATCAACCAGCACGGATGCACGCTTCCCCACTCCGGTCGCGTGCTCATCAACCGCTTCAGCAGAATGTCGATGAATGCGGCGTGCAGCGGCCTGAGCGCCTCCCGTGTATCCTGCGTCGAGGTGATGAAGATCCACCCGCGTCGCTGCCCCGCCCATTCCGTCAAGCTGATCTGGCCCTGACACTCATCCGGCGTCGGCAACAGCTTCAACGTGTCGCCCACATCGGAGAGGCTCCCCATGACGCCGCCGCGTTGATTCCCGGCGTTCGGGTTGATCATCAAAGCGTGCTCCGTGCCTTCCACCAGCTCGTCTATTTTCGATTCATCTTGCAGCCACTCAATGATCTGCGCTGGGCTCGGATCGAACTCCAACATGCGGGCGAAGATACTGCGCGAGGCCTTGGCGAAGAACTGCGTCGGCGTCGCGTTCTTCTCATCTCGACCGGGATAGAAACTCTCCGCCAGCAACTTCCGGTCGGTCGGGTATTTGACTTCAAAAGACGGCGACCAGTAGGGAAAGCGCACGTCCAGCGGATTGAGCACAATGTCGCCGCGCGCGGGGTTGAAATGTGCCTGGACAAACTCACACGCCGGGTCGTAAATCACTGCCGCTTCCGGTGGCCGCCGCGCGGCAATCTGGCGCAGAAAGCTGTGGATGATCTGGGTCTTGCCGGTGCCCGGATCGCCGAGTAGCAGCAGATGCTCGGCCTCCTCTTCGCGCGGAATCCGCAGTGTGTAAGACTGCTCCCTGCGGCGTAACTTCTGTCTCAATGTGCGCACCATTTTGTTCATCATGCAGCACGCTCCGGTGGGTTATAGACGACGATCCCGATGCCGCTCACCGCTTCCTGTTCCCGCTCGTACTCTTCCGGCGAAAGCTCGCGTGTGCCCCGGATGGCTCGCCCTTGTTCGTACCGCTTGTTGGCTCGCCGGTCGCGGTTGATGGTCGCCGTCAGCCCGGAGAAAAAGATTACTCCACCGACCACCAACATCGGGGAGCACAACCCGAGAAAGCTCTTTCCGTCGTAGATGTTCGTCCTCATCCACGGGTACATCTCGGCGTCACGCCCGCGCCCCACTTGCCAGTAGAAATACTTGTACGGGATGCCCGATCTGAGCGTGAACATCAATCCAAGTTTTGGGTCTCTGACGATCTTCCCTCGTGCGTCCAGCACTGGTTGGGCATCCTCGTCAGTGACGCGCACATGAACGTCTTTTTTGGTTGCCGGATCAATCGCAGTTCGCACCAGCAGGGTATACTTCGATTGGCTTCTTTTGCTCGCCGTAGTCTTGAGCGAACTGATCGCATACTGCTTCAAATAAACACGCTGCAAAGGCTGCAATCCGAACTTCATCTGCAACCAGAAAAGCGCGAACGCGACCATCGCGCCGCACATCAACCACACCGCCACGTACCCGGCGGTGCGGCGTTTGAAGTTGCGCAACCGGGTCATTCCCTCTTCAGTGAAGACGTTCGTGTGCGCCATCTTTCTGTGTCCTCCGGCGGCCTCGGCGATGATGAAATTTCGCCCGCTAGGTCTGGTTGAAAGTGCGGCTTCTGCTGAGCATTGTGTCGGCGATCTTGGCCGCGTTGTGCTCGGCTGCGGCCCTCGTGTTTTCCCACTCCTGAATGGTCAGATTCTCGTTCACCAGCAACCGAAATCCGTGCCCGACGAGGTAGCGCACACGACCCAATTCCTCGTACAACAAACGTTCATTCTTCGTCAGCCCACGCTCGCGGCCTGCCGTTTCCAGCGCCAAGTTGCGGCACCAATCGCGCACCCTCGCGCCGCTCGCGTGAGCCGCACTTTCCAGTAGCTTCCACTCTTCATCATCGACCCGGAATGACACCACTCGGCCTTTGATTGTTTGCTCCATCACGGCAGTTCACCTCATTCAATGTGCTCAACTTCCGCGTATACGTTGTACACGCGGCGTATACGGCGTATACGCGAGACCAGCTAACTGCTTTAGAATCACTCGTACACGGCGTAAACAAATTCGTATACAACGTGTACGTCACAGCACTCCCTCGAGGGGTGACGTGTCTCCAAAACTCAGGTGCGTAGCGCCTTCGTCCTCTGCTCGCATGTTTTCGATGGACTCTTCAACTTCCCTAACGAGAGATCGCATCGCGGTCACCTAACGATTCCGGTGGGTTTCTTTTTGGTGAAGTTCATCCAATCGGCAGAGGGTTTCAGCGAGTGTTAAGTAGTCACCGTTTCCCTCTTCAAAACGCTCCGCAGAATGCCCAAATCACCATGTCTGAAAGTGCCGTCGGGATTGAAACAAGCCACCAGCTTCGAGGCCCGACTGAACACCCGCGTCAATCCGTTTGGCAGCTTCTCGACCGCGTAATTCGGCGACGACAAAACCCTCTGGCGGCTTTCATCACCTGGCTTTCGGCTGTTCATCATCAATACACCTCACGCCAATTTCTCGGCCCCCGTTTAACCTGCCTGCGCCACCGTTTTCTGACGACTACCGACGGCTTCAGCAGGCTCGTTCCCGGCACCCACTTTCTGCTTCGGAATTGCTTTGCTGTTCCCGGTGGCGAGGTACTTTTGGAATCCGGCATCCGATGACAGAACCTTTTCCAGCGCCTTCTCGACCACCTGATCTTTGGTCGGCCTTTTGCCCGCTAACGACTCGATGTATTGTGGGTACATGTCCAGCATTTCCAGCACGCGCACATCCATCATGTACGTGTCTGATTCGCGCCGCTCGATGAACTCAAAATGCAGTGCCGGACCATTGCCGTTGCTGCCGTTCCCGTTGCCGTTTTTTGCTTTCGCTGCCATTTCTGATCTCCTCCCTTGTTGATTACTGATGCTCTGGTAAAGGCGCTTGAATTCGTCGCTCAAGACGCCCGCTTGACTGACCACTCGCGCAAGTTCTGCCCCTCATCCGGCAACATTTTCACCGCGCGTAACGACTCTCTTGACCACCCCGCCGCAATCACCTCCGCTTCCGCCGCGAACGGCTGCGGCACGACTACATCGTCAAGTCTGGTCGCCATGAAGAAGCCCGCTCCTTCGCCCTCCGCTCCGTCGTCAGGTACGCGCATCATCAGCGCCGGTCCGTCACGCCGCTCACCGCGATCACCTCAATGCCCAAAGGTTCAGGCCGGTAGCGCACGAACAAGGTGCCGTGCGGTGCCGTGCCAACTCGTGTGCTGTGCGTCGCGACGAGTGTTCCCGACTGACCTTGCGGCGCGAGTCCCGGCGGCATCAATCCGTGCTTACTGACGCCCGCCAACAGCGCATCCACGGTGCCCGGCGTGCGTCCCTCGATTCGCTCGCGCGTGGCGTATAACACCAGCGCCATCGTGAGCGCCGAGACTTCGCGCAAGCGCTCGGTGGTGCGGATCACTTCGCCGTCCATCTGGGGTGGCGTCAGGGGTCTTCTCTCCGGCGTGCTGATTCCCTCTTCTGACGATTCTCCAATGATCAGTACATGCGGTTCGATCACACCGATTCGCTGTGCCAAGCCAGTCAGGAGTGATGCTCCAACGACCGTTAATGCAGTCACGCCGACAATCATTGCCGGTGAAATCTTCCACCGCCAAACTCTCATGCCGCCTCCTCAAGAATGTCGTCTGTCACCTCACCGCAGAGTCTCATTACCAACTCATCAATGTCCGTCTCAGGCTGCCTGGCCGCCCATTCCAGGCGTCCCGTCCCTTCCTTCAGATTCCGCAACTCCTTCGGCTTCTTGCCAAGGAAACTGAGGTACTCTTCGATCACCTCTGCCGTCAGTTCCTCGATGCCGTCCTGGACGAAAATCTTCAATAGGTCGATTGATTCTCTGAGGCCCGGCTTGTCCCTCACCTGCGGCATGTCGAGTCGGATGTGATTGATGATCTTGGCGAGCTGCTGTAACAAAGATGGACTCGCTTCGGGTACTCGTGTGTGGAGAATGCACACCTCTTCGAGCGGCGTCGGCGGCTCTAACCAGGTGTAGATACAGCGTGACCGTAAAGGGGCCGACAACTCGTGCCGAATGTTGTTCGACAGGATGATCACGACCGGCCATCGGCCTGGGTCGGTGACGCCGATGTTGCACCGCAGGCGCGGAACGCTCGCCCAGCCTCGACCCAGGAGTTGCAGCAGCATGTCCTCGATCTTCTCGGTCAACTTGTCCGCCTCATCAATGATCAGGATCGGCGGCACTTCCGCCGTCTCAGCGTAGTCGAAAGCTCCGAGCGCTTCGCCTAAGATCAGGAACTCACGCGTATACTTTTTCGCTTGTCTTTCTGCGCGCGAAGTTCCCGCCAGTCGCTCTTCTCTGACGAGTTCTCGCTGCTCTTCCCGATCCCAACTGTAGAGCACATCGGCGAGCGTTAGTTCCTCGGTGCCCTGCAAGTAAAACGTGGTCAGATTGCAGGCTTCTGCCAGCGCCTCGGCGAGTTGTGTTTTACCTCCTCCACGTGGCCCTTCGATTAACAGTGGCTTGCGGCTGCGCAGTGAGTGCTTGAGGTCTCTGAGGATGCGCCACTGTGGGATGTAGCCGACGGCGGACAATAATGCAGCTAACCCTTCGACGCCGTGTTGCTCAATCAACAGCCGCGGGTCAATGCTTGGTCGTGTGGGGTCGTGCGGTTGCATCGGTCTCACTCACCTTTCAGTTCCATTGAGGACAGCCTCCGCGACTCTCCGCATCGGCGGTGTCATCCGTGGCAAGGCTTCGCGGATTTGTTCGGGTGAACCTTCTGACAGGAGCGTCGCCAATTCCGCATCCGTGAGACCGGTGCCGGTGCTTCGCCCATCCCGGTCGAGCGCCTGCGCCAGTTCGTTCGGCTCAAGTTCAGTGATCGCATCCACGCCTGTGCTCTCCTCCGGCAAGTCGGTGATCATCACGTAGGCGGGCGCTCCCGCTGCCACCTCCACAAACTCACGGCTGTTGCCTCGACCGCTTAAGGCCGTCAGTTCCGGCTGCATCGAACTCTGCACTCCCGGCATGATGATGGTCATGCCGCCGCCTCTCCCCGAGAGTGCCGATTGCGTCATCTGGACGGCGCTCCGCAATCCCTCCCCGACCACCCGCGTCCACCGACTGGAGAGTCGCCGACGCTTACCCCGCAACCCGTCGCCGCCGTCGCTGCCGAGGACGTCGCCGCCGACTTTGACGAGCCGTTTAGTCGCCGGGTCGATGAAGCCGATCATCGACAGATATG
>JALZJL010000272.1 GCA_030859785.1 Acidobacteriota bacterium
TTTTGATCATGGATCGATGCGTCTTGAGGTGTCGGAGCGCGGCGCCGGCATCCACGTTTGCACGCCGCATTTACCCCAAGGATTGTTAAGCAGTGTGGCGACCGAGGCCGTCGAGCGTGCCATGATCGACCGCTTGTTCGCAGAGCGTGGCATACGACAATTCGTCGCCTGGTATTACACCCCGATGGCTCTCAGGTTTTCGCGCCACTTGTCGCCGCTCGCTACCGTCTACGATTGCATGGATGAGCTGTCGTTGTTCAAAAACGCTCCGCCCGCGTTGCGCGAACGTGAAGGCGAACTCTTGTCACGCGCCGATGTTGTCTTTACCGGCGGACAGAGTTTGTACGAAGCCAAGCGCACGCAGCACGCCAACATTCATCCGTTTCCGTCTTCGATTGACCGCGCGCACTTCGCACAAGCGCGCGAACCGATCAATGAACCTGAAGACCAAAAGACCATCGCCCATCCGCGCTTCGGATTCTTCGGCGTGATTGATGAACGTTTCGACATTGCATTGCTGGATCAGATCGCCGCGATGCGTCCCTCGTGGCAGTTCGTGATGATCGGCCCGGTCGTCAAAATTAATCTCGAAAGTTTGCCGCGCCGCGCCAACATTCATTATCTCGGCGCGAAAAGCTACGAGGAGTTACCCGCCTATCTCGCCGGATGGGAAGCGGCACTGCTGCTGTTCGCGCGCAATGATGCGACGCGGTTTATTAGCCCGACCAAAACCCCGGAATATTTGGCGGCGGGCAAGCCGGTCATCTCCACTTCGATCCGCGATGTGGTGCGTCCTTACGGCGAGCAGGGGTTGGTTCACATCGCCGACGCACCCGAAGAATTTGTGCGCGCCGCTGAAACGGCGCTGGCCGCAACCGCAGAAGAGCGTGTTGCGTGGCTGCGGCGCGTTGACGACTTTCTCGCGCACAACTCGTGGGATGAAACATGGGAACGCATGTCGGGTTTCATTGATGAAGCGATATGGCAGCGGCGGCGTGAGATGTTCGTCGCGCCGAAAGCAGCGAGAGTCTCTGCTGCCGCCGCTTCCACTGCGCGGGCGAACAATTGAGATGAGAACGCGGTTAGTGTTTCGGATGTCTCGCGTCGAGCATACCGGTCTAAGTTCGATGACCGAAGAAGATCATTGAGGGGACGAATAAAGGGAGAAAGCAATGTTTGACTATCTGATTGTCGGCGCGGGTTTCGCCGGATGCGTGCTGGCCGAGCGTTTGGCCGCCGGGTCGGAAAAGAAAATTTTGATTTGCGATGTTCGCCCGCACATCGGCGGCAACGCCTATGATGAATACAATGCCGCCGGGATTTTGATTCACAAGTACGGGCCGCACATCTTTCACACCAACGCAAAAGAAGTCTTCGATTATCTTTCGCGCTTCACCGAGTGGCGCGAATATCAACACCGGGTGCTGGCAAGCGTGGACGGACAATTGGTTCCGATTCCGATTAACCTTAACACGATCAACAAACTGTACGGCCTGAATCTGACGGCGTTTGAAGTCGAAGATTTCTTTCGTCGCGTCGCCGAACCGCGTGTGCACATTCGGACGAGTGAAGATGTCGTGGTCAGCAAGGTCGGCAAAGAATTGTATGAGAAGTTCTTCCGCAATTATACGCGCAAGCAATGGGGCTTAGACCCGTCGGAGTTGGACGCCTCGGTGACGGCGAGAGTGCCGACGAGAACCAACCGCGACGACCGATACTTCACGGATACTTATCAGGCGATGCCGGCGCAAGGCTTTACACGGATGTTTGAACGAATGCTCGCGCATCCGAGCATCAAAATCATGCTCAACACAGACTATCGCGAAATCGAAAGGATCATTCCCTTTCGCGAGATGATATACACGGGGCCGGTCGATGCGTACTTCGATAATGTTTACGGAAAACTCCCGTACCGCAGTCTTGAATTTAAGCATGAGACGCACGATTGTGAGCAGTATCAGCCTGCGCCTGTCGTCAATTACCCGAACGAACAACCCTACACGCGGATCACCGAGTTCAAGTATCTAACCGGGCAGGAACATCGTAAGACATCAATCGTATACGAGTATCCGCAAGCGGAGGGCGATCCTTACTATCCAGTACCGCGCCGGGAGAACGCCGAAGTTTACGCTAAATACAAACAGTTGGCTGATGAAACCGAAGGCGTGCACTTCGTCGGGCGACTGGCGACATACAAGTATTACAACATGGATCAAGTCGTCGCGCAGGCGTTGACCTTGTACGCGAAGATCGTCGGCGAGAAAAGAAGCGAATCCGTGCAGCGCGTGATGTCCGTGACAACCGCGCAGCCGACGCCCGCCGGCAACGGTAACGGCGCAAACGGTCATCACCGGAGCGTCCCCGCCGGATTATCATAGACGCGAGCGAGGGCGACGAAGAGCAGCACGGCAAAAACACGCGAAGGGTAGGGCGCGCCAAAAGAAGTTAGCTCTTGCTGCCTTTGACTGCGGCTCGCAGTCAAAGGCAACATAGGCCAAAGAAGTTTGATTGCGCGTCCTTTACATTTTAATTTTCGAGTAATGACTAGGCGAACAAGCAAGCTCTTTGAAAGCTTCTTCATCGGCGGCTTTGAATGCTCGACGCACCGCCGCAAGGTTGACCGCAAGCGACTTGATATGATTGCGGCGACGGAACATGAGCGTTACGTCCACGAGGATTACGCGCGTTTACAAGCGCACTGCATCCGCACCGCGCGCGAAGGCGTGCGCTGGCATCTGGTCGAAAAATCTCCAGGCGTTTACGACTTCACCAGCCTGCTGCCAATCATCCGCGCCGCGCGCGAGACACATACGCAAGTCATCTGGGACTTATTCCATTACGGCTATCCGGATGATATAGATATTTTTGCTCCACACTTCATCACGAGATTTGTGCGGCTCGCGCGTGAGTTTGCGCGTCTGCTGAAAGATGAAACGGACACCGCGCCGTTCGTCGCGCCCGTCAATGAGATTTCGTTTTACTCGTGGGCTGCCGCACAGGTCGGGTTTTTTCATCCGTTCGCTCGCGCGCGCGGGGATGAACTCAAAGCCCAACTTGTGCGCGCCGCGATTGCAGCGACGGAAGAACTGTGGGCGGTCAACGCGCAGACTCGCATCGCGCAGATTGACCCGGCTATTAACGTCATCGCGCGCAATCCGCGAGATGCGCGGCAACGACGCACAGCGGAAAATTATCGCCTGGCACAATTCGCGGCGTGGGATACGCTCGGCGGGCGCATCAGGCCGGAGATTGGCGGCGCGGAAAAATATCTCGACATTATTGGCGTCAACTTCTACTCGTACAATCAATGGCAGCATGGCGGGGCGACGATTGATCGCAGCGATGTGCGCTACCGCCCGTTCCGTGAAATGCTCGCTGAAATTCACAAGCGTTACCATCGCCCCATCTTTATCGCCGAGACCGGCATTGAAGACTCCGCACGCCCCGCTTGGCTTGCTTACATCGGCGAAGAGGCGCGCGCCGCCATCAGCGCCGGCGTCGATCTGCAAGGCATCTGTCTGTATCCGATTCTGAATCACCCGGGCTGGGATGACGAGCGGCATTGTCACAATGGGTTATGGGATTACGCGGACGAGCGCGGGGAGCGTGCGATTTATCAACCTCTGGCTGACGAATTGTCGCGCCAGCAAGCACTATTCCCGCAGATGAATGTCCAGGAGACTGAAGGCTCGTAAGGTTTGTGCAGCGTGCGATGCTCAATGATTTCCGCAAACGCTTCGTTCGCCTATATCAACACGGCATCCCACCGACGATTTATATAATCGAAACCAGCGATGGTATTGATGAAATTGATTTGTCGTGATAAAAAACCCTGACTGCTCCTCCTCATTTACATCTCGCGATCATATTCTGTAAATAATGCGTGTTGACCGTTCAAGTATTCCGCGTCCTGAGTATCCGCGCCCGCAGTTTGTGCGCGGCGAATGGATGAATCTGAACGGCGAATGGGAGTTCGCTTTCGACGATGCGAATGAAGGGCGCGAGAAGAATTGGCATGACGGACGCGCCTTGCCCGCGCGAATCAATGTGCCGTTCCCATATCAAAGCGAGCTTTCGGGAATCAACGACCGAAGCGTTCATGAAGTCGTGTGGTACACGCGCGATTTAGAGATACCGGACGAGTGGAGCGGGCGCGACCTGCTGCTTCATTTCGGGGCGGTGGATTACGCCGCGACGCTGTGGGTTAACGGCCAGGAGGTCGGACACAACCGAGGCGGGCATGTTCCCTTCAGCTTCGACATCGCTCCGTATCTCAAAGCCGGGCGGAATCGTTTGACGTTGCGCGTCACGGATAGTCAAGACCCACACCAGACGCGCGGCAAACAATCCGTCACGGGACTCCCGCATGATATTGATTACTACTGCACGACGGGCATCTGGCAGACCGTGTGGCTTGAGCCGGTGTCCGCGATGCGGATTGATGAACTGCAAATCATCGCGCACGCCGCGCGCAGCGTCGTCGATGTTGCGGTGTATCTACACGTCCCGTCCGGCAAGTGGCGTGTCGAAACGGAGATTGTGGAAGACGGAAAAGTGGTCGCTCGAGCCGAAGAACGCATTGCGATTGCGACCGGAAAATTTAGCCTCAGCGTCCCTTACGTGAAACTGTGGTCGCCGTCCGCGCCGAATCTTTACGAACTGCGCGTGCGCCTTTACGAAGGCGAAAAATTGCTGGACGAAGTTCAGTCTTATTTCGGAATGCGGAGCATCGAGATTCGCGACGGGCGCGTGCTGCTCAACGGCGAGCGCATTTATTTGAAGATGATTCTCGATCAAGGTTATTGGCCGCAGAGTTATCTCGCCGCTCCTTCAGATGAAGCGTTTCAAACTGACATCGGTTGGACGAAGCTGTTCGGCTTTAACGGCGCGCGCAAGCATCAAAAGATTGAAGACCCGCGTTGGCTCTACTGGTGTGACCGTTTGGGGTTGCTCGTCTGGGAAGAAATGCCGAACGCACGCGCGTGGTCGCCGCAGGCCGAGGAATGTCTCGATGCTGAATGGCGGCGTGCCGTCAGGCGCGATTATAATCATCCGTCGATCATCGCCTGGGTGCCCGTCAACGAGAGCATGGGCTTTCCCGAACTCGGTCAGAAGCATCCGGGGCAGTACGCTTTTCTTGAGCGCATGGTCGCCATCACGCGCCGTTTAGATGCGACGCGCCCGATTATCGATAACGACGGCTGGGAGCATACGGACATCACGGACATCTGCGCGATTCATGACTACACAGCGACCGGTAGCGAGTTACAAGCTCGATACGGCGTGACCACAGCGGAAGGAGAAAATCTCCCTTCGACGGTTTGGATTAGCGGACGCCCACTCTTTGTGCGCGGCTCGCGTTACCGCGGGCAGCCCATCGTGTTGTCGGAAGTCGGCGGCTTTTTGACGCTTCCGCCGAACGTGCCGGAAAGCCAGCGCGACATGCTCTATCAATTTTACGGCTCGGTTGAGAGCGCGGAAGAACTGTTGTCGAAGTACCGCGACCTGATGAAAGGCATCGCCTCTCTGCGTTTCTTGGCGGGCTTTTGTTACACGCAACTGACCGACATCGAGCAAGAGAAAAATGGACTGTTGACTTATGAGAGGCAGCCGAAAATCTCGCCCGACCGGGTGGCGGAGATACACCGCGAATTGTTCAAATGAGCATCGTCGGACAAGGGCGAATGACCGGCAAAGCATTTGCCGCTTGATGGTGCGTCGGTGATTTCTGTCGCCGCCTCAGGCCCCAACCGAGGAGCATCGAAAATGCACAAGGCCGTGTATCACAAGACATTTTTCGACACGAGAAAGCATGAAGGGTTTACGCATGAGATGGAGAGTGATACGACACAGCCGGCGAAAGTAGGGTGCGAGGTGGCACGTGCGACGGCTAGCGGGCGCGTCAGCATACATAAAAGAGCAGTATAAACATCAAGCCGTGCGTGCCTTGTCGTACGGGTTATAACCATTAAGGAGAAATGTGATGAAAGCTTTGTGTTGGCAGGGAAAGAACAGTGTAAGCGTCGAGCAAGTGCCTGACCCGCAGATAGTCAGTCAGAAAGATGCTGTGATCAAGATTACTTCGACCGCGATCTGCGGCTCAGACCTGCACCTCTACGACGGCTACCAACCGACGATGGAGCGCGGGGACATCCTCGGTCATGAAAACATGGGCGAGGTCGTCGAGATCGGGAAAGAAGTCAAGAACCTGAAGGTGGGCGACCGCGTCGTTGTGCCTTTCGTGATCGCGTGCGGGGAGTGCTTCTTCTGCAAGAAGGAATTGTACTCATGCTGCGACAACACAAATCCGAATGCAGAGATAGCGCGCAAGGCGATGGGTCATTCGCCGGCAGGACTGTTTGGTTTCTCGCACATGCTCGGTGGCTATGCGGGCGGGCAAGCCGAATACCTGCGCGTACCCTTTGCCGATGTCGGACCGATTAAAATAGAAGACGACTCGCTCCAAGACGAGCAGGTTTTATTTCTCTCCGACATTTTCCCGACCGGCTATATGGCGGCGGAGAACTGTGACATCGAAGCAGGCGACACAGTAGCGATTTGGGGCGCGGGCCCCGTCGGACAATTTGCTGTCAGGAGCGCGCAGATGCTCGGTGCAGAGCGCGTGATTATGATTGACCGCGTGCCGGAACGCCTGCGTCTGGCGGAGACCGCAAGCGGAGCCGAAACGATTAACTTTAACGATGAAGATGTGTACGACCGTTTGATGGAGATGACCGGAGGGCGCGGACCCGACCGTTGCATTGACGCGGTTGGCTGCGAGGCGCACGCAGGCAAGACGCTCGATGGCGCGTTGGACGTGGTGGAAACGTCAATCGGGCTTGCCACCGACCGCATTCACGTCCTCAGGCAAGCGATTATGAGTTGTCGAAAGGCCGGCACGATTTCGATTCCCGGTGTTTACGTCGGGGTCGGCGACAAAATGCCGATTGGCGCGTTGATGAATAAAGGCTTGACGATCAAAGCCGGACAAACGCACATGCAGCATTATATGCGTCCGCTTCTCGACAAAATTCAAAGCGGCGAGATTGACCCGTCATTCATCATCACGCACCGGCTGTCGCTTGACGACGCGCCCAAAGGCTACGAGATGTTCAAGCACAAAAAGGACAACTGCATTAAGGTCGTGCTGAAGCCGCATGGGGAAGTTGCTTCGCGCTCGAACGGCGAAATTCCGTCGCGTCCCGGCGCGCATTGAAGCCATCCGCAGCAAGATTGCGCAGAAACCTTCAAGCTTGAAGCTTCACCTCTCAGGCGAGCGAGATGATAGTCACAAGTAACAGACACGACGCGCATATGGACGGCTGAATCAAAGTCGTCCTTACGCGCGTCGCTTTAACATCATAAGGAGAAAAAATCATGTCAAGCGGTCGCCTCAATGATGTACGTTTCGATCTGCGGCGTGACACGGAAAGCGTGGCGTTCATCACCGACTCGGCTGACAAAGGCCCGAACGGCATCATCGTCGTGGACTTAGGCACTGGCGAAAGCCTCAGGCGGCTCAACGATCATCCTTCGACGAAAGCCGAAGGTATAGCAACCTTTCTGCCCATCGTCGAAGGGCGACCGTTCCTCGAACCGCAGTCGGACGGGATGGTGAAGCAGGGCGCCGGGATGGGAACGGACGGTATTGCGATCAGTGCAGACGGCAAACGTCTGTATCATTGTCCGCTCGGCAGCCGGAAGCTCTATCGCGTTGAGACGGACGCGCTCTGTGATAGAACGCTTGATGAACGGTAGGTCGTCGCCACCGTCAGGGACGAAGGCGACAGGGGCGGCGCGTCGGACGGTTTAGAGTCAGACGCTGAAGGTTACATGTACTCGACGAACTACGAGCACAACGCGATCCTGCGCCGCCGCTTTGATAAGCAGGGCGGGCAGTGGGTGACGGTTTGTGCATGACCTGCGCCTCCCGTGACCGGACACGCTCTCGGTAGCGACGGATGGCTATCTCTACGTCACTTCGAACGAATTGCACAAGCAGGCGAAGTATCATGGCGGGAAGGATATGCGCCGCAAACCATACGCGTTGTTCCGCGTGAAGATTGACGCTCAGCCCGTTCTGCTGCGGTAATCCGCACACCTGGAGATATGACCGGCTACTAAATCGGAATGGTTAGAACGGCCTGCTTAAGCTGCGTAGGTCATCTGTGACGAAAGAACCTACGTAGCTCAAGCAGGCCGTTCTGACTAAACTATCTCGTCAGGCAGTCGGTATCTTGGTGTGTTCTACATATAATTAAATTAAGGAGGAAACATGAAGAAAAGCATACTGCTTCATTTGTTCTACGGGATTTGCTGTATCGTCAGTTTGATGCTCTTTGATCCGACATCCGACGCGAATGCGCAAAGGAGAGGGTCTTCGAGTCAGCGCATCAACGGCACAGTCGTCGGCATTGGCGGTCGCTCCGCCGGCAGGTCAAGCCCGTTTACACTGATCGTCAACAACTATACTTCGTCCGCACAGGTGCGAGACTTGAATGACGCTTTGCAACGAGGCGGGCAGGACGAAATTCTGAAGGTGGTATCGCAGATGGATGCGGGGCGGGTGCAGGTCGGGACAGGCGTCGGCGTTCCCGCTAACGTCGTCATCGCTGATCGTTGGGGCGAGGGAGGGACGCGGCTCACCGTCATCTACCAGCGCAACGTTAATTTCTACGAGTCGCGTTACGGGACACGTTCGGAGGACTATCGATTCGGGTACGCGGAAATCTTTCTCGACCGGAATGGCAGGGGGCAAGGGACGTTCATTCCCGCCGCACGCATCAGGCTGAAAGATGGCAACACGTGGGAGGTCGAAGACTTCGGCGTCTTCCCGGCGCGACTGATGGGCTTACGTGCCAGCGGAAGCGTTCTCCCAAATTAAGGCGCGGCGGGGCTTGCTGCTCGAAACACAAAACTTTCTCCTGCCTGATATCCGACCTGACAGGAGCAAAGTAAAACGGCTCGGTCGTCAAATCTGACACCGGCCAACCGCTCCTCACCATCAACCGGCGGCGCGGAGGCGAACGAGGAGTCACGAACCGCCTTTGACTATCGACTTTGTTGACTACCGACACTGATTATCAACGACGACAAAATAAAGCCAATGTTAAGATCACCTCCATGACCCAAGGCAATCGTCGTTTCGTCGTCAAGCGCACGGCCACCGGCTTAGGCTTATTCGCCGTCGTGCCGCTCCCAGCCCGTAAACGCCTCATCGAGTACACCGGCCCATTGGTGTCCACCGCCGAGGTCGAGCAGCGGGGCGGCAAATACTTTTTTGAAATCAACCCAAAGTGGTCGATTGACGGCAGCCCGCGCAGCAATACGGCGCGGTACATCAATCATTCGTGCCGACCGAACGCGGAAGCTTTTATCTCCGGCAAACGGGTGTGGGTGTGGTCGAAAAAGGATATTCCAGCGGGAGCAGAGATCACGATCAATTACGGGCGCGCGTATTTCGAGGATCACATCAAACCGGTGGGCTGCAAATGTGAGAGGTGTCGGACGAACCATGACCAGAAACCATCTAAGCCACACTCTGATAGGAAAAAGTCTGTCGGAAGCGGGGCAACAGATTAATCGGTAGTGATAGATTGTAGTAGACAATATGTGAGCTGGGGGTCACGAAGTTTTCAGACACGACCCATCTGACAAGTAAGCTGCGTGCAATCCTCGCCACGTTCCTTCCGAACCATTATCCGTGCGTAAGCTTGAACATCAAAACTAGATGATGATGAGCGGGTAGTAGTAAATGTATCTGGGTAGCGGTGCGTCTTTCGACGTTGATTGAGAAAGAAACTCGTCGCGGTTGCGCCCACCATAGCCACTTAACATTCCAATAACCCAAGCTTCGCACTCTCACTCATGTTCGGTCTTGTACATTGCGTTCGACCAAGGCTCGCGCGACGGACGCAATCTCCTGCATCTGACCAGCCGCCAGCGGCGACAGGAACGGCGGAACCGGGCCGACGTGCGCGATGGCCGCTAAGTCCGCCGCATAGTGCAGCACTTTCGCCGGACTCCATGCATCACGCATATCTTCAAGCGGGAGGAATGCAGCGCGTAATGCTTCCGCCCGCTCGTATTCTTCGCGCACGCACGCCGTAAATAATTCCTGACTC
>JALZJL010000280.1 GCA_030859785.1 Acidobacteriota bacterium
ATGTCTCTCGCCTTGACAGCACCGCGGGTAGGTCGTTAGATTTTCAACATGTGGGCCGATAGCTCAGTTGGTAGAGCAGCTGACTCTTAATCAGCGGGTCGCAGGTTCGAGCCCTGCTCGGCTCATCAATTATTGCAAATAGGAACGAACCATCATCATCAGACGTTCGTTCCTATTTTTCCTTCCTTTAATTACAGAAGCGGGAGATAAAGCCCTTACCAAAGTCATCGCACCACTCCCACTAAGCTGACTCTTAAATTCTAAAATCGTTCAACCGGCAGACCGACAGACGCGAGTAAGAAGTAATGACCGACGAAGAACGCCAAAGGCAGATGGATTTCATCCTCAATCAGCAGGCGCAGTTTGTCACTGACATCCAGAGTTTGCAGGAAGCGCACGTCGCCGCCGAGAAACGCATGACACGGCTGGAATCGACGGTGGTTAAGGTTTATCAGGAAACCACTTCAAACCTTAACGCGCTGATTGAATCGCAGGAGGGGATGGTCCAGGCCCAGCAACGGACTGACGAACGGCTGCGCGAAACTGACGAACGCCTGAACGTTTTCGTCAGCGTGGTTGAGCGCTATATCAGCGGTGGCAACGGGAAACGCACACCGGCGCGAAAACAGTCGGGTAAGCAGGCAAGCAAGAAGAAGAGCGGTAAGAAATGAGTGAAGATAGTCCGGACGACTACATCGCCGCCGCCCGCGTGGTCGAAGCGGCCCGCGACCTCGACGATGCCAACCGCGCCTTCAAATCGGCCAGTGAGGTAGCAGGCGCGGCGTTCGGACGGCAAAGGAATGCACAGCAGAGGCTTCAAGAGGCGCTTGAAAATCTTACCCGAGCCAGCACAGGTCGAGAGCGGAAAAGCTAAACAGCGTGGCACGCGAACGCACCGGCGGCTTCACCGAAAAGGAAGCTTGATAGGGCACCCGGCGCGAGACTCGGTGGGAGTATTTAATGATTTCGGGCGACCATAATGGTTGCCCTTTTTTGTTTATTACTTCTATAGTGTGCCTCATTAGCCGATGGGTGTGATTGTTAGTGTGGGCGGACTGTGGCGGCGGCAGCACACATCGAATCGGCTCCCCCGTCTCCGGTCGACATGGTTCATCCTGAAGAGATTCTGCGTCCAATGACGTGCGATGCAAAGGGCCGTCACGACATCAGTGATGAGTGTCGCGTGGCGGGGACAGCAGCAGCAGCAGCAGCAGCAGCGGCGGCGGCGCCATTTTGATTGCTGCCAACCAAGCATGCTTCTTCTGATCTCATGATCGGGCAAATCATTTCCCATTATCGTATTCTCAGCCAAATCGGCGAAGGCGGCATGGGCATTGTCTATGCCGCCGAAGACACGCTGCTCGGACGCTGCGTCGCCGTTAAGATTCCACACGCGACACCCGACGACCAATACTTCCGCGCGCGCTTCCTGCGCGAGGCGCGCGCCATCTCCGCCATCGGCCATCCGCACATCGCAACGATTCATGACTTCGGGGAGACGCCCGACGGTCGTCCGTTCATTGTCATGGAGTTGGTCAAGGGTCTGAGCTTGAGCGAGATGCTGCGGCAGGGCTCGCTGACGCTCGGACGCGCCATCGAAATCATCAGCGATGTGGCCGCCGCGCTGGCCGAGGCACATCGGCACGGCATCGTCCACCGTGACATCAAACCATCAAACGTGATGATTAACGAGCGCGACGCGGTGAAGGTGCTCGACTTCGGACTCGCCAAACAGATGGAGGAACTTCGCGAGTCCGCCGACACCGAAGCGCAGACCGTCGTTGAATCGCCGACGCTCAGCGGGACGGTGGTCGGCACGCCGCTCTATCTGTCGCCGGAGCAGGCAGCCGCCGCCGCCGTCGACGGGCGCAGCGACATCTTCTCGCTCGGCGCGCTGCTGTACGAATGCATCGCTGGGCGTTCGGCTTTCACCGGCGCGAACATCATTGCGATTGGCGCGCAAGTGCTGCACGTCAACCCGCCTCCGCCCTCGCAGTTCAATCCGCGTGTGCCGTCGGAACTAGATCGCGTGACGTTGAAGGCACTCGCCAAAAAGCCCGCGGATCGTTACCAAACCGCGAAGGAGTTTCGCGACTGCTTGCTGATGGTACGCGCCAAATTGCACGGCGACGGCGGTCTGGTGCCGACCAGCACGCGGACGAATTCACAGACCACGAACGAGATTGGCATGTGGACGACGCTCTCCGAGCGTGTGCGGTATGGCAAGTGGTCGACCATGATTGCTGCTGCCTTCCTCCCGATAGTCATCACACTGGCGGCGGTGGCTTATTTCAGTCGCCCGAATCGAACGATCACGTCGATGGCGGTGCTGCCGTTTATCAACGAAGGCGGCAGCCAGGATACGGAGTATCTGTCAGATGGCATGACCGAGAGCCTGATTAACAGCCTGTCGCAGTTGCTCCCGATGAAAGTGATGTCGCGCAATTCGGTTTTTCGCTACAAAGGCCACAACGCCGAGCCGCGATCAATCGGACGCGACCTGGGCGTTGACGCGGTGCTGACGGGCAGGCTCACGCAGCGCGGCGACGCACTGACGGTCAACGTCGAGTTGATCGACGCCACCGACAGCAGCCACATCTGGGGCGCACGGTACAACCGACGCATGTCCGACCTGCTCTCCGTTCAGGAAGAGATTTCGCGCGAGATTGCCGAGAAGTTGCGTCATCGGCTGCGTAAGGATGAAGATGCACGACGACCGCTACCGAACCCGAAACGCTATACCGAAAACACCGAGGCGTACCAGGCGTACCTGCGTGGCCGCTACTTCTGGAACCGCCGCAACGAAGAGGGATTTCGCCGCGGCATCGACTACTTTCAACAAGCCATCAGCATTGACCCCGGCTATGCGCTCGCCTATGCCGGACTGGCCGATTGCTACGCGCTGCTCAGTGATTACAGCGTCGTGCCGCCGCGTGAGGCGATGCCAAAGGCGGAAGTGGCAGCGATTAAAGCGCTAGAGATCGACGGCACGCTCGCCGAGGCGCACACCTCTCTGGCGTTTGTCAGGATGGCTTACAACTGGCGATGGACTGAGGCCGAGCAGGGTTTCCAGCGCGCCATCGAACTCAACCCCAACTATGCGACCGCGCATCAATGGTACGCATCTTACCTCGTGCAGATGAACCGCTTCGACGAAGCGCTCGCGGAGATCAGACGGGCGCAGGAAATTGATCCCCTGTCGCTGATTATCAACGCAAACTCTGGACTTTATTTGTACTACGCGAAGCAGTACGACGAAGCGATCCGGCAGGTCAGCAAGACGCTTGAAGTAGATCAGACGTTTGGCGTCGCGCATCTCTACCTCGGTTACATCTATTTGCAAAAGCCGGGTCGCACCGCCGACGCCGTCGCGCAACTCGAAGAGGCGGTCAAGCATATGGGCGACGACCCTGAAACTCAAGCCGCGCTTGGTTACGCATACGCGGTCGCCGGAAAGACGGCCAAGGCGCGCGACGTGCTCAACCGACTGCAACAGCCACGACCGGGCGGCTACGTCTCGCCTTATTTCGTCGCTATCGTCTACACCGGATTGGGCGAAAAGGATCAAGCGTTGGTGTGGCTCAGACGGGCCTATGAAGATCGTCACCCCGGACTGGTGTTGCTGAAGATCGACCCGCGCTTTAATCACCTCCGCAACGATTTGCGTTTCACAGAGATTGTGCGGCAACTCGATTTCGGGCCGTAACAAATGCGAAGACAGTTTTCAGTTTTCAGTTTTGAGATGACAGGCGAAAGCTGTTAACTGTGGCCTTCCCGTTCTGCGTACGTTGTGTCTTCATCTCTGTGTCAAATCAAAACAGAAGATTTCCACGACCGGATTGCGCTGAACAGGTGGCGCAATCTGCTGGCCGGTGATTGAACGTATATTGTTTCCATCAGCGCGCGAAAAAGGTTTGGCGGTTTTTGCCCTCCGTTGTGACATGTCAGGAACTTGCATTGGTGCTCACCCGTGAGCTGACACCGTGGCTGCGCCGTGTGCGTGACAAGAATGGGCATTGCTGTCAGCCTGATGTGCCGCTAAACCGCCAAATGTTCTGTGTCCAAATGAATATTTCTTTGGTTGACAACCATCTTGACGAGAGTATATGTTGCGTTTCAGGCAAGTATCCGTCACGAGCGCCCTTTGGCTAACGTCATCCAACAAGGGGGAAATCAATCCCGGCAGTAAAATCACTTAATAACGAGACGAGGAGTCGGGTCAGGTACTTCCTGATTACCGCGTGCGGGCGTGTCGGATTCCGAAAGTTCAGTGGGTGAGCGCTTATGTTGTCGAGCAAAGTTTGTCGCATCATCGGGTTCAACCCAAATTTCTTTTACAGTTACTGTTCACACGCGAGGTTTCACTCTACTTTTGCTGTAGCCTTCCGTTGGCCGCAAGCTCTTTTCTAAACAGACGACCAACCGTGTGGAAGGTTCTCATATGCTTTACATTCCTCGTAGCCTTAAGCTTTCAGTTGTTGCCTTAGCTCTCGCAGCCGGTGGCATTACTGTGCAGGGGCAGGAGATTGTTGGTGGGAGGCCGACGCGAACGCCGATCTCGGTGCTCGACAGCACCCGAGACCAGGATGGATTGATTGGCGCTGTCCGCCGCGTCCGCATCGAACTGACAAGGCTCTCCGACTCTTCAGGCCAGTCCGTCGAGGGTCGCCGCGTCCTTCTCGAAACGGCCGCCTACGACCTACGCGGGCGACGGATCGACCACGCCCTTTACCCTCTCGACGACAACCCTGTGATCGGCCAGGAAGAGTACAAATACGACGACAAAGGCAACATCACCGAAAAGATTTTGCGCGACGAGAACGGCTCCGTCATCAGCACAGAGGTTTACAAGTATGAGTTCGACCAGGTCGGCAACTGGACGAAGATGACAACCGCAGTCGCCGTCGTCGAGGCCGGCCAGATCAGCTACGAACCGACCGAAGTCCTGCACCGCGCACTCACTTACTACTTCAACGGCAACGTCACTCCGACCACTACGTCAACCGCTGCCAAGTCAACTGCCAGTAGTGATGCAGCGGCCCAGAAGGACGTCCCGGTTGCGGCACAGACGGAACCGCCGAAGGTAGCCGTCAATTTATCTCTGCCCAGTACCCCGCTCGCCTCTCAGGCGCTGTCACGAGAGGCGCTGGGTGAAGCAAGCACCGTCATTACAGCGTCCCCCGGCGCCGATACCTCTCTGAGCCAAGCCGCCACCCCCGATGCGTTGATCGAGACTGAAACCGAAGCGCCGGTCTTGTCGCCGCCGGCCCGCGCCGCACAACCTTTAACCTCTCGCCCATTGATCGGCAAAGCCACCCGGTTGCCGAAACCCATCTACCCGGAGATTGCGCGTGCCCTGCGACTGTCCGGCGAAGTCGCCATCGAGGTCACTGTGGATACTGATGGACATGTCATTGCGGCGCGCCCCATCAGCGGTCATCAACAGTTACGCGCCGCAGCGGTCGATGCAGCGCGCAGATCACGCTTCTCCCCCACTCTGCTGGCGGGGAAACCGGTCGAGGTCGTCGGGGTGATAATTTACGACTTTTCTTACACGCCGATGGGCAAACAACTGTTGCTCGCCAATTGAGACCGCGGCTTCACCCCGCCGTGCGTGGCAATGCCGCGCTTCGCCCCTTAACACGAGGTTTTAATCAACATGCAATCCGAACGAATGATCAGCCTGAACGGAAGATTAAGTGAGTACCCGCTGTCCACTCTGATCGGCATTCTTCACGACCGCGGCGCGACCGGGGATTTGGTTTTTCAGCACGCGAGAAGCCCCGCCACACTCTCTTTCAAAGAAGGCAAATTATTGGACGCGCGCGTTGGTTCATTAGTCGGCTTTCAGGCCATTCACTATGCGATGTCGCTGCCGGATGCCGTCTTCAGCTTCGACCCACTGGCTGCGCCTCCGGCGGAACTGACTATCAGCGACTCGTCGCAGGAACTGATCTTCAACTTGCTGTTGCGGGGCTCCGACCAATCGGCGGCCCACGCCGACAAAGCGCCGGAGTCCGGCCATTCTCATCCTACCACTGCCACATTGCCGGTTGCTGAAAACGTCCGCGCCGACACTCAAATAATTCTTGCCAAAACGAAATCAAGCGCGCCGCAGAGGTGGTTTCCGGTCACCGATCCTCTAACTAATAGCGCCAAGACCAGGTCACTCGACAGTTCGCCTGTAGACTCGTTGCGCGGACGTGGTGCCGGCGCGAAGACTTCGGATCAAGTCGAGTCGGAGCGCCAGGATGTTGACCCACTGACATCGCCCGTCGAAGCACCGTCGACGCTTTTTCCAATCCCCGCCGTCGACACCGCCTACGTCGCCGCTGTCTATGAGCATCACCGCCGGCCGATGCGTGTGGCGCGGTTCGCCGCGCCGCTGGTGCTGGTCGCAGTCGTCGTCGTCGCGGTCGTGGCATTCAATGGCCGGATGAGAAGCACCGCGCCCACCGATGGGCAAGCGAACGCGGCGCCGGTCTCGCCCTCTCCGATTTTGGGCGCCACCGGCTACGTCACCGATGTTTCGCCGGAGGCCGATGCCGCGGCATCAATTGATGCACCGGATGATGTCGTTCTGCCGGGCGGCGGTCAAAGTCGCGGTTACCGGGCCAACCGTTGGCGCACCAAAAATTCACGCACATTCAACGGCACCAGTCAGCCGGGAGAGCGTGTGGCTGCCGGCGCCTCGGCCGCAACTGCTCCCGCCCCGGTCGCGCCTGCGGGCAAAGCTGTCGATGCCAAAGCAAAAGGCGGCGGTGATTCGGGCGCGGATACGGTCACGGTAGTGATGAAGGTCGTGAACGGTCGCGTCGCACAAGCGTCGATTGCCAACCCGCGCCCCGGTCGGGAGGCTTACGAAGCGTCCGCGCTACGCATGGCGCGCCAGCGCCGCTTCGCGTCAACGACCGATGGACGCGAAACGCTTCAGATTAAACTCAAGCCGTAACCGCAGACCCGAAGTGAGAATCCGGCGCGGTTCTTCACCACGTAAGGCGAGGGCGACCCTGACACCATCACTCATTACGAGTAACGATGACAGGATCACCCTTTCATCCCGAAAATTGTGCGGTGGTGAAACGACTCGCGCACGCTATGACTGATTGTCGCCGGTCTTCTCGCCGTCGCCGTCTCCTGTGATTTGCGCCCTGTCCTGTGGCTCGACGCCGGCTGCTTGTTCGAGCGGCTCGACCGCGCCGATCACCGCGCCTTTCGCCGCGCCAATGGCTGCGCCGACGATGACCTGCGTCGCCACCTTGGCGGTCTTGGAAAGGAGGCCCGACGACTTCTGTGTGGACTGCTTTTTGCTCGCGCCCTGTTTCTTGCTCGCAACCGTCTTCTTACTTGCGACCGTCTTCTTGGTCGTGCCCTGTTTCTTAGCCGCACCCTTTTTGCTGCCGGGGCGTGCGACAGCGGCGGACTTCTTCGTGGCGCTCTGTTTCTTGATGGCCGACTTTTTGGTCGTGCCCTTCTTCGAAGCAGCTTTCTTACCGCCGCCCGACGACGCGGCAGACTTCTTGGCCGTCTTCTTTGATCCCTTCGCACCGGCACTCGCGGCCTTCTTCGTTGCCTTTTTTGTTGGCATCGTTTCTCTCCTTAAAGTCTTTGTGGCTACAGCGCGCACAACGTACCAGACAGTCACCGGCATGTCACGAAAATTGTTTAGCTGCGACACAGGCGACTACGTAAGCACGCCGGTTGGAATGACGACTGTCCGGTACTAACGTAGTCCGGCATGGCGAAGGCGTCAGCGTGACGCCGCAATCAACGGTGCGGCGAGGGCGGTGAGGAGCGCGTCTTCGTCGGCGCCTGCCGGCACGCCGCTGAAGAGGTGCCAACGCTCGATGTGCGTCGCCGCGTCGCCCGGTTCAAGCTGACGCAGTGGAGCCAGCGTCTCGATCTCCATGAACGAGCCTGCCGTGTAGGTTTCAGCGTTGCTGCCATAGTCAGGATACATTGCGCTCTCCTCATAATCGACGCTCTTGATGAACAGCGTATCGCGGCGGAGGTACGCCGCCCACCCCTGCTTATTGAGGATGCCGATCTTCTGCGGCTGATCTAGATTTGCATCCGTCCGCAGGCGAATCAACTTCTTTCCGATGCTCCAACGCGGGTCGCGCAGATCCGTGTAATGCCACAACACCAGCGGACGCGCCGGAAGCACCGTCTCGTCCCAGGAGCGGTAAGGCTCCTGCGGGAGAATCGTTTCGCCGCCGCCATTCATGATCGTGATCGCCCACGGCGCGACGCGGACGCCCCACAGCCCGCGGTTGATGATCCGGTGATGAACGGTGACGCCCGTCCCCGCCGCATCGAGCGTGACGGTCATCTCTTTTTGCATGCCCGTCGGCGATTCGATTGACGGGCGAAGGCGGATCGTGTGATCGTCGTCGGCCTCGAACTCAATCGAGCTGTTGTCCGGCACATAGCTGCGCGGCTTCGCTTCCGGTGCTACCCACAAGCGATGGCCGCCCCACGGTTTCCACTCGCCGAATTCGGTTGTCACCGAAGCGTCCAGCACTTCGCCGAGCGCATTTTCTTCATTAACAAAACCGTAGCGGACGACGCGCGGGCCGACATCCGTGGTGACAATCACATCGATTGTTCCGTTCGACAGACGATAGCAGTTCGGTTGATTAAGAAAAGAGACTTTTTCCACGTGACACTCCCTCCCTCAGATTGTCCAAAGTTTTCAAAGCGCGTTGAGCGAGGGATTATGAACTGCGGGGTCGCCGAGTGGAAGACGCGAGCGGCGCGCGACGAGTCTTTTTGTCATCCACCGTCAACAATGACTCGCGCGCGATGATCGCTGATGAGCAGTGGCGACGACGGCGCAAGATGTGACCCACTGATGCGACTCTGCGGAGTGGTGGCGGTCTCTGTTCGACTTGCTGTTTGACACTTGCCGGTGCGTCCATTTTGCTCTGCTAGACAATCATGACCCAATCTATTAATCTCGAACTTCGTTTCACATCTTGAAATGCCGGGGTGGTGTAATGGCAGCCACGCAGGTCTTAGAAGCCTGTGCCGCAAGGCGTGCGGGTTCGAGTCCCGCCCCCGGCATCACACGCTCACGGTAAAAATTTGATCTCCGCGCTTACACAAATTTATTCATGGGAAGGACGCCCGCCCGGCGATTAATCAGATGGAGGCGGGCTTTAATGTTTATGAAAACCGAATTGGTCGACATCTCTCCGACTCGCAAAGAACTCAAGATCGAAATTGACGCCGATGCCATTCGCGCCGAGTATGATCGCGTCAGCGACCGCTACGCGAAGGCAGCCAACGTGCCTGGCTTCCGCCGCGGTCACGCGCCGCGCAACGTCGTGCGTCAGCGATTCAAGAAAGAGATTCGCACCGAGGTGCTGCAACAGATAGTGCCGCAGGCCATCAGTGACGCGATTACGGAGAGTTCGCTCTCAGTCATCGGCGAGCCGGACGTGCGTCTCGACAATGACGCGGCGCTCGACAAGTTCGGCGAACTGCCCATCGCGCTCCACGCGCACCTCGAAGTCCTGCCTGACATCGCTCTCGGCCAGTACAAAGAATTAGAAGTAGCGCGGCGCACGCGACCCGTCACCGACGAGATGGTCGAAGAGACGATTCGAGAGTTGCGAGAAGAATCGTCTTCGCTTCAGCCCGTCGAAGACCGCGGCGCAGAGAGCGGTGACCTCGTGACGGTTAACTTCCGCGGTCATTTCATCGACCCGCCCGCCGACGAAGACATCACCGTCGACGAAGTGGATGTCGAGATCGGCGGCGCCGGCGTGGTGCAGGACTTTAACGATCATCTGCTCGGCACGCGACCCGACGACGAGCGAACGTTCACCGTCAAATACCCGGAAGACTTCACGTCGAAGGGCCTCGCCGGGAAAGAGATCGAGTACACCGCGGTGGTCACAGCAGTGCGCGTCAAAGAGGTTCCCGAACTCGACGACGAGTGGGCGAAGGGGTTGGGCGAACAGGTCAACTCGGTTGAGAGTTTGCGTACGCGCGTGCGTCAGAATCTGACCGAGGGTGCTCAGCGTGAGGCCGACTTTCGCCTGCGCAACGAGTTGATAGAGAAACTGGTGGCGGCGCACCAGTTCGAAGTGCCCACTACATTGGTCGAACATCAGACACAGCAATTGCTCGAGTCGATGGTGCGCGACATGTTCCAACGCGGCGTCGACCCACGCGAGCGCGAAGTCAATTGGGAAGGGTTGCGTGGCATGCTGCGCGAACGTGCGACCGCGGATTTGCGCGCCTCGCTGCTGCTTGAGCGTGTCGCCGATGAAGAGCGAATTGAGGTCACGGACGAAGAAGTTGAAGCGGAGATTTCATCATTCGCCGAAGCGACGAATCAATCAATTGATCAAGTGCGCGCTGCCTTGACAAAGCAGGGAGGCGAACGTAGCATCGCCGACAGGTTGCGCAATCGCAAAGCGTTCGACCTTCTCATTGAAAATGCGTCGGTGCGTGATGAAGAGTGGCGCGAAGAAGAAGTTAAGAAAGAGGTTGATGAGACGCCCACTGTGAGCGACACACCGGCCACAGATCAACTCATTGCCGAGAGCAGCCATAGTGCGGTGGCCGGCGACGGCGAATCACGACCGAACGAAGAACAGCGCTGACACTTTGATTCATCGCCGGCGTTTTCGTTAATCGCTCAACACTTTGACTCAAGACTTTGATTGCCGCATTGACGTGTGTTCTTGAACTTCAGAAATCACGCGGTTTCCTTAGTTAGCAGCAATCATCGCTTCTGTACACCGGACAGGTTAATCACTCGGAGTTAGCGGTATGGCATTAGTTCCAATGGTGGTCGAGCAGACGTCGCGCGGCGAACGGGCCTTCGACATCTTCTCGCGCCTTCTCAAAGACAACATCATCTTCATCGGCACACCCATCGACGATCAAATCGCCAACCTGATCGTCGCTCAGCTTTTGTTTCTCGAAGCCGAAGACCCGGAAAAAGACATCAACCTTTACATCAATTCACCGGGCGGCTCGATCACCTCCGGGATGGCGATCTACGACACGATGCAGTTCATCCGCCCGGACGTGACGACGATTTGCGTCGGCCAGTGCGCGTCGATGGCGGCGCTGCTGTTAGCGGCGGGCGCGAAGGGCAAGCGATTCGCGTTGCCGAACTCGCGCATCCTGATTCACCAGCCGTCCGGCGGCGCGCAGGGCCAGGCGACGGATGTCCGCATCATGGCCGAAGAGATCATCCGCATGCGCGAGTTGACCTCGAACATCCTGGCGAAACATACCGGACAAACTTACGAGCAGGTCGAGCGCGATGTCGAGCGCGACCGCATCATGTCGTCGATGCAGGCCAAGGAGTACGGCCTGATTGATGAAGTCATTGCGCACCGCGAGTAACCAGATTTTTGATTGACGATTGACGATTCGCGACTCAAGGGCAGACCGAAACCCTTATAACGCTTTCTGCAATCGACAACCGGAAATCGGAAATCCCTTACGGAGTCCCTCGAACTTCTATGGTACGACGAACCGACGATACGTTGCGTTGTTCGTTCTGCGGCAAGTCCCAGAACGAGGTGAAGAAGTTAATCGCCGGGCCGACCGTCTACATCTGCAACGAATGCATTGACATCTGCAACGAGATCATCACCGACGATCAGCAAGCCGAGTCTGTCGCCACCCGCCCACCGCTTCCCAAGCCCGCCGAGATCAAAAACTTTCTTGATGAGTATGTGATCGGCCAGGAAGAGACGAAGAAGCGTCTCGCCGTCGCTGTCTACCAGCACTACAAGCGAATCGAATTGGCGCGTCGCCGCTCGGACATCGAAATCCAGAAGTCGAACATCCTTCTGATCGGCCCGACCGGAACCGGCAAAACCCTGATGGCGCAGACGCTGGCGCGGATGCTCAGCGTCCCCTTCACCATCGTCGATGCGACGACGCTGACTGAGGCGGGTTACGTCGGTGAGGATGTCGAGAACATCATCCTGAAGCTTTTGCAGGCCGCCAATGGCGATGTCGAGCGGGCACAGCAGGGCATCATCTACATCGACGAGGTCGACAAGATTTGCCGCAAGGATGAGAACCCCTCGATCACGCGCGACGTGTCGGGCGAGGGTGTGCAGCAGGCACTGTTAAAGATTCTCGAAGGCACGGTTGCCAATGTTCCGCCGCAGGGCGGCAGGAAGCACCCGCACCAGGAATTTTTCCCCGTCGACACGACCAACATTCTATTCATCTGCGGCGGCGCATTTGTCGGATTAGAGAAGGTCGTCGAGCGGCGGCTGCGCAATAAATCGATGGGCTTCCAGGCTGAGATCAAAGGCGGCGCGAACCGCTACAGCGAAGCGCTGGCACTGGCGCAGCCCGAAGACCTGGTGCGCTACGGCCTGATTCCCGAATTCGTCGGGCGACTCCCCGTCCTCGGCGTGCTGCATGAACTCGATGAATCGGCGCTCATCAGAATCCTGACCGAGCCGAAGAACGCGCTCATCAAGCAGTATCAGAAAAAATTCGACTTCGACAACGTCAAACTGCGCTTCTCCGAGGATGCTCTGCGCTCCATCGCCCGGCAGGCCGTCGACCGTAAAGTCGGCGCGCGCGGGCTGATGATGATTATGGAAGAACTGCTGCTCGACGCGATGTACACACTGCCTTCGCAGAAGCGCATCAAAGAGTTTGTCATTACCAGCGAGATGGTCGAACGCCGCCGCGCCATCCCCGGCGAATCCCTGACCGGCATCGACGAAGCCGCCTAACGCGAGTCAAAATTAAAGAGAAGCCGAAGGCAAAAGGTTGAGACTCTTCTCCTTTTGCCTTTTTAACTTTGATTCCGTTGATGAAGTGGCACGTCTCCGTGAAATAGATTAAAATCTTCCCAACAGTTACAGCGATGGGGCGAGCGGCAGCGTCCGATGTGCCGACTCGCCCTCGCACCTTATAAGGATGTAGTAGAGAAATCATCAACTATGGAAGAATATTCAGATCGCACTCCTGTTGACATCGTGCGCTACCCGATGGTGCCGATTCGCGATGTCGTCATTTTTCCTTTCACCAAAGTCGCTTTTAAGATTGGCCGCTCCGGTTCTGTGCGTGCGCTCGAAGAAGCGCTTGCCACCGACCGTACCATTTTCCTTTCCACGCAGCACGACGCTTCGATTGACGAACCGACGCCCGATCAGATTTACGGTGTCGGGACGATTGCGCGCATCCTGCAGGCGCAGCGACAGGAAAACGGTCAGACCAAAGTCGTAGTCGAAGGGCGCGAACGCGCGACGACCATCCGGGTCGACAATGACAACGGCGCGTTCACTGCGACCGTGCGCCGCGCCCATTCTGTTACCGAGTCGGGCGCGCGCATCGAAGCGTTGGTGCAGCGCATCGGCCAACTCGTCGAGCAGCATCTACGCCTCGCGCCCGAAGCGCAGACCGATGCACTACAGACGGCGCTACGCAACCAGGACCCATCGCACCTCGCTGACGCGCTCGCCTCGCAACTGCGCATCTCGGTCGAGGACAAGCAGGGGTTGCTCGAAATTTTCTCGACGCACGGGCGTCTGCAACGGTTGATTGAGTTGCTTGAAGTCGAGGTCGATAAGCGCCAACTCGACCGCACCATCCAGGCGCGCGTCAAGCGGCAAATGGAGAAGGCGCAAAAGGAGTATTACCTTAACGAGCAGATCAAAGCGATTCACAAGGAACTCGGCCGCAAGGATGAGAAGGCCGAGATGGAAGATTTGCGCAAGCGCATCGAAGAAGCGGGCATGAGCGAAGAGGCCAAGGAGAAAGCCCTGCAAGAGCTTCACCGCCTCGAAGCGATGCCGCCGATGTCCGCCGAGGGCACGGTGTCGCGCACATACATCGATTGGCTGCTGAGCGTGCCGTGGAAGCATAAGTCGAAAGAGATCAAAGACCTTCAGAAGGCCGAAGAGATATTGGACGAAGACCATTACAGTCTGGAGAAAATCAAAGAGCGGATTCTCGAGCATCTCGCGGTGCGACAATTGGTGAAGAACCCGAAGGGATCGATTCTCTGTTTCGTCGGCCCGCCGGGCGTCGGTAAAACCAGTCTCGGCAAATCCATCGCGCGAGCAACCGGACGGAAATTCGTGCGCCTTAGTTTGGGCGGCGTGCGCGACGAGGCGGAGATTCGCGGCCACCGCCGGACATATATCGGTGCGTTGCCGGGGCAGATCATCCAGATGATGAAGAAGGCTGGGACGGCCAACCCACTGATTCTGCTTGATGAGGTTGACAAGCTCGGCGCTGACTTCCGCGGCGACCCGTCGTCGGCGCTGCTGGAAGTGCTCGACCCGGAGCAGAACAACACATTCCAGGATCACTACCTCGATGTCGAGTACGACCTTTCGAAAGTCTTCTTCATCGCGACGGCAAACGTCCTTCATACGATTCCGCCGCCACTGCAGGACCGCTTGGAAATACTGCGTCTGTCGGGCTATACCGAGCGCGAGAAGCTGGAAATTGCCAAGCGCCATCTCGTGTCGAAGCAGGCCGAGGGAAGCGGACTCAAATCCGACCAGGTCGAGTTCACTGAAGACGGCATCCTCGAAATCATTCGTCACTACACGCGCGAAGCGGGCGTGCGCAACTTAGAGCGCGAGATCGGCTCGTGCTGCCGCAAGGTCGCACGGAAACTGGTCACAGAGAACGCGGGCGAAGTCTTCAAAGACATCGTCACCGGCGAGCGCGTCCGTGAAATGCTCGGCACCGTCAAGTTTCGGCAGCACAGCGCCGCGGCGAATAGCGAGGTCGGACTGGCGGTCGGATTGGCGTGGACGGAGGTTGGCGGTGAGGTCTTGCAGATCGAGGCCACGCTGGTCAACGGTCGCGGCGGCGTGCGTCTGACCGGCAAGCTCGGTGAGGTGATGCAGGAGTCGGCGCAGGCCGCGCTGACATGCATCAAGGCGCGTGCCGAACGTCTCGGCATGAACCTTGAGTTTATCCGCAAGCGCGACCTGCATGTGCACATCCCGGAAGGGGCGATTCCGAAGGACGGCCCATCAGCAGGCGTCACGCTGGCGACGGCGATGGCGTCAGCGCTCGGACGCGTGCCGGTACGCAAAGACCTGGCGATGACCGGCGAGATTACGTTGCGTGGTCGCGTGCTGCCGGTCGGCGGCGTCAAAGAGAAGTTGCTCGCGGCGCACCGCTTCGGCATCACGACGGTGCTGATTCCGAAGGAGAACGAGAAGGACATTCAGGAAGTGCCGGAAGAGGTGCGCGCCGCGATGAGCATCCAACTGGTCGAGACGATTGACGAAGTGCTGTCACTCGCGCTCGAAGATGCGTGCCCGACCGACGCCGGGGCGACCGACGTAGCGGTCACGCCGCCGCCGGTCTGGACGACCGATCCATCCTCGCAGGGCGTGCCGACGATGGTAGACTAAATGAACTAGCGCGGGGCGCACGGAGAGGCTCACCAAAGCGTTGTGACTTCGCGCGCGCCCCGCGGCAATCTCCTTATCCGCGCCTGTCCGACCGCGCGGTCACCGCGAATCAGTTTGACCGCGTGTCGGCTAATCAAGATTCACTCGACGCCACATTTTCCGACGGTCGACGCAGAGCATGGGGTAGTCGCCGACGCCGGTTCTCACAACCCGATTCATCAAACGCTCGAACCCACCGCTCGCTTGAACACCTGTGAGGAGGCATGCCGTGGCATTAATACGACGACGCCCGAAAGATTCCCTGGGCTGTTCATTCTGTGGTAAATCGCAGAACGAAGTGAAGAAGTTAATCGCCGGGCCAGACGTCTTTATCTGCAACGAATGCGTCGACATCTGCAACGAGATCATCATCGACGATCAACTCAGCGTCGACAACCATCCGGTTGACCAGGAAGAACAAAATGTTGACGCACGCGAGCAGCTTGCGTCGAGCACCGAGCACATCGCCTGCCCGGCGTGCGATACCCCACTCGCTTTGAATCTGAAACCGCTTAATAGTGAACAGATTGAATTCCCGTCGACGCCACCGCCGCAAGCTGAAGGAGAGACCACTTAAGTGAGCACGAAAGCAGAGAGCGCCGAACTGATCCTTAAACTTTATGACCTGCGCCGCGAGGAGACGATGCGCCAGGCGCGCGACTGGTTCGCCAGGTTCAACCCGGCGAGCGTGCAGGACATTCTCAACGTGATGACGAGCGAGCACAGCGCACACTATCGAATGGTGACGACCTACTGGGACATGGCGTGCTCGTTGGTCAACCACGGCGCGATTGACGAAGAAATGTTCAATGACGCCAACGCCGAGCACATCTTCTTCTACGCCAAGATCGAGCCTTTCATCGAAGAGATGCGCGCACTAATGGGACCGCGGTACCTATTGCATCTGGAGAAATTGGTGATGCGACTGCTCGACGCCAAGCAGCGCCTGGAGGGCATGCGACAGATGTCGCGAAAAATGGCAGCGATGCGCGCCGAAGCTAAAGCCAGCGCAGCAGCAAACGCGGAGGCAGCCTGAAGAAGCAGATCAAATCACAACCGTCAAACAGTTTTCAGTTTTGAGTTTTCGGTATTCAGCTCAAAACTCAAAATTGTTCACTTTTGCCTTCCGCCCGCACGCACTTCGGCCCTCGTCGGTTACCTTCTGATGAAGATCACCAGCACCGAATTTATCAAAAGCGCGTTTGCCGAAGACCACTGGCCGCGCGGAGTGCTGCCGGAGGTGGCTTTTTTGGGCCGCTCGAATGTCGGGAAATCGAGTGTGATTAATTCGCTGCTCGGCGTCCAGGGGCTGGCCCGCACATCCTCGACGCCGGGGCGAACGCAGGCCCTCAATTTTTTCCTGATCAACACGCGGTTTCATTTCGTCGATCTCCCTGGTTATGGCTACGCGCGGGTGCCGCGTGACATCAGAGAATCATGGGGCGAGATTGTGACGAGCTACCTTGCCAAGCGTGAGTCCCTTGTGCTATCAATTCAAATCGTAGATTCGCGCCACGAACCCACAACATTAGATTTGCAGCTTCGCGGATGGCTTCGAGCAAATGGAAAGCCTTTCCTAACGATTGCCACGAAATCTGATAAACTCTCGAACAACGAGTTACGAAGAAACCTCGAACGAGCGCAGAGACTTCTGGATGCATCGGACAGTGGCGCACCTGACCATCATCGAATCATCGCTTATTCCGCCGTCACGAGACGTGGTCGCGATGAAGTCTGGCGCAACATCGAAGCAGCCTTAACCGTCTCACAATCCCCTTTATTGAAATATCAGAAGTGACTTGCGAGGCGACCGTGCGGGAAGGCCGCAGCATCTAACACTTGCTCGCGTAAACTCTGTGTAAATGTAAAACCACTTCCAGAACGCTCTCGCGAAAGTGTTCGAGCGAAGAATTGACTGATAGCTTTACCGAAGTCACCGAATGTTTGTCCCAGACAAACCCGCGACTCAATAGTTGCACACCAAAGCTTTCACACCCGTAACAATAATAACGCTCATTTAACCGTATCGATCATTAACGAGGCATCCATAAAACAGAAGCATGCTGGCAGATAGCCACAGACCACTGTCGGCTCCTGCCATTTGAGAATAACTGAAATGTCACAACGCACACCACGCACACGTACCAACAACCGGGACACCACGAACGGCACAGCGTCCGACAACGGACGGTCGACGACTGCGACCGCCGAAGATTCGCCGGACATCGACGCCGATCAGGAAATGGACGACGCTCCTTCTTCGGGGCGCGAACCGGGGATGCCGCGCGTCACCGGCGAACCGTTCAACCTCGCGACGCTGAAAGAGTTGTCGATCTCCAAGCTGACCAACATCGCCAAGGAACTCGACGTGCCGGGCGCGACCGGAATGCGCAAGCAGGAACTGATCTTCAAAGTCCTCGCCGCGCAGACCGAAAAAAGCGGTCTCATCTTTTCCGAGGGCGTGCTCGAAACGCTGCCCGACGGGTTCGGCTTTCTGCGCGCGCCGGAGTACAACTACCTGCCCGGCCCCGACGATATTTACGTCAGTCCGTCGCAGATTCGGAAGTTTGATCTACGCACCGGCGACACCGTCAGCGGGCAGATTCGTCCGCCGAAGGAAGGCGAGCGCTACTTCGCACTAATTAAAGTTGAAGCCATCAACTTCGAAGCGCCCGACATGGCGCGCGAAAAGGTTTTCTTCGACAACCTGACGCCGCTCTATCCGGACGCGCGGCTGATGATGGAGGTCACGTCCGACAATCTCGCGGCGCGGGTGATTGATCTTGTGACGCCCATCGGTAAAGGTCAGCGCGGCTTGATCGTCGCGCCACCACGGACCGGCAAGACGATGATGCTCCAGACCATCGCCAACTCGGTGACGCAGAACCATCCGGAAGTCTCGCTGATCGTTCTTCTCATCGACGAGCGACCGGAAGAGGTCACCGACATGCAGCGCTCGGTCAACGGCGAGGTCATCTCGTCCACGTTCGACGAGCCGCCAACGCGCCACGTGCAGGTCGCCGACATGGTGATCGAGAAAGCGAAGCGTCTGGTCGAACACAAGCGCGATGTGGTGATCCTGCTCGACTCTCTGACCCGCCTGGCGCGCGCCCACAACGCGGTGGTTCCGCCGTCGGGTAAAATCCTCTCCGGTGGTATTGACGCAAACGCACTACAGCGCCCGAAGCGATTCTTCGGCGCGGCGCGCAACATCGAGGAGGGCGGCTCCCTGACGATCATCGCCACGGCACTAATCGACACCGGCTCGCGCATGGACGACGTCATCTTCGAAGAGTTCAAGGGAACCGGTAACTGCGAAATTCACCTCGACCGCCGACTGGTCGACAAGCGACTCTTCCCGGCTATCGACATCCAACGCTCCGGCACGCGCAAGGAGGAACTCCTGATTGAAAAGGATGACCTCGCACGCATCTGGGTGATGCGCCGCGTGCTGAACCCGCTGTCGCCGGTCGAGCAGATGGAAGTCGTGCTTGAACGCCTCGGCAAGACCAAGTCGAACGCCGATTTTCTGTCGTCAATGCAGACTTAAGTAGCGGCGGAGTGTGACGGGTGAGTAGTGTGATTAAGGGAGCGGGTGCTTCTCGTCATCGCTCGCCCGTTGCCGTTTTTAAGTGCTTTCTTGACAAAAGCGCGTCGGCTTCGCATAGTACTGGCCCTCTGGCTTTAACAACTTAATTGTCCGGGAGACGAGTTTCCTTTTTTGTGAGGGGCGCTCGGTTGAAACTTCTTGCGCGTTGCGATCCTATCGTCCGAGGCCGTACCTTTCGCCAAAACCGGTGGACTCGGCGACGTGGCGGGCGCGCTTCCGAAGGCCCTGCGCGAAACGGGCGGAGACGTGGACGCGGTGCTGTTGCACCCGCTTTATGAAGAGACGGATCGCCGCCTGCTGCGCGAAATGGTCTTTGATAATTTGGAAGTCGACTGGCTCGGCGGCACGCGCCGCGTCAATGTGTGGTACAGCGACGCGCCCGGCGCCCCGACGTTTCTGATCAACGCGCCGGAGTACTTTGCGCGGCCTGGCATTTATGGCTACCGCGATGATCACGAGCGCTTCGCCTTCTTTTGTCGCGCGTCACTCGCGTTGATGAAGCGCGTCGGCGGGCCGCCCGATGTCGTTCACGGAAACGACTGGCCGTGCGGCTTCGCGGCTGCCGAACTCCGCTCGCGCCGCAATCACGATTCGTATTACGCGCGCACCCGTACACTCTTTTCCATTCACAACCTCGCTTACCATGGCGCGTTCGATGCGGGCGAACTGTGGCGACTCGGTTTTGGGTCAGACGAAGAACGAGATTACTTCATCGCGGATGGCGCCGCCTCGGCACTGAAGGCCGGCCTGATGGCGAGCGACGCGCTCTCGACCGTCAGCCGTCGCTACGCCGAAGAGATTCAAACGCCGGAACACGGCCACGGTCTCGATTGGCTGCTGCGGATGCGCCGCGAACGCTTGATCGGGATTACCAACGGCGTCGATTATGGAGCGTGGAATCCGGCGACTGATCCCTTCTTAGCGTCACATTACAACGCCGACAATCTGGAAGGTAAACGCCACTGCAAGCTCGACCTGCTGCGCCGTTACGAACTGCCTGAAGACTTGGATCGGCCCATCATCGCGTCGATTTCCCGGCTGACGCCGCAGAAGGGTTTCGATCTCGTCAGGGAAGCGGCGGGCGCGATGATTGAGACCGGCGCGTTCTTTGTCTCTCTCGGATCAGGAGAGAGCGAGTACGAAGATTTTTTGCAGACGATGCGCGACTATGCGCCGCACCGGGTGGGTGTTTTCCGTGGCTTCAATGAAGCACTGTCACACCAGATCGAGGCCGGCGCGGATATATTTCTGATGCCGTCGCGGTACGAGCCGTGCGGATTGAATCAGATGTACAGCATGCGCTACGGCACGGTGCCGGTGGTCCGCGCGACGGGTGGGCTAGACGACACCGTCGAGAATTACGACCGGGCGCGCGGAACGGGCAACGGCTTTAAGTTCGCGCGCTACTCGGCGGCAGCGATGCTGGAGAGCCTCTATGAAGCGCTCTACTGCTATAATGAGCCGGAAGTGTGGCGTACGATTCAGTTGAGCGGGATGCATGCCGACAATTCTTGGCAGGCCGCCGCGCGGCGCTACGTCGAGGTCTACCGGATCGTGACCGGATTGTAAGACGGCGGTGATAGCCTGCTTATATAGTGGCAAGGATTTTCAAGATACCGAAAGCAGGGCGAGTGCGCCGCCGCATTCAAGCCCGAACGATCATTAACAAAGCCATCAAAGGAGATAGAAAACGCATGAGTGAACATGTCAACGAAGTCAGCGATCACAGCTTTGAGAGTGATGTTTTAAAGTCCGACCAACCGGTGCTGGTCGATTTCTGGGCCGCCTGGTGCGCGCCGTGCCGGATGTTGGCGCCGACCGTCGAGGCGGTGGCGGAGAAATACTCCGGCAATGCGCGCGTCGTCAAGCTGAATGTGGATGACAACCCGGCGGTCTCACAGCGTTACGGCATCAAGGGCATTCCGACGTTGATCCTCTTCAAGAACGGCAAGGAAGAAGAGCGAGTCGTCGGCGCGACCAGTAAAGAAGCCATCTCACGGATGATCGAAAAGCACGTCAGCGTGGCAAGCGCCTGAGATGACACATCTGAAGTGGCGCGAGCGTTGTTCACCAGAATCGCGCTCGCGCCACTTCGTGCGTTTAGGCGCTATCCCGTCGTCGTCAAACGTCTATTCGGCGCTTGATCTTCGGATGTGACTTAACTTAGAGGATCGATGAAACAAACATCCCGCAGTCGCACGGCCCGTCGACATTCCATCGAGGAACGTCTGGCCGCGGCGAAACGTTCGCGAGCCGTCGAGGATACGAAGTTCCGCGCCCGCCAGGTGCAGGGCAAAGTCCGCCGCTTCGTCAGCGCCAACTTTCGCAAGGAAGAAGTGGTCGCCGCGCTCGCGCTCCGGCGCGGCGATTGTAACCGTTGCGGTGCGTGTTGCGAGATTCTCTTCAAGTGTCCGTTCCTTAAGAAGAACGACGACGACTCGACGACCTGCGGCATCTACGAAGACCGTCCGAACCAGTGCCGCCTCTTCCCCATTGAGCAACGTGATCTGGAAGAAGTGCGCGGCTCTTGTAGTTTCTACTTCATTGAGAAGCCGATTAAGTTGGAGAGAGCAAGTTAGAAAAGCAGATATCAGATGCTGGATGTTAGATGTCAGTTTTTGTCTAACATCTGACATCTGACATCTGACATCTACTTTTATGTCACACATCATCGTGGTCATCGGTGCGCAGTGGGGCGATGAAGGCAAAGGCAAGATCGTCGACCTGCTGGCCGAACGTTTCGACATCGTGGCGCGCTACCAGGGCGGGCACAACGCCGGGCATTCGGTCTATGTCGGCGATCAGTCTTACGTTCTGCATTTGATTCCGTCCGGCATCACCCACCGAGGCAAGACCTGCGTCCTCGGCAACGGCATGGTGATTGATCCGAAGGCTTTTTTCCAGGAAGCCGACCGGCTCATCGAACAGGGTTTGGAAGTCACGCCCGAACGGGTTTTGGTCAGTTCCCGCGCGCACTTAATACTGCCGTACCATCGCGCGCTCGATCACACGAGCGAAGAGCGACTCGGCAACGAGCGCGTCGGCACCACTTTGCGCGGGATCGGGCCGGCCTACGAAGACAAGGCCGGGCGGCGCGGCATCCGCGTTGCCGACGCGCTCGTATCTGATGTGCTGCGTTCGCGCATCGAGCGCAACGTCGAGGATGCCAATCGAATCATCCTTGCCTACGGCGGCCAGACGCTCGACGTGGAACAGGTCTTCGCTGAAACATCAAGTTTCGTTGAACGCCTCGCGCCGTTCATCGCCGACACGACTCACTTTTTGAATCGCGCCGCACGCCAAGGCCGCTCAATCCTGATCGAGGGCGCACAAGCAACACTGCTTGATGTCGACCACGGCACATATCCGTTCGTCACCTCTTCGAACACGACGGCGGGCGGCGCTTCTATCGGGACGGGACTCGCCCCGCACCGCATCAACGGTGTGCTCGGCATCGTGCGGACATACACGACGCGCGTCGGCGAAGGCCCATTTCCGACTGAGATGATTGAAGGCGAAGCCGAACTTGGTCAATTGATCCGCGAGCGTGGCCGCGAGTACGGTGCATCGACGGGTCGCCCGCGGCGTTGCGGCTGGTTCGATGCGTTCGCGACGCGGTACGCCGCCGAGATTAACGGCTTCACGTCTGTGGCGTTAACCAAACTCGATGTGCTCGACGCGCTCGACGAGATCAAAGTCTGCACCGGCTACAATCTGGAAGGGCGCGCGCTTGAATACTTCCCGGCAGTCGCGCAGGATTTACGCCGCGTCAAACCCGTCTACGAAACACTGGCTGGCTGGAAAACCTCGACCGAAGGCATCACGCAGATGGACGCGCTGCCCACCGCCGCGCGTCGCTACATCGATTTCCTTTCCGAACAGATTGGCGTCGGCATCGGCTTGGTATCGACCGGCCCCGAACGCGGGCAGACCATTCTCGTCCATGATTCCCCACTTGGCGCGTGGCTCAAAGGTTAAACTTTTTCGCGCTGCTTGATGCGACCGCGCGTCGCATGTAGAATGATTTTCTATTCACACTTCTTCTGCTTTTAGTGGGCCGTTAGCTCAGTCGGTAGAGCAACTGGCTTTTAACCAGTGGGTCGCAGGTTCGAGTCCCGCACGGCTCATCAATAAATGCAACAGGTTACGGGAGACGCGAAGTCTCCCGTTTCTTTTTAGTCCCACTTTCAGTCCCACATTGAAGGCCACATTGGTGAGGTCCCCGAATAAAAGAGTGGTTGAAAATGTGGTTCTGGTGCAAAATTTTCATTAACCGCAATAGATTGTGGTTAACTCATTCTCTTTTCCACAATATATTGTACAACTCAAAAATTTTGCACCAGAACCAGATCACCGACGAAATTAGAATCGGGCCCACAAAATAGACAGGCTTCGGCTCGTTCCGTCCTTTTTGAAGAAGCCGCCACGCCGCCCACACAAGCAGCGTCATTAATCCCCTACGCAGCAACAATTCTTCGGTTACGCCGCCATAAAGCAGGCGCGTCGGCAGTGGAACGTGTCTGCCTAATTCAGCGATTCGCGCTACGACCTCAGGCGACAAAAACGGTTTCGACAACAATGCGGTGAGAACAATGGCAACGCCGCCAGCCAGACCGCCTATTAAGCCCGGAATGATTTGCGGTTTGAGGGTCGAACCAATCTGTCCGCCGGAAGCCGCCGCTTCAGCCACCGGCGACGACAAACCGACTTTGGAAGCAAGCGCAACGCCGACCCACACCGCAAGAGACAGAAGGAGCGCCGGTTGAATTAAGCTCAGAAGTTTTATCGCCGGAGTAATCGGCGGAATCTCTGTCCCCCGACGGCGTAGGCAGATTTGCGAGTAGCGCTGACAGGTCAACCAGCAAGAAAGAGAAGA